>CAYWTM010000088.1:0-14233 GCA_964460185.1 uncultured Roseicyclus sp. | reverse complement strand
GGTTGCCGGGGCGCTCAGCATGGCGGCGGGGGAATATGTCTCGGTGTCCAGCCAGGCCGACGTGGAACGCGCCGATGTGGCGCGTGAAAAGGCCGAACTGGTCGCCAACCCCGAGGGCGAGCTTGCCGAACTGGTTGACATCTACCGCGCGCGCGGGCTGACCGAGGGTCTGGCACGGGACGTGGCGCGCGAATTGACCGAGGTCGACGCGCTTGGCGCGCATCTGCGCGACGAGATCGGCCTGACCGACCTGTCCCCCCCGCAACCCATCCAGGCGGCGGTCGTGTCGGCCTTTACATTCGCCGGGGGCGCGGCGGTGCCACTGGGTGTCGGGCTGATTGCGCCGTTGGACACGCTGTCGTGGTGGGTTGGTGCCGCGACGCTGGTGGCGCTTGGTGTGCTTGGCGCCCTAGGCGCGAAAGCCGGTGGCGCACCGCGCATCCGGGCCGCTGCAAGGGTCATTATCTGGGGTGTCGTGGCGATGACTGTGACCAGCGCGATCGGCGCGCTGGTGGGGCAGGCGCTCTAGACCGGGCGCCAGTCGTCGCCGGTCAGCGTGGCGATGACCTGATCCTCGTGGATGTGCAGCAGCCGGGCGGGACGTCCCTGCGACAGGTGCAGGGGATCGCCACGCAGCACCCGGTGCGGCGCGTCGAAGGCCAGCGGCAGGATATCCGCCAGCGCCCGCCCCGTGAATGCCGCAAGGTTTCGCACCGCGTCCATCATGGTGATATCCGCCCCCGCAAGGGTGCCCTCCGCCGTGGTCAACCGCCCGCCGGCGCGGGTGATGGCCTTGCCGCTCAGGGTGAAGCCCCGGTCATCGGTGCCGGCCACGGCCATGGCGTCGGTGACCAGGTAGATGGCATCAGGGCGGGCGGTCAGGGCCAACCGCAGCGCTGCGGGATGCACATGTTCCCCATCCGCGATCAGGCCGATCCAGCGCGCGTGATCCAGCGCCGCGCCGACCATGCCGGGTTCGCGGTGATGCAGGCCCGACATGGCGTTGAACAGATGCGTCGCGGCGCTGGCGCCGGCGTCATACGCGGCGTGGGCGGCGGCATAGGAACACGCGCTATGCCCGAGCGAGACGATCACGTCCGCCTGAACCAATGCGCTGATCTGCGACGCGCTCACCTGTTCGGGGGCCAAGGTGATCATGAGATTTGGCAAACGGGCAGCGGCACTCAGATAAACCTCGAGATCCACGTCCGACATGGGGCGCAAAAGCGCCGGGTCGTGAGCACCGGCGACGCCCAGATGCGGGCCTTCCAGATGCAGGCCTACAATGGCGGGGTCGTGTCGCGCGGCCTGGGCCACCAGGTCGATGATCCGCGCCGTGGTCGCCGGAGTGTCGCTGATCAGGGTGGGCAGCAGGGCAAGGGTGCCTCCCGCCCGGTGCGCCTCGGCTAGGTGGCTGACACTGGCAACCGTGTCGCAGGCATCCAGCATCAGCCCGCCGCCGCCGTTGACCTGCAGATCGATGAAGCCGGGGCAGATCAGGGCGCGGTGTCCACCTTTTGCAAGCGACGTGCCGCGATCATCCGCGCGGCGGGGGCGGAGGTCGGCAATTTTGCCGTCGTCGATGCGCACCACCTGATCGGACCTGAGCCCGCCGCCGTCCAGAACATCGAGGTCGAGATAGGTCGTCATGGCAAGGCCCGTGCCAGGCGCAAGGCCCCATCCAGCGGGCTGCCCCGGCTGTCCACCAGGTCTGCGGCCAGGGCAGGCGGGAGCATCGGGCGCAACATGTCGCCAAGCCCGCCGGTCACCACAAGCGGGATGCCGGGTTCGTATCCCAGGTCGGCCAGCCCCTCGTGCAGCGCGCCAAAAATGTCGGACAGCACCCGTTTGGCCAGCGTGCTGTCTCGCGAGGCCAGAACGATCCGGGCCAGTTGCGCGAAATCCGCCGGCGTGGCGTCCCGCGCGAACAAGACCGGGTGCGGGCGCGTGGCATCAAACAGCCGCTCGGCGATCTGATCGGGCGGCAGGCGTCCGTCGGCCACGCGCAGGGCCAATGACAAGGCCCGGCGCCCGGCCCAGGCCGCCGACCCCTCGTCGCCTAGCTGAAAGCCCCAGCCACCGACATGGCGTCGGTCCTCGCCGGTCTTGCGGATGAAAAACGATCCTGTCCCAAGACTGGCCAGGATGCCGTCCTGCCCCGCCAGCGCACCCTCCAGGGCAGTGACGCTGTCATCGACCACATAGGCCAGAAAGGGCAGGCGGGTCGCAAAGCGGTCGGCCTCTCCGGGCAGGCGCGCGCCCGCAAGTCCGGCACATACCCGCGCCTTTTCCATGGTGTCGAACCCCAGGCCATGATCGGTCAACGCCTCTTGCACCAGCAGCCTGATAGCGGCCTCGGCCGCTGCCGGATCGGTGACGATATTGGCGGGTCCGCCCTGGTATTGCCGCACGGCCCCCCCATCGGCAGACATCGCAAGCCGGCACCCCGTGCCGCCTCCGTCGATGCCGATGTCGATACGATCCACCATGAGATCACCCTAAGGCATGCGTCATGCGAGCGATACTGCCTCGCCGCGCATCGCGGACTCTTGCGCGGCCAGCCCCATGCGCACCGCCCATGCGCCGTCTTCCAGGGTGACCTCGGGGGTGCGGGCCTGCCGGATGACCTCGAGGAAACGCTGGTGCTGGTAATAGGTGGCGCCGTTGTGATCGCCGGCCGCCAGAAGCTGACGGTCAACGGGCACCTCGTGGTCCACCGGACCCTGCGGGTTGCGGGGGCTGACGATCACCTTGGGCGTCGGCGCAGGCCCCACGTCGAAATTCCAGAACCGCGTCGGGCCGGGGACCAGGGCCTCGATCTTGCCTGCAGGGCCAACGGCCGAAAGTTCTTCCTGGTAGCGGGCGCCTTCCGCGAACATGCACAATTCCAGCATCGCTCGCGCGCCTCTTGCGAAATCGACGATGACATAGCCGCTGTCCCAGATGTCGGGCGTTTGCCCGTCATAGCGTTCGTCCAGATGGTTCACCGCCTGGCCTGCGCTGGCCATCACGCGGACCGGGTCATCGTTCAGGATCACGCGCATCAGGTCAAAGAAATGGCAGCATTTTTCCACCAGCGTGCCGCCCGTGTTGCGGTTGAACCTGTTCCAGTCCCCCACCTTGTGCAGAAAGGGAAAGCGGTGTTCGCGGATGGTCAGCATCTTGATGCCACCTGTCGCCTCGGCCACCATTTCGCGGAATTTTGCGACCGGCGGCATGTAGCGGTATTCCATCGCCACCCAGATCGGGGCGGGGTAATCGCGGGCCAGGGCCCCCAACTGCGCGGCCTGGGCTTGCGAGGTATAGACCGGTTTTTCCACCAGTACCGGCAGCGGGCGGATCGCGGCGATCTGCTGCAGCTGGTCCACGTGGCAATGGTTGGGCGACGCGATCACGAGTGCATCCACATCGTTGCGGGCCAGCAGCCCCCTGATGTCGGGGCAATTGGTGGCCCCGGGGGCCAGGCCAAGCGTGGCGGCGGCCATCGCGGCGTCAGGCTCCACGAAAGCGGTAACCGCGGTGTCGTTCAAAAGCGCGATGTTGCGGATATGCTCCTGCCCCATCATGCCGGACCCGATGATGCCATAGCGTGTCATGGTGTTGCGCAGTCCTTTCAGAGGGCGCCTAGGGGATGCGGGCCACATAGGCCGCGCGGCTTGTGTCGAACCAGGTAAACGAAACCTCGGCCACTGCGCCGTATCCATCGAAAGCACGGCGTCGGGCAAGCCCCATGATGCTGCCTGGCGTGCTTTGCAGCGCGGGCGGCGCCCAATCGGGCAAGGGGCCCAGACCGATACGGTCTTCGGCGCGTGCGATGGTCAGGCCCAGTTTCTCGCGGTAGGTCTTGTAGAGCGACTCCGATACGGTCGCGGGTGTCAGGACGCCGTCGAACCGGTCATCCAGCCAGATATCCTCGATCGCGACAGGCTGGTGATTGAGCGCGCGCAGGCGCCTGATATTCCACGCCTTGGGCGCAGTGCTGCCCAGGTCGGGAAGGCTGGCGGGCTTGACGCAGTGGCGCAGCGAGATCAGTTGCGCCGTGGGCAGACCACCGCCGCCAGGCACGGCCTCGAGCCGGAACAGCGCATAGGTTCCAAGCCCGGTCTGCCCCTCGGCCACGTAGTTTCCCGACCCCTGGCGGCGTTCCAGCAAGCCGCGTTCCGTCAGGATCCGTAGGGATTTCCGCAACGTGGTGACCGTGACGCCATGCATCAATGCCATTTCCCGTTCCGGCGGCAGCTTGTCGCCGGGCGTCAGGCGGCCGGCCTCTATATCGATCGTCAGGGTTTCTGCGATCCTGAGATAGGTGGGTAGTGCGCCGTATGATTGCATGCGGTTCCGACAGCCGAGATTGATATACTATTGATTGACCATGCAACGCTTGCTACGGCTTGTCCAGCCACTGGGAGGGAGGAGCCCAACATGACCGTCGTTCCTGTCACATCCGCAGATCTGGACGCCGCTGAAGTCAGCTGGTTTTCGGCGCTGTGTTCGGATGACTACCAGTTTCTCGGCGTGCCCGACGGGGCGTTGCGATCATCGTGGGCGCATTGTCGCGACATCGTGCTTGAGGCCGAACGCCAGGGCTTTCGCAACATCTTGTGCCCGTCCTCCTATCAGGTCGGGCAAGACACGTTGAGTTTCGTGGCCGGGTGCGCACCGCTCACCGACAAGATCAACATGCTGGCCGCCGTGCGCTGCGGCGAGATGCAACCGGTCATGCTGGCCCGCACGATTGCGACGCTGGATCACATGCTGGAGGGACGGCTGACGGTCAACATCATCTCGTCCGATTTCCCCGGCGAAAAGGCCGATAGCGGCTATCGCTATCAACGCTCGCGCGAGGTGGTCGAGATCCTGAAACAGGCCTGGACGCAAGATCAGATCAACTACACCGGGCAAGTGTATAATTTCGAAGGGCTTTCAACCGATCCAGCCACGCCGTACCAGACCGGTGGACCATTGCTGTATTTCGGGGGCTATTCGCCGGATGCGTTGGAATTGTGCGGGCAGCATTGTGATGTCTACCTGATGTGGCCCGAACCCAAGGACATGCTGGAACAGCGGATGAAAGACGTCCACCAAGTCGCTGCAAAATATGAAAGAACACTGGATTACGGGCTGCGGGTCCACATGATCGTGCGCGACACCGAGGCGGAAGCGCGGGACTATGCGGAGCATCTGGTGTCGAAACTGGATGACGAACTGGGTCAGCTCATTCGCGAACGCGCCTTGGATTCCGGATCCCTCGGCGTGTCGCATCAGGCCAAGGCGCGGGAACTGGCGGATAAATTTGGCTATGTGGAACGGCATCTGTGGACCGGCATAGGGCGCGCGCGGTCGGGATGCGGGGCCGCGCTTGTGGGCTCGGCCGACCAGGTGTTGAGCGAGATCGAAGCTTACAAGAAAATGGGGATACGGGCCTTCATCTTTTCGGGGTACCCGCATATTGACGAGTGCGAACATTTTGGCCGACTTGTGATGCCGGAGCTGAAAACCTGTTCCTTGCCAGAGGTTTACGGGCGAGTTCCGGCCAAGATGCCGGCCACACCCCTTGGGATCGGAGAAAGACGCTGATGGAACGGATCACGGTAGGCCCGCTTGAGTTTTCGCGCATCGTCTATGGCATGTGGCGCCTTGGCGATGACACGGATACCTCGCCCGCCCATGTGCAGGCCAAGGTCGAAGCCTGTCTTGCGCAGGGCATCACAACGATGGACCAGGCCGACATCTACGGGGATTACGGCGCCGAGGAACTGCTTGGCAACGCGTTCCGCGCCAGCCCCGGCCTGCGCGACAAGGTCGAACTGGTGACCAAGTGCGATATCATCGCGCCGATCGGAAAGCATGCCGGAAAACGGGTGAAGTATTACGATACCTCCGCAACCTACATCACCGGCGCGGTCGAGAATTCGCTGAGCGTCATGGGCGTCGACGTGATCGATCTGCTTTTGATCCACCGACCCGATCCGTTGATGGATCATGAAGAAACCGGCAGGGCACTGGATGATCTGGTGGCTCAGGGCAAGGTTCGGGCGGTTGGGGTGTCGAACTTCAAGGCTCACGACTGGAACTTGCTGCAATCTGGCATGCAATCCCCGCTCGTCACCAACCAGGTGGAACTGAGTGTCATGCACCACACCCCGTTCACCGATGGCGACGTGGCATGGATGCAAGAGGCCGGGGTGCCGATCATGGCGTGGTCGCCACTGGCCGGTGGGCGGCTGTTCGGCCCCGAGGGTGCCAGCGTTCACGAGGTTCTCAACCGCATCGGGACCGCGTTCGGTGTGGGGGCGGATGCCGTCGCCGTTGCGTGGCTCTTGCGTCATCCGGCCCGGATCATGCCAGTCATGGGGACGAACAACATGAACCGGATCAAGGGTTTGGCCGACGCAATGAAAGTAAAGCTGGATCGAGAGGACTGGTTTGAAATCTACACCGCCGCGCTCGGTCACGAGGTGGCCTAGGCTGCATTAGCCCGTTGTTAACCCCGCCATGCTGTTCTGGTTCACATCGAAACCAATGAGCATGGAGGGCGGGCCATGCAATCGGTTCGGTCTGTTGCAGAAGACATCGTGGCACGCGAAGGCGGGTATGTGAACGACCCGGACGATCCGGGCGGGCCTACGAAGTTCGGCGTCACGATCCACACCATGCGCGCGCTTGGTCTTGATGTCGATCGTGACGGGGATGTCGACACCGATGACGTCCGCGCGCTTGGCCGCGACATGGCGATCGACATCTTTGTGGAGCATTATTTCCAGCGTCCGGGGATCGGTCGGTTGCCGCATGCGCTGCAGCCTTCCGTTTTCGACATGTATGTGAATTCCGGATCGAACGCCGTCAGGATACTCCAGCGCCTGTTGCGCGACATGGGGCTGGATATTGCCGTGGATGGCGTGATCGGCCCGCAGACCGCGCGCGCCGCGCACGCCGCCCTGGCACAAGCGCCCGATCACCTGGTCGATGCCTACGGGATCGCCCGGCGCAGCTACTACTACCGGATCGGCGACGCCCGCCCGGCCAGCCGCCAATACGCGCGGAGACGGGACGGGGGAAAGGGCGGCTGGATCCGCAGGGCAGAGGAATTCATCTCGCCCCGGTTTCACCTCAGTGATGCCGATCATCGCGCGCGGGTGGCGTCATGGGACTGATCAACAGCGCCTTTGGCGCCATCCACACGGCACGGGCCATCGGTGATGCGGCGCAGGGGCTGTCCGAAGTCTTCGTGCCCAATGCAACCCGTTCGGATGAGCTGGACGCCGACATTCACCGCGCCACACTGCAGGCCGCACAGGCCGAGTTCCGCTATGCGGCCCCCAATGCATTCGACCGGCTGATCAATGGGCTGAACCGCCTTCCACGGCCGATGCTTGCGCTTGGCACGCTTGGTCTGTTCATCTTTGCGATGGTGGACCCCGAGGCGTTCGGCGCCCGCATGGTGGGGCTGGACGCCGTGCCGGAGCCGCTGTGGTGGCTATTGGGTGCAATCGTCAGCTTTTATTTTGGCGCTCGGGAATTGCATTATTTTCGCGATACCGATCGCGATCCGGGGGCGACTGCGTTGCGCGCACCGTGGCGGCGCGGCCCAAGGCAGGCCCCCGCCAGCGACCCGGTCGCCAGCAACCCCGCGCTGTCCGCGTGGCGCAGCCAGGCGTCTCAGGATTGATGCAGCCGCTCGCGGGAGACTTCGCCAAGATCCCAGTACAGGCCGGCCATCAACCCGGCCGCTTCGGCAAAGATCTCGGCGGGCAGATGTTCGTTCGGCGCATGTTGCGAGCAACCCGGATAGGAATGCGGCACCCAGACGGTGGGCAGGCCCAGGATATCGGTAAAGATGTCGTTGGGCAGCGACCCGCCAAGCGACGGCAGTACGACCGGCGGTTCCCCGAAGGTGCGGTCCATCGAGGCGGCCACGAATTGCACCGCCGGATGGTCGGCGGGTGTGGCCGAGGCGCGGAATGACGGGCCCTGTTGCGTGATGGCGATATCGGCGAACCCCTCGTCATCGAGAAACTTTCGCAAGGCGCCGCCCAGATCGCTGTCGTCAATGCCAAGGACATATCGCAACTGGACGATTGCCCGCGCTTCGGCGGGAATCGCGTTCACTGGCGCCGAAGCCTTGCCCGCGGCGAAGGCCAGGATCTCGGCGCTGTTCCAGGCGTGGATACGCTCCGCCGGGGTCAGGCCTTCTGCGCCCCAATCCTCGTCCACTTCGCCCCCCGCGGGCGTCAGCCCTGCAAGCGCTGCGCGGCTTGCCTCGGGCACCCCGTCGGGAATCCAGCCCGGCACCTGAAGCGCGCCCTTGCGCGACGCGATCCGTGACAGGGCATGTGCCAGTTCGAGGGCGGGATTGGCCAGCGCCCCTCCGAAGTTGCCGGAATGGCGGCCACCCTTGCGTCGCTTGAGACGCAACTGGAACGTCGCGCCGCCCCTTGCGCCCAGGAATATCGTCGGGCGGTCGACCGCCACGCGCGGCCCGTCCGAGGCGATCAGCAGATCCGCGGCCAGGCGCGGCTTGAGCTTTTCGCACAGCTTGGCCAGCCCGGGAGAGCCGATTTCCTCGCCCATTTCGATGATGATGCGGGTGTTGAACCCGAGGCGTCCGCGCGCGGCCATGACGGCCTGCATCGCGGTCAGGTTGATCAGCATCTGACCCTTGTTGTCGGCGATGCCCCGGCCGTACCAAAGCCCTGCCTTCTTGTCCTCGGTCAAGGTCCATGGGTCGCGGTCTTTCGACCATGATCCTTCCATGCCCGGCACGGTGTCGCCATGGGCATAGCCCAGGACCGTGGGCTTGTCCGGGTCCTCGATGCGGGACGCGATCAGGAAGGGTTGGCCTTCGACGCTGATTCCCTCGGTTGTGAACCCCATTTCCGCCAGGCCGATCGATAGATGGGCAAGATATGCGTGCAACGGCGCGTCAGGTTTGCTGGCGTCCGTGGGAAAGGCGATAAGGTCCGCCAGCGCTGTGCGAAACGCGGGGTCGTGGGCCATGGCCTGTGCCACGTCAACGGCGCTTTGACGAGCTGTCATGTCGAGCATTTCTTGTCTCCTGCGGGCGCTGTGCGATCACTTTAAGGATAATTTTCAGCACCCGAAAGGAGGCCAATTGGACATGACGGTGGACAATCAGTTTCCAAAAGACGCCCTTGGGCAGGCATGGCCCGCGCCCCACGGCGTGGCACTCGACACTGACCGGACCCGATGAACCCGTTTGGTATCTCGATCGCGCAACACCCGGGCGATTGATGGCGTCGAAAATCCGAAAAAAAGTTGCAATACAACCACCAATAGCTATCAGTTTTGCCCAACGCACAACTATTGGTGCTACGGCCAACATATAGCGGCCACCGACGAATTGCAGTAGAGGATTATGAAAATGAAACAATTCCAAAGTCTTGCGATGTGCGTCCTGGCCGCTTCGGTGTCGCTGGGCGCTTCGGCGCAGGTTTTTGACGGGCCGATCGGTTTTGTGGGGGCAGGGCTTTCCTTTGGGGACGTTGTGGAAAACCGCTCACCCGACAGCCAGGTCAACTACATGCCGACGTGGATCGAGGGGCAGATTGCGTTCCCCATCTTCGGGGATGGTATCTTGGGGATCGATGGCTACTACAGTTATTCCGACTGGGACGCGACGCAGACCAATTTCGACACCGACGTCCCGGTCCAGGAGCTGCGGGTCGCCTTGCATTATTCCCACGCCGTGACCTCGGATTTCCGCCTTGGCGGTTTCGCGGCCTACAGCCGCAATGCCATTTTTGACGACGACCTGCAGAAAGAACCCTACGAGACCCTCTACGGGGGGCTTGAAGCCCAGTATTTCGTGGGCGACACGTTCATGTTCTTCGGCCAGGCGGGTCTTGGGGAAACGTTCCAGAACCCGCCGGATCAAAGCTCTGCCGATCAGGAAGGGTTCAATGACGGCCGGTTCTTCCGGGCGGGCGTGACCTGGTTTCCCGTCGACAGCACCGCGTTCACCCTGGAATACGAAAGCGCAAGCACCGACAATTTCCTGAATCCCGGTGGCGGCGGTGGTGACACTGGCGAATTCTGGTCGGTCGGGCTGTCGGGCGAAACGATGTTGCCGACGGATATGCCGCTGGCGCTGACGTATTTCGCCCAACGGGACCGCTTTGAGACCTCTGCCGGGTCGGGCATCGCGCTGACCGATCTTACGGTGGGGGTAGGGCTGCGGGTTCTGTTCGGGGCCGACACCCCGCGTGACAGCTGGCGCAGTGGCCGTTTCCTGAGCGCGCCGCGTCTGCCGGCACGATCCGTCGACTGGCTCGAGACGCTTGACTGACGGCTGATCACGCCATTGCCGAGTGAACAATTGGCGGCACGCCTGCTGACCTGAACGGGGTCATGCGCGTGCCGTCATGAGTTGTGGCCGGCCCCTGCCACAGTGTGATTACCGTGTGTTCCGCAACACCGATGGAACGGGCTGCGGCGACACACGCCGATGGGCCGCACATAGCGGCCAAAGACCCTATTGAGAGAGGTGTAATGGCGGAGAGGCAGTCCGAAAACGACGTGCGGATGACGCGCTAAGTCACTGATTTGAACAGGCGTCTTGTTTTTTTTATGCTGCACTTTGTGCAGCAAAGTGTGCAGCAAATGGCACCTTTTCGGCGCGCCTCATGTCTGTCGGTCAGAAGCGCGAGCTGCGACGGTCAGTCACTCTCGGAATGACCACATTTCATAACTGTTGATGTATCATGAGATACGATGACGACAATCGATTCGTCGTTTTCTTCATTCCGGGGCCGTGACGACGGTGGACACTTCGATGCTCAGCAAGCCCTTCCTGACGACACGGGAAATCGCGGAACTGCTCAAGGTGCGAGAGCAGACCGTTCGGTCATGGATTCATCACGAAGAGTTGCGTGCCGTAAAGCTGGGACGCGAATTCCGGGTGGCCGTGAAGGATCTCGAAGATTTCGTGAACGGACGCGCGACTCGAGAGCCGAGTTGGCAGGACCGAGCCCCTCCAGGCAGCTATGACCAGTAGCGCCGATGACCGAGGCTCTGAGGCACTGATCCAGTCGGATCGGCCAGATGCGGTTTTGCCACAAGAGAACTGGCATACGCTCTCCAGCTCCGAGGCGATCGACGCGCTGAACAGCTCTGAGGGCGGGATCAGCGCCACCGAGGCGGCCTTGCGGCTTGAGCGTCATGGCCCGAACCGGCTGCCAGAGGCACCGCGCCGCAGTTCGGTGCTTCGGTTTCTGTCGCATTTCCACAATGTGCTGATCTATGTGCTCATCGCCTCCGCCGCGGTTACGGCGGCGCTGCAGCATTGGGTGGATACCAGCGTGATCCTCGCAGTAGTGATCGTCAACGCCGTGATCGGCTTCATTCAGGAAGGCCGTTCCGAACAGGCGATGGCCGCGATACGGGGAATGCTTGCGCCACACTCTGCCGTATTGCGCGACGGACGTCGTATCAGTGTCGACGCGGCCGAACTTGTGCCGGGCGACGTCGTTCTGATCGAAGCGGGCGATCGGGTGCCGGCCGACCTGCGACTGATACAAGCACGCAGTCTGAGGCTCGAAGAAGCGATCCTGACGGGCGAGTCCGTCCCCGTCGACAAGGGGACCGAGCCCGTCGCGAACGACGCAGCCTTGGGCGACCGCACCTCGATGCTGTTTTCCGGTACGCTGGTTGCCGCTGGTGCCGGGCGCGGTGTGGTGACCGCCACCGCTGCGGATACGGAGATCGGCCGGATCAGCGGGATGCTGACCGATGTCGAGACACTCACGACGCCGCTGGTCGCCCAGATGGACGGTTTCGCCCGTTGGCTCACGGTCTTCATCCTGATCGTGGCCGGCACCTTACTGGCCTACGGTTATTTCGTCGGTCATATGCCTTTCTCAGACCTATTCATGGCCGTCGTTGGCCTCTCGGTCGCGGCGATCCCCGAGGGGCTTCCGGCGGTGCTGACAATCACGCTCGCGGTCGGGGTGCGGGCCATGGCGCAGCGCAATGCCATCGTGCGGCGGCTGCCCGCAATCGAGACTCTGGGCTCGGTCTCGGTGATCTGCTCGGACAAGACCGGCACCTTCACACGCAACGAGATGATGGTGACGACGCTGGCCGCGGCCCGGCACGTCTATTCCGTGGGCGGCGACGGGTATTCTCCGAAAGGCGCGGTGCGATGGCGCGATGCCGACGCCCACCCGGACGAGCACGAGGTGCTGATGGAATTCGCACGTGCGGCAGAGCTCTGCAATGACGCGATGCTCCATTCACACGAGGCGGGCTGGAGGGTCGAGGGCGACCCGATGGAAGGCGCCCTGTTGGCGTTGGCAGGCAAGATCACCGGCGAGGGGCCAGAGCCCCTTGGGCAGTGGAGTCGAACCGACACGATCCCCTTCGACGCGGCGCATCGATACATGGCCACGCTGCACCACGACCACGAGGGCAAGGCCAATATCCACGTCAAGGGCGCTCCCGAGGCCGTGCTCGCGCTTTGCTCCGGACAGCGTGCCGCCGACGGCGGGACCGAACCCGTCGACGAGGACCACTGGCACGCGATGGTCGAAGACCTGGCTGCCGAGGGGCAGCGGGTGATCGCGGTCGCCGTGCGGCCAATGCCGCAGGACCATACGATCCTCAACACGGCCGATCTCGAAGGGGAACTCACGCTGATCGGCCTGATCGGCCTGATCGATCCACCCCGAGCCGAGGCCATCGAAGCCGTCGCCGAATGCCGTGCCGCGGGTATCCGGGTGAAGATGATCACCGGCGATCATGCAGCGACGGCACGTGCGATCGCCGCGCAGATCGGACTGCAGAACACCGAGTACGTTCTGACCGGCGCGGACGTCGATGGGATGGACGATGCGGCGCTTGCCGGGGCGGCGATCCGCACGGACATCTTCGCCCGCACCTCGCCCGCCCACAAGCTGCGCCTAGTCACCGCTCTGCAAGCGCAGGGGCTGACTGTGGCGATGACCGGCGATGGTGTGAACGACGCACCTGCGCTGAAGCGCGCCGATGCAGGGATCGCCATGGGTCTGAAAGGCAGCGAGGCCGCAAAGGAAGCCGCGGCCCTGGTGCTAGCCGATGATAATTTCGCCTCGATCGCCGCCGCGGTGCGTGAGGGGCGCACGGTCTACGACAACATCAAGAAGGTGATCAGCTGGACGCTTCCCACCAGCTTCGGCGAGGCGGCCATCATCGTTGTCGCGCTTCTTGCCGGGCTTGCCCTGCCGATCACCGCGGTGCAAATCCTGTGGATCAACTTGATCACCGCCGTCACGCTGGGCCTTGCGCTCGCGTTCGAGCCGTCCGAGCCCGGCACCATGCGCCGACCACCACGCCCGCGCGACGAGCCACTTCTGACCGGCGAATTCGTCTGGCACATCCTCCTCGTCTCTACACTGTTCCTGATTGCGGGCTTCGGAGTGTTCTTCTACGCGATCGACCGGGGCTATCCGACTGTACTTGCACAGACGATCGCGATGAACACTCTGGTCGTGCTTGAACTCTTTCACCTGTTCTTCATCCGGAACATGCACGGCACCTCACTGACCTGGGCGGCCGCACGAGGCACCCCGGTGATCTGGGCCTGCGTACTCACCGTGACGGGGGCGCAATTCGCGATCACCTACCTGCCGCCGCTGCAAGCCATCTTTGGAACACAGATCGTGTCGCTCTTCGACGGTCTGCTCATCGTTGCCATCGGCGCGGTCTTCTTCGCGCTCATCGAGACTGAAAAGCAGATACGGCTGAGCCTTACCCGCCGGAATGGAGAGGAGGCGGTCGCATGACCAACGCGATCGAGGGATATCTCTTTTACGAAATCGCAGCGCTTCTAGTGCTGGCCGCGGGGGTGGGTTTCATCGGGCTGCTGCTGCGTCAGCCCCTGATCGTGAGCTTCATCGCGGTGGGTATCCTTGCGGGGCCATCGGTTCTCGACATTGCACAATCGGATGCGCAGATCGACCTGCTGGCCGAATTGGGCATTGCGCTGCTGCTGTTTCTTGTCGGGCTCAAGCTGGATTTCAATCTGGTGCGCACGCTCGGGCCCGTTGCACTTGTCACCGGACTGGGGCAGGTGGCCTTCACGACCGTTTTCGGCTTCCTGATCGCGCTGGCGCTGGGTCTGGACGGGCTGACCGCACTCTATGTTGCGATCGCGCTGACGTTTTCGTCGACAATCATCATCGTCAAGCTGTTGTCCGACAAGCGCGAGATCGATGCGCTGCACGGGCGGATCGCGCTG
>CAYWTM010000087.1:0-14233 GCA_964460185.1 uncultured Roseicyclus sp. | reverse complement strand
TCTCGTCGATGAATAGAATGATCTCACCGGCCGCGGCGCCGATTTCGTTCAGAACCGCCTTCAAACGCTCCTCGAATTCGCCACGGTATTTCGCCCCGGCGATCAGCGCGCCCATATCCAGCGCCATCAGCGTCTTGTTGCGCAGGCTTTCGGGCACGTCCCCGTTCACGATGCGGAGCGCCAACCCCTCGGCAATCGCGGTCTTGCCCACGCCCGGTTCGCCGATCAGCACCGGGTTGTTCTTGGTCCGGCGGCTCAGCACCTGCATGGCGCGCCGAATTTCCTCGTCCCGTCCGATGATCGGGTCGATCTTGCCCTCGCGGGCGGCCTCGGTCAGGTCGCGGGCATATTTCTTGAGTGCGTCATAGCTGTCTTCGGCGCTGGCTGAATCCGCCGTGCGCCCCTTGCGCAGATCGTTGATCGCCGCGTTCAGGGCCTGGGCGTTGACCGCCCCCGCCTCCAACGCGTCGCGCGCACCGCTTTTCACGACCGCCAACGCGGTCAGCAGGCGTTCCACGGCGACAAAGCTGTCCCCCGCCTTTTGCGAGATCTTTTCGGCCTCGTCGAGAACCTTGGCGGTCTGCTTGTCCAGATAGACCTGCGCCGCGTCGCCCGTCACCTTGGGCATCTTGGCAAGCGCGATCTCCAACGCCTCGGCCACGCGTTCGGGCGCACCGCCCGCATTGCGGATCAGGTTCGAGGCCAGGCCCTGTTCGTCATCCATCAGGGCCTTCAGCACATGTTCGGGGACCAGTTTCTGGTGGTCTTCGCGTTGCGCGATGGTCTGCGCGGCCTGAAGGAACCCGCGCGCGCGATCCGTGAACTTCTCCAAGTTCATGAGTCTTCTCCTTTTCAAAGCGCCCCATTTGCCACCACCCGCTTTGCGGCATGGCGTGCCCGAGGCCTCGCTGGATAAATGGGCATTCCCGGCCCGTCGCACAAGTTCACCGGGACCTTGAAAATGCGATTTCACCGACAAGGCGATCTCGCGCCCCGTGCCGCGCGATCCGCGCACAAAGACCCGATTGCGGTGTTTTCCCCATGATCTAGGCGCGCCCAGACCCGATGTGATGACCGGCGACGCGTGCCTTGCCGCCCAAGAGGGCCGTGATGTGTGCTTGCCCTTCGCGCCCCCCGCCATCCGGCATCCCCATGGACAGGCCCGCCCCCGCCGCCTATTCAGCGCCAAGCCCAAGCAGCCATGACAAAAGGACTAACCATGCCCGATGACCGCCTGATCGTCGCCCTCGATGTGCCTAACGCCCTGGCGGGTCTGCAACTGGCAGAACGCATTGGCGATGCCGTGTCGTTTTACAAAATCGGACTGGGGATGCTGACCGGCGGCGGCCTTGCGCTTGCCAATGAGCTGAAACAGGAACACGGCAAGCGCATCTTTCTGGACATGAAGCTGTTCGATATCAGCGCCACGGTCGAAGCCGCGGTGCGCGGCCTCGCGCAATACGACCTCGATTTCCTGACCGTGCATGGCGATCCGCAGGTGGTGGCCGCAGCCAAGCAGGGCGCGGCAGGCACGAGCCTGAACATCCTTGCCGTCACGATCCTGACCTCGAACGATCGTACCGACCTGGATGCCAACCTGATCGTGCCGGGCGACATGGCCGAGATCGTGGCAACCCGCGCCGCCCGCGCCTTCGAGGCCGGGGCCGATGGTGTCATCGCCTCTCCGCACGAGGCCGCGATGCTCCGCGCCCTGCCCGAAGCCGCGGGCAAACTGATCGTGACCCCCGGCGTGCGCCCCGCAGGGGCCGCCCCTGGCGATCAGAAACGCGTGGCCACCCCCGGTCAGGCGATCCGCGAGGGCGCGGACCATATCGTGGTGGGCCGCCCGGTCTGGCAGGCCGACGATCCGCGCGCCGCCGCCCAGGCGATCGTGTCGGACCTGCCCTGATCCGCCGATCCCTGCGCAACATCCGCAACCGGACGCGTCAGGGCGTCAGTCGTTGATGTCGTGATTGAAGGTTTTGACCTGGCCGCGATAAACGCCCATCCAGCGCCTCAGCGCCAGCCACGCGATCAGCGACGTCACCGCAAAGACCAGCGCCAGCACCGGGATCGATCCGCCAATCCACAGGCCGACCGATCCGCCCACCAGCAAGACCAGCGAAACGAACGCCGCCCCGATGGCAAAGCCAAGCAGGACATAGGTCGGCAACAAGACCTCACCGATCGCCAGGGCGATCGCGGCCACACCCCAGACCCACCATTCGCTCCACCATGCCATCAGCTGCGTCCTTTCAGCATCTGGAACGCCTTGCCGAACGCATCGGCCGCGTCGGCCGGCACCACGATGGTCTGGGTGCCCGAACCCGAGGCCATGTTTCCGATCGCCTTCACCTGTTCCAGTGCGATGTTGTACTGCACCGCCTCCAGCCCGCCCTTTGCAATCGCCTCCGCCACGACGCCGGTGGCATAGGCCTCGGCATCCGCCTGCACGCGACGGGCCTCGGCCTCTTGCTTGGCGGCATACAGATCGCCGTCAGCCTGCAGTTCGACCGCCCGCTTCAAGCCCTCGGCGCGAGTCACTGCGGCGCGGCGCTCGCGCTCGGCGTTCAGCTGCTGCAACATCGCATCGCGTGTGGCCTGATCCAGGTTCACATCCAGCAATTCCGCCCGCGTCACCTGGATCCCCCAGTCATCCACCGCGCTTTCAACGCTTTTCTGGATCTGCGCGATCAACTGGTTGCGGTTCGATTGAACCTCGTCCAGGTCCATCTTGCCGATCTCGGCGCGCACGATCCCGGCCACCGTGGTGGCAATCGCCCCATCGACGTCGCGGATGCGGTAGACGGTCTTTTCCGGCTCCAGAATGCGGTAGAAAACCGAGGTGTCGATCTTGACCAGAACGTTGTCCTTGGTGATCGCGTCCTGCTCCGCATTGGGCAATTGCCGCTCCAGGATAGACACCCGGTGCGCCACCCGATCCAGGAAGGGCACGATGAAGTTGATCCCCGGCCCAAGCACCGATTTCAGGCGGCCAAACCGTTCCACCACATGCTGCTCGGATTGCGGCACGATACGGATCGCAAGGAAAATGCAAAGAAGGATGAACAGGGCGAACAGCAAAACAACGATGTTCCCGCCCAGCAGCTGGGTCAGTATGGCTTCCATATCAATACTCGTCTGTTGGTTTTCGGGCTTCATGTCAGCTAGATATGATCGCCCAGGCCCATGGAATCTAGCCTAAATGCATCGGGACACCGGGGGAATTCGCTGTCCCCGTTCCCCCGCGGCCGGTCGATGGCCGCCCCAAAACGACTCCCGGCCCGATCCGGCATCTTTCACTGGCGCGCGCGCGGGCGTATCCTTGCTTCATGCCCGCCCTGTGCCGCGATTGCCTCACCCAGTTCGAAAACCGGCCCCGCTGCCCGGCCTGCCACAGCCCGCGCATCGCCCGGCACGACGAGCTGTGGGATCTGTCCATCGCCCACATGGATTGCGACGCGTTCTATGCCGCCGTGGAAAAACGCGACAATCCCGAGTTGCGCGACAAACCCGTCATCATCGGGGGCGGACGGCGCGGGGTGGTGTCGACCGCATGCTACATCGCGCGGATCAAGGGCGTGAAATCCGCGATGCCGATGTTCCAGGCGCTCAAGCTCTGCCCCGAGGCCGTGGTCGTGCGCGGCCGGATGGAAGTCTACGCCGGGATCTCGAAACAGATCCGCGCCATGATGGAGGATCTGACCCCGTCCATCGAACCGCTGTCGCTGGACGAGGCGTTTCTCGACCTCTCCGGCACGGCACGCCTGCATGGCAAACCACCCGCCGTGATGCTGGCGGGCCTGGTCAAACGCATGTCCGACGAGATCGGGATCACCGGCTCGATCGGGCTCAGCCACAACAAGTTCCTCGCCAAGATCGCATCTGATCTCGACAAACCGCGGGGGTTCTCCGTGATCGGCAAGGCCGAGACCATGGATTTCCTGCGCGACAAACCGGTTCGCATGATCTGGGGCATCGGCGCGGCCGGCCAGGCAGCGCTGGACAAGGTCGGCATCCGTACCTTCACCGATCTGCGCCGGTGGGACCGCACGGAACTCCATGACCGGTTCGGCACCATGGGCGACCGTCTGTACCACCTGTCCCGAGGCGAGGATTTTCGCCCCGTCTCCCGCAATCGCCCGGTCAAATCGATTTCGAACGAGACCACGTTCTCCGACGACATCGCCGATCCCGACCTTCTGGACGGCCATATCTGGCGGCTGGCGGAAAAGGTCGCCGACCGCGCCAAGGCCAATGGCGTGGCGGGCCGGGTCGTGACCCTGAAACTCAAGCGGTCCGATTTCAAACTGCTCACGCGGCGCACCTCGCTGCCCGATGGCACCCAGATCGCCGACCGGGTCTATCGCACCGCGCGCGCGCTTTTCGATCAGGCCGATCATCCCAAACCCTACCGGCTGATCGGCGTAGGCCTCAGCGATCTGATCCCGGCCGATACCGCCGACAGATCGGGTGACCTGCTGGACCCGCTGGAGGCAAAGCGCATCCAGGCCGAACGGGCCACCGACGCCATCCGCCAGAAATTCGGCGACGACGCGATCGTGAAGGGGCGCGCTCTCAGGTAACGCCCCCCCTTTTCTCTGTTTCACAAATATCCCGGGGGAGGCCGAAGGCCGGGGGCAGCGCCCCCATCTTCCTTCCGCCGGGCCTGCGCCCTATTCGGCCGCCAGCGGCACCCGTCCCGGCCGGGACGCGATCACGCGGTCCAGCACGCCGGTGATGATCCCGCGCATCTGGTCGAAATTGCCATTCGGCTGGATACGGCGCTCATCCATGTAAAGGGCGCGGTCGATCTCGATCTGGACCGCGTGGCACCCGCGGCTCGGTCGGCCGTATTGCTGCGTCACGAACGCCCCTGCAAACGGCGCGTTGCGGATCACGCACAACCCCTCGGACAGGAACCCGTCTTCAAGCGCATCCAGAATCTCACCATCCGCCGACGCCCCGAACCTGTCGCCCAGAACCACGTCGGGCCGGCGCTGGCCGGGCCGAGAAACGCTGTCGAGCGCCTCATGCGGCATCGAATGGAAATCCAGCAAGACCGCCTGCCCGAACTCGGCGCGCGCTTCGGCCATGAGGCTGTCCAGCATGCCATGATACGGATGCCAGATCTGCGCGATCCGCGCCTCCGCCTCGGCCCGTTTCAGCTTGCCGCGGTAAATCACCCGCCCGTTCGACACGACACGGGGCACGACGCCCAGTCCGGAACTGATGCGCGGTGTCTGCACCACGCGGCCGACGCCGTCGATGACGGCCGGGTCCAGTTCATCGGGGCTGCGGTTCAGATCCAGGTAGGCGCGTGGATATTCCGCCGTCAGCAGCGGCGCGCCCAGACCGGGGGCCGCGGCCACCAGTTGATCCATGAACGCGTCTTCAGAGGATCTTATCGCATGTTCATCCAGCACCGATGCCTGCAAGAACCGCGCCGGATAGAATCGCCCTGAATGCGGTGACGCCACGACCACCGGCGTCAAGAGCCGGGCCGGTCGATCAAGTCTGAAAGGCGGGTGCATTCGGGCTCCTGTCGCGCTGGTGTAATCAACGATATAGCTGATTTTTCGGCGAAGCCAAAAGCCCTTGAACCCCCAAACCAATCCTTTTATAGACCGCACACCCAAGTGCTGCGTTCGCGGACTCGGGCCATTCGGTTTTTGCCGTTGGTCCGGACAGGACACAGGGCTGGGGGATTTATCCGGGCGGTTAGCTCAGCGGTAGAGCACTACGTTGACATCGTAGGGGTCACTGGTTCGATCCCAGTACCGCCCACCATCCCGCTTTCCTCAGGAAAGTGGGGGATTCACCGGGCCGAAAGGCTCATGAGGTTTCAAAGGCGCATCGCCGCGCCGCGACGAAGGAGAAGGACCATGAAGGTCAAGAACTCACTCCGCTCGCTCAAGCAGCGCCATCGCGATTGCCGCGTCGTGCGCCGTAAGGGCCGGGTCTATGTGATCAACAAGACCCAGCGCCGGTTCAAAGCCCGCCAGGGCTGAGACAAGCGCATCCGAGCTGAAAAAGCCGCCCATCGGGCGGCTTTTTTGATTCCCGGCAGGGCCTGCATGCCGATAGGGGGCTCCGCCAGCGCTCAATCGCGCAGCACGACCTCGCCCTCGATTTCGATGGCGAAATTCATCGGTAGACCGGCGCATCCGATCGCAGACCGGGCATGACGCCCCACCTCGGGCCCGAACACCGCGACGATCAGATCGCTGAAGCCGTGCACAACGAGGTGCTGCTCACTGAACCCCGGTGCCGAATTGACCATGCCGAAGACGCGCACCCACCCCGCCACGCGCGACAGGTCCCCGATTTCGGCCTTGAGATTCGCAAGAACCGACAAACCGATGTCACGGGCCGCCGCTTGCGCCTCTTCCATGGTCAGATCCGTGCCGACCTGCCCGTAAGGGCCGGTAATCGCCCCGTCCGCCCCGTGTTTGGGGTGCCCCGAGATCAACGCACGGTTGCCGCGCACATTCACGAAGGCAAATGGCAGTTGCAGCGTTGGCGGCAGCACGATGGGCGGCGGCAAGACCAACCCAAGCTCTGACAGTCTTTGTTCTGGTGTGGACATCCTTACGCCTCCGGTGCTGACGTCATCCTTGCGTACTGTACCGTCTGGCGGTGGCACGTGCACCCCCTGCGAGGGGCACGGGCAGGGTTATTGAATGATCCTTCCCCCGATCGCCTCTGCCAACAAGCGCACCACGGTCGCCTGGTCGAGATAACCCGTCGCCTGCACCCCGCGCGCCGCCTGATACCGGCGGATCGCCTCGCGCGTGCGCGTGGTGAATACCCCGTCGACGGGTCCCGGATCCAACCCCGTGGCCGCCAGACGCTGCTCGACCAGGCGCCGGGTCACATCATTCAGGTTCAGCGCCGCCTCCCGCGCCTCGGCCTGCGCGATCACATCCGGCGGCAGGCCCGATTCGAGTTCGGCAATCCGGGCCCGCGCGATGTCCACGAACAACCCGTCGGGGTAGCCCGCCAGATACTGACGGTAGGCGTTTGCGGTATCCGCCGCGCGCACGGCATCCCAATCGGCGCGCTCCTGCCCCTCGGCCTCGGCGCGGCGGGCGGCCTCGATATCATCAAGCCGGGCCTGCGCCAGATCGGAAAACAGCCCGTCGGGGAATCGTTCCAGATAGGTCCGCATCCCGGATTCGCTCGCCCCCTGCCCGGTCGCTTGCCAAAAGGCCCGGTCGGCGCGCTCCTCGGCCTCGCGGCGGCGGCGATCCTCTTCCTCCAGCTCGGCGGACCGCAAGGCTGCGGCCTGCCGCAGGTCGCGGATCTGAACGCCGGTCAGAAAGCCCGTCACCTCGTAGCGCGCCGCATCCTGCCAGGCGCTGATCGCGGCCCGGGTGCCACGACCGAAAATGCCGTCGATGCCACGAGTATCGAAGTCCAGGATCGTCAGATCCCGCTGGATCTGCTGCCGGTCCGCGCGGCTCAACCCAAGCGCCGCCTCCGCCGCCTCGGCCAGTTCCAGCGGATCGGGTTCGGGCACATCCAGCGCCGCGATGCGCGCCTGTGCCTCGGCCCGGTATGCACCTTGCGGATATTGCTCAAGATAGGCGCGATAGGCCCCGGTCGTGTTCAGTTCGGCAACCGCATTCCACAAGGACTGTTCCTCGGGCGAGGGGCCCACCGGCATTGGCGTGACGCCCGTCAGCGGTGCGGGCACAAACGGCACCGCCGAAGACAGGAAACCATGGCTGCGCACCGAACGGGAATTGCCGACCGCCTCGGCCAGATCGGCACCCGGGCTCAGAATACTGCGGCGCGCGAAATCGGCCAGGTCATCGGGCGCACCGGACAGGACGGAAACACCCTGCGGCGCGTGGATCGCCCCCAGACCGCGCGCCAGCCCGGCGCCCAGGTCCATGGCGCGCGGCTCCTGACCCAAAAGCACGATCGCCCGGCCCGATGCGCGGCTTGCGATCTCCATAAGGACGGACAGCGCGACACCCTGCCCTCCGACCGTTCCGAGATCAGGCGCGCTGGCGTCGCGCCCCAGAATCCAGCCACCGTCACGGGATCGAACCACGTGCCCCGCCACCGCGATCAGCACGCGGTCCTCCTCCTCCGCCGCCAAAAGGGCAGAGAGCCCGTTTCGCATGTCTGCGACAGATCCGTTTTCGACCACGATCACGTCGAACCCCGCATCGCGCAGGGGGGTGGCAAGGTCCGCCATCTCGTCGGCATACCGGAGGTTCTGAGCATCATCATACCGCTGATTGGCGATGATGAGCGCGGTGTCGGCAAACGCCGCGGGCGCCACGATCAGGGACAGGAACAACGGAATCAGGGCACGCATGTTGGCCTCCATCAATGGCGCATCTCGGGCCTTGTGCGTAGCACATGCCCGATGGTTAGCCGATAACAGCCCTGTTGCACCCCCGGATTGATCCCCCTCATGCCTGCGCGCCGGGCAAAAGCCGCCGCCGGGCGCGGGGGGTCAATCGTACGTGCGCTGATCGTCGATGACCTTGCCGTCATTGGGCAGACTGCCCGGAGCCACGATCTCGATCCTGCCCTTGAGCTTCATCACCGACGCAACGCTGGTCCCGATCGCCTCGATATCGCCGCCGGCGGCTTCGACCTGCACGGTCATCACGTCCATCTCGCCCTCGCGGGTGGCGATGACGCGTGCCTTGGCGATCTCGGGGTGGCGTCCCACGAATTCCGCCACCTGCTCGGGGCGCACGAACATGCCCTTGATCTTGGTGGTCTGGTCGGCACGTCCCATCCAGCCCTTGATGCGCGTGTTGGTGCGCCCACAAGGGCTTTGCCCCGGCAAGATCGCCGAAAGATCGCCAGTCGCAAACCGGATCAGCGGATAATCGGGGTTCAGCGTGGTCACGATGACCTCGCCCACCTCGCCATCCGCGACCGGATCGCCGGTGCCGGGGCGCACGATTTCCACGATTACGCCCTCGTCGATGATCATCCCCTCCATGGCGGGGCTTTCATAGGCGATATTGCCCAGATCGGCGGTCGCATAACACTGCAGGCACGCAATCCCGCGATCGGCATATTCCTGGCGCAGGGACGGGAACAGCGCCCCGCCGCCCACGGCCGCGCGGGAAATGCGCAGCGCCTCACCCAACTCGTCCGCCATGTCGAGGATCACCTTCAGGTAATCCGGGGTGCCCGCATAGGCCGTGCAGCCCACATCGCGGGCCGCGCGCACCTGCAATTCGGTCTGCCCGACACCGGCCGGCAGCACCGCCGCCCCGACCGCACGCGCGCCGTTCTCAAAGATCATGCCGGCCGGCGTCAGGTGATAGCCGAAACAGTTCTGCACGATATCGCCCGGCCCGATGCCGACCGCATGCAGGAAACGCCCCATCCGCCACCAGTCATGGGTCACGCCGCCGGGTTCATAGATCGGCCCGGGGCTCTGGAAGACATGCGCCAGATTGCTGACCGGAATGCCCCCGAAAGGCGGGTTCGCGGACTGCCGCGCCACCAGATCCGCCTTACGCAGGACCGGCAGCGTTTTCAGATCATCCAGCGACGCGATCGCCGGCACACCGTGGCTTGCCAGTTGCGCCTGCAATTGCACCAGCTGCGCCGCCTGGCGCGCATCGGCACTGCGGGCTTCCAGCTCATCAAAAAATTTCTGCTTCTGATCCAGCATCAGCTCAACCACCGTTTCCGTCGCCGATAAGACCGCACATCGCGAAAGCTTTTGCGGCCCTCGTCCGACATCCCCAGATAGAATTCCTTCACGTCCTGGTTTTCGCGCAGATCGGCGGCGGGGCCGTCCATCACCACGCGCCCACTTTCAAGGATGTAGCCATAATGGGCGAACCTGAGCGCGACGTTGGTATTCTGCTCGGCCAACAGGAAGGTCACGCCCTGTTCCTCGTTCAACCGCTTCACGATGCCAAAGATCTGTTCCACCAGCTGTGGCGCAAGACCCATCGAAGGCTCATCGAGCAAGATCATCTCGGGCCGGCTCATCAGCGCGCGGCCAATGGCCGTCATCTGCTGTTCCCCGCCCGAGGTATAGCCCGCCTGGCTTGTCCGGCGCTCTTTCAGCCGGGGGAAATAGTCATAGACCATCTCGAGATCGGCCTGGATCGCCGCACGCCCTTCCTTGCGCGTGTAGGATCCGGTCAACAGGTTTTCCTCGACGGTCAGATGCTCAAAACAGTGCCGGCCTTCCATCACCTGGATCACGCCGCGATCCACCAGATCCGACGGCGTCAGATGCTGGACGCGTTCACCCCGGTAGGAAATGGACCCTTTCGTCACCTCGCCGCGTTCGGAATGCAGCAGGTTCGAAATCGCCTTCAGCGTCGTGGTCTTGCCCGCGCCGTTCCCCCCCAGAAGAGCCGTGATGCCGCCTTTGGGCACCTTGAGGCTGACCCCTTTGAGAACAAGGATCACGTGATTGTAGATCACCTCGACGTTGTTGACCTCCAACAGCGTCTCGGCATCCGACAATTCCGGCGCAACACCATCGCCGTGGGTCTCGGTGGGTTGATCAAGCATCCAGTTCATCCCCGTTTGGGATCGTGGGGCCGCCGCATGGCGTGACACGAGCCCTGGTCGTAAGGAAAATGTTGGTCCGGCGGCAGCGTCAAACGCCGCCGCCGGAAGGTTCAGATCAGCTGTCGCCGCACTGGCTGGCGATGTTGTTCTCGGCCGCGAACTGCGCCGAATCTTCCATGACCAACGGCTGCGTGACGCTGTCATCGGGCGCGATGAAGTCGGTGAGGGTCACCCACTCGGTCCCGTTCCACTGCTGCATGATCGCCATGCCCGTGCCGCCGTGATCTTCGCAGGTCACTGCAAACTCCGGCCCGACACCGGGCATACCCAGCTCTTCCATGCGAGCGTTGGTCATGACCAGCGCTTCCATGCCGTCGCGCATCATCGACGCGTCGATCTGCGCCACGCCGCTCAGCTCCTGCGCCGTACGGGCCGCTTCGGCTGCCAGCATCGCCGCATACATGCCACGCGTATACAGCACGTTGCCCAGGTTGGACCCGTCGCCTGCAGCCATTCCGGCATCATGGACGTACTGCTGGATCTCGGCAAAGATCGGCATATCGCCCAGGCGGTTCATGTTGAGCGACCGGTAACCGGCCGCCGCTTCGCCCGCGGACGTCACGTCATGGTCCGCACCGGCCCACCAGTTACCGATGAAGTTCTCCATCGGGAAACGGATGTTGATGGCTTCCTGAACCGCAACCTGGTTCATGACGCCCCAGCCCCACATCACGACATAATCGGGACGCTCCCGGCGGATCTGCAGCCACTGGTTGCCTTGTTCCTGACCGGGGTGATCCACGGCCAGCTGGGTCAGCTCGAAGCCATGCATCTCGGCCAGGGTTTCCAGCGTGCGGATCGGCTCCCGGCCATAGGCCGAGTTGTGGTACAGAAGCGCGATGGTCTTGCCCTCGAGCGAGCCACCGTTTTCTTCCAGCAGCTGGTTCACGATCACCGACGCCGCATCCCAGTAGTTGGCCGGGTAGTTGAACACGTGGCTGAACACGTCGCCATTGGCGGCCGAGGTCCGGCCATAGCCCATCGTGTGCAGCGGAATGCCATCGGCGGTCGCACGTGGGATCAGCTGGTAGGTGATGCCGGTCGACAGCGGCTGATACACAAGCGCGCCTTCACCCTTGGTGGATTCATAGCATTCCACGCCGCGCTCGGTGTTGTAGGCGGTTTCGCATTCGATCACGCGGGTCATCACGCCGCCGATGCCACCGTCCCGCTGGTTGAGCAGCGTCATGTAATCTTGGTAGCCGTCCGAGAACGGGATGCCGCCGGCAGCATAAGGCCCGGTCCGGTAAGACAGATCCGGGAACACGAGGTCGGCAAGTGCCGGGCTTGCAGCCATCGCACCTGCGGCGACCATGGTCAGTAGTTTCTTCATCGATTTAGTCCTCCCTTTAGGAATTGGGTCGATATCGGTACTCTGCCGGGGCGATCCCCCGGTCTCGTCGTTGTCTGGCCGGCACCGGCATCAATGCGGGAACGGCCACAATCTCAATTTTTCCTTCAGCAGCGCCCAAAGACGCGCCAGCCCGTGCGGCTCGACGATCAGGAAGAACATGATCAGCGCGCCCACGATGACGAACTCGAAATGGGTGGCCAGCGCCGTGTCCCACCCCATCCCGTCCGACAGGAAATTCCGCAGCATGACCGGCAAGATCACCATGAAGGCCGCGCCGGCAAAGCTGCCGAAGATGCTCCCCAGCCCTCCGATGATGATCATGAACAGCACCAGGAACGATTTCTGGATGCCATAGGCCTCGCCCACTTCGACCGCGCCCAGGTAGACGGTGAACAGCAGCGCGCCAGAGATGCCCACGTAGAACGAACTGACCGCAAAGGCCGTCAGCTTGGCCTTCAACGGGTTCACCCCGATGATCTCGGCCGCGATATCCATGTCACGGATGGCCATCCATTGCCGCCCGACCGACCCGCGCGTCAGGTTGCGCGCGACCCATGCCAGAACGAAGACGAGCGAGAAACAGAATACGTATTTCACCCAGGCCTCGGCATTGGGGCCGGTCACGGCCATCCCGAACAACGTGCGTTCCGGTGCGCTGATCTGCCCCGAGGCCGAATAGTTGTAGAACCACGGCACCTTGTTGAACATCCAGACCAGAAAGAACTGTGCCGCCAGTGTCGCCACCGCCAGGTAGAACCCCTTGATCCGCAGCGACGGGAGGCCGAAGGCCACGCCCACCAGCGCCGTCATGAACCCCGACAGCAGCGTGACCGACACCATGTCCATCCAGGGAAAGGCCGTCATCAGCTTGTAGGACGTGTAGGCCCCCACGGCCATGAACCCGCCGGTGCCAAGCGACACCTGCCCGCAATACCCCGTCAGGATGTTAAGCCCGATCGCCGCGATGGCATAGATCAGGAACGGGATGAGGATGGAATTGGCCCAGTAATCATTGAGCAGAAACGGGATCACGCCCAGCCCGACGATCAAAACGAGGTAATAGCGGTACCGGTCGAACGCGATCGGGAAGGTCTGGTTGTCATCCACGTAGGATGTCTTGAAGTCGCCTGCTTCGCGATAAAACATTTACGCCTCCCCCATCATGGTCTGCCCACGGGCCGCCACGTGCATTTTGTCATACCCGTTCAATGATCTTCTCCCCGAACAGGCCCTGCGGGCGGAACACCAGGAACACCAGCGCCAGTACGTAGGCGAACCAGTTTTCGGTTGCGCCACCGATCATCGGGCCGATCGAGAATTCGAACAGCGCCTCGCCCACGCCGATGATCAGCCCCCCCACGATCGCACCGGGGATCGAGGTGAACCCGCCCAGCATCAGAACCGGCAGCGCCTTGAGCGCGATCAGCGACAGCGAGAACTGGACCCCCGACTTGGCCCCCCACATGATGCCCGCCACCAAGGCCACGATGCCTGCCAGCGACCAGACCAGAACCCAGACGTAGTTGAGAGAAATCCCCACCGACAAGGCCGCCTGATGGTCATCGGCCACGGCCCGCATCGCGCGCCCGTTCTTGGTGTATTGCGAATAGGCGATCAGCCCGCCCACCAGGATGATGGCAACGATCGTGGCCGAAATGTCCAGGTTGTCGATGAAAAAGCCGTAGCCAAAGATATCGAACGTCGCCTGGTCGATGGCATCGTTGATCCCCTGCGGCAGACCCACATCGAGGTTCCGGATCTCAGACCCCCACATCAGGTCACTCACACCTTCAAGGAAATACGCCAGCCCGATCGTCGCCATGAACAGGATGATCGGCTCTTGCCCGACCAGGTGCTTGAACACGAATTTCTGCACCAACAGCGCAAACCCGATCATCACCACCACCGTCAGCGCAATGGCCAGCAGCGCGGGCACCTCCCACCCGAAATAGTGGATATCTGTGCCGAAAATCTCGTTGATCAGGTGGGCAAACGGCACCCGTCCGTCCTGGATGCCCACCAGGGTCATGGCCGCGAACAGGGCCATGACCCCCTGTGCGTAGTTGAAGATACCAGATGCCTTGAAGATCAACACAAAGCCCAGCGCCACAAGGGCGTACATCACGCCGGTCATCAGACCGTTCAGCGTGACCTCCATCGCGAATATCAATTGATCAGGCATGTTGGCCTCCATGGGCAGGCAGGGATGGGTGGCTTTGCAGGATATGGAACCGGGCGTCAGTCATGAGCGACCCCCAGATAGGCGTCGATGACCTCCTGGTTGTTGCGCACCTGATCAGG
>CAYWTM010000086.1:0-14270 GCA_964460185.1 uncultured Roseicyclus sp. | reverse complement strand
CGCTGGTGGTCTGGCAGACCGGGTCTGGTACGCAATCGAACATGAACGCCAACGAGGTCATCGCCAACCGCGCGATCGAGATCCTGGGCGGCGTGATCGGGTCAAAGACCCCCGTTCATCCCAACGACCACTGCAATATGGGCCAGTCATCCAACGACACCTTCCCGACTGCCATGCATGTCGCCACAGCCATGACAGCGCGCGATGTGACCCTGCCGGGGCTGAAAAAGCTGCACGCGGCGCTTGAGGCCAAGGTCGGGGAATTCGACGGCATCATCAAGATTGGCCGCACCCACACCATGGACGCGACGCCGCTGACGCTTGCGCAGGAATTTTCCGGCTATGCCCACCAGGTGAAAAAGTCGATCGAGCGGATCGAGGCGGCGCTTGGCGACATCTACGAACTGGCACAGGGCGGCACCGCCGTGGGAACCGGCCTGAACTCACCCGTCGGATGGGGCGAAGAGGTTGCCGCGAACATGGCGCGCATCACCGGCCTGCCCTTCGTGACGGCCCCCAACAAGTTCGAGGCCCTGGCCGCTCATGACGCCATGGTCGCCATGTCGGGCGCGATGAAGACGGCGGCTGCGGCCCTGTTCAAGATCGCCAATGATATCCGCCTGTTGGGGTCCGGACCGCGCTGTGGCCTGGGTGAATTGATGCTGCCCGAAAACGAACCCGGAAGCTCGATCATGCCCGGCAAGGTGAACCCGACACAGTGCGAGGCGATGACTCAGGTCTGCGCCCACGTCATCGGCAATGACGCCGCCGTGGGTTTTGCCGGATCGCAAGGTCATTTCGAATTGAACGTCTACAAGCCCATGATGGCCTACAACGTGCTGCAATCCATGCAACTGATCGGCGACGCCTGCGTGGCCTTCACCGACAATTGTGTCGTGGGCATCAAGGCCGACGTGGTGCGGATCGAAAAGCTGATGCGCGAAAGCCTGATGCTGGTCACCGCGCTTGCCCCCACGATCGGTTATGACAACGCCACGACCGTGGCCAAGACCGCCCACAAGAACGGCACCACCTTGAAGGAAGAAGCCATCAATCTCGGGTTTGTCGACGAGGCGACCTTTGATGCCGTGGTGCGCCCCGAACAGATGATCGGGCCCAAGTGACAGGCAAGGTCGTCAACCTGAACCGCGCGCGCAAGACCCGCGCGCGCGATGATCGAAAACGGCAGGCCGATGCCAAGGCCGCCAAGCATGGGCGGACCACGGCCGAACGGACGCGCGACCAGCACGAGGCCGACCGCGCACGCCAGGTGCTGGACGACCATGTCCGCGACCAGGATCCGCAGTGACCGGCCGGCCGCGAAAACACTCCCTCACGTTGCGCGGTCACCGCACGAGCGTGTCGCTCGAAGACGCCTTTTGGCTAGAGGTTCAACGTCTGGCCGCAGCCCGGGACCAGTCGGTCAACGACCTGATCGCCGATATCGATGCGGGCCGCGGGCTGACCTCGGGGCTGGCGGCGGCAATCCGGGTCTATGTGCTTGAACAGGTCAAGGCCGGGCGGTGAATGCCGTTCAAGCCGACCCACTGCAATCATGACGCGATGCCAGGCGTCAGGCGCAAGGCACACATCAATCCAAGCGATGCGGCCAACCCTGCCGTGTTCACGCGGCACGGCCGGCCATTGCGCCGCCCCCTGTCATAACGAACGGGGCAGAGGTTTCCCCCTGCCCCGCAAATCACTGTCCCTAGTGATGTCTTGATCAGCCTTTGCCGACCTTCGCGACTTCGGCGGCAAAGTCTTCTTTTTCGACCACGATGCCTTCGCCGACCTCGAGCCGGACAAAGCCGGTAATCTCGACGCCGGCTTCCTTGGCGGCGGCACCTACGGTCAGGTCCGGGTTCACCACGAAGGCCTGGTTCAAAAGCGTGATCTCGGCCAGGTACTTTTTCATCCGGCCTTCGATCATCTTTTCGATGACCTGTTCGGGCTTGCCCGACTCGCGCGCGATGTCGATCTGGATCTGACGTTCCTTTTCGACCATTGCCGCATCCACGTCGCCTTCATCGAGGGCAGCGGGGTTCACGGCGGCCACGTGCATGGCGACCTGCTTGGCGAATGCCTCGTTGTCACCGTTGATGGCAACCAGAACACCGATCTTGCCCATGCCCTCGGCGGCCGCGTTGTGCACGTAGGACACGACGGTGTCACCCGACAGCTTGGCCATGCGGCGCACGCCCATGTTCTCACCGATTGTCGCAACTTTCGCGGTCACCGTATCGGCGACCGTCTTGCCGCCCATGTCAGCGGCCAGAAGCCCGTCCAGATCCGCGACCGTGACCGCGACGCCGGCGATACCGGCAACCATGGACTGGAAATCAGCGTTCTTGGCGACGAAATCGGTCTCGGAGTTCACTTCGACCGCGACCCCCTCGCCGTTGCCGACAGCCACGGCCACAAGACCCTCGGCTGCGGTACGGCCTGATTTCTTGGCCGCCTTGGCCAGACCCTTGGTGCGCAGCCAATCGACCGCGGCTTCCATGTCGCCATCGGTCTCGGTCAGCGCCTTTTTTGCATCCATCATGCCTGCGCCGGTTGAATCGCGCAGTTCTTTCACCATTGCAGCGGTAATCGCCATGTTGGTGTCTCCTATGTGTCGGATCGGTTTCGGGCCGGGTCATGCCCGGCCCAGATGTCAGTCAGATGACGAACGGTTCAGCTTTCGGCGGTTTCTTCCGCCGGAGCAGCTTCTTCCGCCGGAGCGGCTTCGGTCAGGGCTTCCTCGACGGTGCCCTCTTCGAATGCGCCGATATCGACACCCGCGGTTTCCATCTGCGCGCTCATGCCATCCAGGGCCGCGCGGCTGACCAGATCGCAGTAAAGCGAGATGGCGCGGACCGCGTCGTCATTGCCCGGGATGATGTAGTCGATGCCATCCGGCGAGCAGTTGGTATCGACGACGGCCACAACCGGAATGCCGAGCTTCTTGGCTTCCAGGATTGCGAGGTCTTCCTTGTTCACGTCGATCACGAACAACAGATCGGGCAGACCGCCCATTTCGCGGATCCCGCCAAGCGACGCCTGCAGCTTGGCCTGGTCACGTTCCATGCCCAGACGCTCTTTCTTGGTCAGGCCTTCGACGCCGACGGCCATCTGTTCGTCGATGGACTTCAGGCGGCTGATCGAATTCGACACGGTTTTCCAGTTGGTCAGCGTGCCGCCGAGCCAGCGGTGGTTCATGTAATACTGCGCGCAACGCTCTGCGGCGTCGGCGATCGGCTTTTGCGCCTGGCGCTTGGTGCCGACGAACAGGATGCGGCCACCCTTGGCGACGGTTTCGCGCACGACATTCAGCGCCACGTCGAGCATCTCGGCGGTTTGCGTCAGGTCGAGAATATGGATGCCGTTACGGTCACCATAGATGAATTCCGCCATACGCGGATTCCAGCGTTGTTTCTGGTGACCAAAGTGAACGCCAGCTTCAAGCAGCTGACGCATGGAAAAATCAGGAAGCGCCATGTTCCAAGGTTCCTTTCCGGTTTGCGCCTTGGCGGAGGATAAGGAGCGGACGCTCCAACCGGTGGACGCAACGGGGATGTCTCCCCCGAAGGCCCGCCTCCGCCTGTGAAGTGAGCGCGCATCTACGAGGGATCGGGGCAGGATGCAAGCCCCGAAGTCATCATTGGTCTTCGCAACGGCCCGCCACGTGCCAGCATGATGATCGAAATGCACATATGCAGGATGGACGCTGCCCCGGCACGGCGATAAATCGAACCCATGACGCGCGCACCGGATATTCTCTGCATCGGGTCGGTCCTGTGGGATATCATCGGCCGCAGTGATCTGCCCATGATGGCTGGCAACGACAAACCGGGCCGCATCATGCGCATTCCCGGCGGCGTGGCGCTGAACATCGCGATGACGCTGCACCGCTTCGATGTTGTCCCGGCCCTGGTCTCGGTTATTGGCGAGGACGCGGCCGGCCGCGACCTGATGATGCGTTGCCGCGACATGGGCTTGATGACCGAGCCGATCCTGGTCGATGCAGATCTGCCAACCGATCAGTACATGGCCATCGAGGCACAAGGCACCTTGATCGCGGCCATCGCGGATGCGCATTCGCTGGAAGCTGCGGGCGACCGGATTCTTGCGCCCTTGCGCGACGGCCGACTTGGCAGCGTGGACGCGCCCTGGACGGGCCCCATCGCGCTGGATGGCAACCTGACCCAGGATCTCCTGTCGCAGATCGTGGCAGACCCCTGTTTTGCCGCAGCTGATCTGCGTGTGGCCCCAGCCTCGCCGGGCAAGGCCGAACGGTTGCGCCCGCTGCTGCGCCATCCCAATGCCACGCTGTATGTGAACCGCGAGGAAGCCGGCCTTTTGACCGGCACCCATCCCGCCAATGCGGCAAAGGCGGCCGAGGTCATGCTGAGCGAAGGCGCGCGCCGGGTTCTGGTGACCGAAGGCGCGGAAATGGCCGTCGATGCAAGCTTTGACGGCATGATCAGCTGTGCCCCGCCCCCGGTCGAAGCGCGCCGCATCACCGGCGCGGGCGATACCTTCATGGCCGCCCATATCGCCGCCGAACTGCGCGGCGAAACACGGTCCGAAGCCCTGCAAAGCGCCGTCACCGCCGCGGCCCGCTACGTGTCAGGAGACACCCCATGACAATCCCCGCCCTGCCCCTGAATTTCTCTGCCGAGGTCGCGGCCGCACGCGCCGCCGGCGATCCGGTCGTCGCCCTCGAAAGCACCATCATCACCCATGGCATGCCTTTCCCCCAGAACCTCGAGACGGCCCGTGCCGTGGAACAAGAGGTGCGCCGCGCAGGCGCTGTTCCCGCCACCATCGCCGTGATGGGGGGCGCAATCCGGGTGGGCCTGGAAGATGGCGACCTGGAACGGCTGGCGCACGCCAAGGATGTGGCCAAGCTCAGCCGTGCGGACCTGGCCGTGGCATTGGCGCGCGGTGCCACAGGGGCCACCACCGTGGCCGCCACCATGATCTGTGCCGCGCGCGCAGGCATCCACGTGTTCGCCACCGGCGGCGTCGGCGGGGTTCACAAGGGCGCCGAGGACAGTTTCGACATCTCGGCCGATCTGCACGAGCTGGCGCAGACGCCGGTGACCGTCGTCGCGGCAGGCGCAAAGGCCATCCTCGACTTGCCCAAGACACTGGAAGTTCTCGAGACCCTTGGCGTGCCCGTCATCGCCTATCAACAATCCGCCTTCCCGGCCTTCTGGTCGCGCGACAGCGGGCTGGCCGCACCGCTGGAGATGGACGATCCGGCGATGATCGCAAAATCGCACCGCATGCGCCACGCGCTTGGTCTTCCGGGCGGGCAATTGGTCGCCAACCCGATCCCCGAAAAGGACGAGATCGCCGCCAGCGCACTCGCCCCCCTGATCGCGCAGGCCCAGAGCGAGGCCGCACAGCAGGGCATCACCGGCAAATCGGTCACCCCGTTCTTGTTGCAGCGCCTGTTCGAACTGACCGAAGGCCGGACGCTGGTGGCCAATATCGCCCTCGTTTTGAACAATGCGCGCCTGGCTGCCCGGATTGCGCGCGCAATGGCTGACTGACCCGCAGCGTGCCGTTCAGGCGGGCACAGCGTGCTTGTGCGGTGAAATGCCAGCGCTTACATACGAATTGAACGTTAACGCCTCTACATCACCCTTAGATTTACGACACCATAGCCCGATATGCAGCTCCCCGAGACACCACCGCCCCCCAAACGCGGCCTTTTCGCATCCTTCCGGTCGAATTTCCTCACCGGACTGATCGTGATCGCGCCCATCGGGATCACGATATGGCTGCTTTGGTCGCTGGCAGGCTGGATCGACAGCTGGGTTCTGCCGTTCATCCCCAACGCCTATAACCCCGCGATCCTGATCCGTCAGTATACCGGGCTGGAAATCGACGTGCGCGGCCTGGGCGTGGTGGCCTTCCTGATGTTCACCTTCCTGATCGGTTGGATTGCCAAGGGACTGATCGGCCGATCCCTGATCCGGTGGGCGGAATCGCTGGTCTTGTCGATCCCGCTGATCCGATCGTTGTATTCGGGCCTGAAACAGATCGCGGAAACCATCCTGCAGCAGGGCCAACAGAATTTCGACAAGGCCTGTATCGTGGAATACCCGCGCAAGGGGATCTGGGCGATTGCCTTCATCTCGACCAGTGCCAAGGGTGAGATCGCGCGCCGCCATGGCGCCGAGGAAATGGTGTCGGTGTTCTTGCCGACCACGCCCAACCCGACCTCGGGCTTCTTGCTTTTCCTGCCCAAGAAGGACGTGACCGTGCTGGACATGTCGGTCGAGGATGCGGCCAAGCTGATCATCTCGGCGGGGCTGGTCTATCCGAACGGTGAGGATCCGTCGAAAACACCCGAAGTAATCGCAGACGCGGCCGAATAGACCCGCTCGGCCGATTGGGGCGGCGGATCCGATGCCACTACACAGTAAAACGGGGCCGGATCGACGGCCCCGTTTTTCTCGGCGGTCAGGCCGGAGGGACGCGGATTACTCCTCCACCCACCAGACATCCGGTTGCCAGCCGATGAAATCGCCGTAGATCGGCAGGCTGTCGGGAAAGCGCAGGGTCGCGTCATGGGCGATGCGGCTGATCGGATTGTACCAGAACGGCACCACGTAGCGTTGACTGATCAGCACCCGGTCAAGCGCCCGCACGGCGGCCACGTAATCATCTTGGCTTTCGGAATTGAGCATGCGGTTGATCAGCACCTCGATGGCCGGATGACAGGCCCCCATCATGTTGCGCGACCCGGTGGTGTCGGCCATTTCACAGCCCCAGTACAGGCGCTGTTCATTGCCGGGGCTCAACGACAACCCCCAGACATTGTAGATCATGTCGAAATCGAAGGCGTCCGTGCGCTCACGGTATTGGGCGGGATCCACCGTAGACACCTCCACGGCGATGCCCAGACGGTCCAGCGCCTCGGTGTAGATGTTGATGATCGCGTCGTTTTCAGCCGATCCGTTCTGCATCAGGATCTCGAAGGTGAACGGATCGCCCTCGGGGGTCGTCATGACACCATCGACGACCGTGTAGCCCGCGGCCTCCAGCGCCTCCAACGCAGCGCGGATCCCGTCGCGGTTGCGTTCCGTCCCGTCCGAGACCGGCAATTCGTAGCCTTCCATCGCGCCGGGCAGCAAGAACTCCCCGAACTCCGCCAGGAATTCCGCGACGCGGCCCTCGGCCGGACCGGGCCGCATCGACAGGGGCGAATTCGAGAAATACGACGTGATGCGCGGATCGACCCCGCCATTCAGGGTCTGGTTGATGAACTCGAAGTTGAACGCCTGGATCATTGCCTCGCGGACGCGCCAATCGGAAAACGGCGCTTCGCGGGTATTCATCACCAATCCGGTCATGCCCGACGGGCGCTGATGGGGGATCTCGGACAGTACAACTTCGCCCGATTGAACCCGGGGGAAACCGTAGTTCTGGGCCCAGGCCTGCGCCGAAGTTTCTCGCATGGTCGTCAACTCGCCGGCCGTGAAGGCTTCGAACATGGCAGTTCCATCGGCAAAGAATTCCATCCGCACTTCATCGATCACGTTGGTGCCGCGCCGGAACCCGAGATCGGCACCCCAGTAGTCGGGGTTGCGGCGCAATGACACGAACCGCCCGGCCTCGTAATCATCGATCACGTAAGGGGCTGTGGCGATCGGAACCACGTCGAGGCCGGATTCCGCGAACTCGACACCTTCCCATTGCGCGGCCTGCAGGATCGGGCGCAGGCCCATGATCATCGCCAGTTCGCGGTCGGGATCGTTGAAGGTCAGCCGCACGCCGCGATCGCCCACGGCCTCGATGCTTTCGACCCGTGTCCAGGCATTCAGGTAACGCGGATGCCCCTCGGTGCCGAGCGTCTGGTACGACCAGATCACATCCTCGACGGTGACCGGACTGCCATCCGAAAACCGTGCCTCGGGGCGCAAGATGAACTCCACCCATTCGCCGCCCTCGCCGATCTCGACCGATTCGGCGAGCAGCCCGTACAGCGTGAAGGGCTCATCCCAGGACCGGCCCAACAGCGACTCGTATGCGAGAAAGCGCAATTGCCACGGCACACTGCCGCGCCGGATATGGGGGTTGAGACTGTCGAAGCTGCCGACTTCGCCCGTGACAATGCGCCCGCCGGTGGGTGCATCGGGATTGGCATAGGGCAAATGACCGAATCCCTCCTCAAGCGCCGGGGCACCATACATGGCCACCCCATGCATCGGTTCGGCCATTGCCGCACTAGATATGCCAAGGCCAAGGGCCAGGGCGAAACCGACCAACGGCCGTGCGAAACAATCTGTCTGCATTTGGGAACAATCCTCTTTGCCTCATGGTTCTTGGGCACACGCTAGCGGGCGACATATTTCTTTACAAACTTTTCGGTTGGACAACCGGCAAGCCATTGCTTATAAAGGCGTCACTGCTCGATAGGTTTCTTGCCTGTATGAAACCTGCCTCAATAACTCAACGCCGGCCTTGTGCCGGCGTTTTTTTTGGCGGTTTCCAAAGATCCTGCGATGACGTTTCCGGCCCGTCCCCGTTGCCGCATCCCTCCGCAGACAGCGCGCACGCTTTGCCCTTCCTTTCGCATGTGCAGCATCTATGCTGCGGCATACCCTGAACAACGGAGCACCTGCCATGGCCCTCACCACAGACCTGTCCGGCAAGACCGCCATTATCACCGGATCGAATTCCGGCATCGGCCTGGGTATCGCCTGGGAACTGGCGCGCGCGGGTGCGAACGTGGTGCTGAATTCCTTTACCGATGCGGATGAAGACCACGCCCTTGCCGCCGACATCGCGTCAAAGACGGGCGTGGACGCGCGCTACATCAAGGCCGACATGTCCAAGGGCGAGGAATGCCGGGACCTGATCGCCAAGGCCGGCGCCTGTGACATCCTGATCAACAATGCAGGCATCCAGCATGTGGCCCCGATCGACCAGTTCCCGGTCGCGAAGTGGGATGCCATCATCGCGATCAACCTGTCTTCCGCGTTTCACACCACCGCTGCGGCCCTGCCTGTGATGCGCAAGGCCGGCTGGGGGCGGGTGATCAACATCGCCTCGGCCCATGGCCTGACCGCCAGCCCCTACAAATCCGCCTATATCGCGGCCAAGCATGGGATCGTTGGCCTGACCAAGACCACGGCCCTCGAGACGGCACAAGAACCGATCACCGCCAACGCGATCTGCCCGGGTTACGTGCTGACCCCGCTGGTCGAGGCGCAGATCCCCGACACCATGAAGGAATACGACATGAGCCGGGACGACGTGATCAAGAACGTCATGCTGACACGCCAGCCCTCCAAGGAATTTGCTACCGTCGAACAATTGGGCGGCACGGCGGCGTTCCTGTGCTCGGATGCGGCCGCCCAGATCACCGGCACCACGATCAGCGTGGATGGCGGCTGGACGGCGCTGTGAGCAGCAACGCCGGTCATAGAGGGCGCGGGAAAGCGCTTTTCCAGGGGAAAAGCTGCGGCCGCGCGCGGTGAAGGTCTTGAGCAGGCACCCCGGATGACCCGGCCCGGCAAAGGAGTGACGTGATGAGTGACGAACCCGAGGCAGGCTCAGACCGGCTGACCATCGACAACATGTTTCTCTGCGGCTCGCGCTTCACCCGCGTCAGCCTGAAGGACAGCTTCTTCGGCGATGCCCACCTGATGGGCGCGGAGCTGAACGATGTGAATGCCAACGGGCTGAAGATGGAGAACGTCAACCTCACCAAGGCGCGGTTTCACAACGTCAACATGTCCGGCGTCACGATCGAGGCGGCCAATCTCAGCGGCCTTTCCATCCGTCACGCCAACCTGACCGACATGACGATCGAAGGGATCAAGGTTAGCGACCTGCTCGATCTCTGGTCCCAAACCCACAAAACGGCCTGATCCATGGCGCGCAGCAAACCCATCAACCTGGCGCTTCAGGGTGGCGGCGCGCATGGCGCGTTCACCTGGGGCGTGCTGGACCGGCTGCTGGAAGAACCCGACATCGACATTGCCGCGATGTCGGGCACGTCGGCCGGCGCACTGAACGGGGCGGCCGTCAAGGCGGGGCTCATCGACGGGCGCACGGCCGCGCGCGACAACCTGGAATGGTTGTGGGAACAGGTTGGCGCGATCACCGATGACCGGTTCGCCCCCTGGCTCAATGCGGTCTCACCCGTTGCGATGTCGGCAACGCTTGAAACCTCCCTGCCCTTTGCGCTGAGCGACAGCGTGAGCCGGGTCGTCAGCCCCTATGCCTCGGGGCCGTTCTACCAGAACCCGCTGGACCGGATCGTGCGGCGCTTCCGCTATGATCATGTCTGCGGCGCGCAGGGCCCCGACCTTTTCATCTGTGCCACCAATGTGCGCTCGGGCAAGATCCGTGTCTTTTCCGGCGACGACATCACCCCCGAGGCGATCATGGCGTCGGCCTGCCTGCCCACCCTGTTTCGCGCGGTCGAATTGCACGACCCCGAAACCGGCACGCTGGAGGCATATTGGGATGGCGGCTATACTGGTAACCCGGCCCTGTTTCCGTTGTTTCACCCCAAGCTGCCCCGCGACATCCTTGTGGTAAACATCAACCCGCTGCACCGCGACGCGTTGCCGACCACTGCACGGGCCATCCAGAACCGGATCAACGAGATCAGTTTCAACAGCTCGCTGTTGCGCGAGTTGCGCGCCATCGAATTCGTGCAGCGCCTTTTGTCGGATGGAACCGTGCCCGAACACAGCATGAAACACGTGCTGATCCACATGATTGCCGACGATGCGCTGATGCAGCAGCTTTCGGTCGCCACGAAATTGTTCGCGACACCGCAGATCCTGCACCAGTTGCGCGCCGCCGGCCGCATGGCGACCGAGGCGTTTCTTCGCGACGACATAGACAGGATCGGCGTCGAGAGCACCGTCGATCTGAGGCACATGTTCGGCTGAGCGTCGGTCTAGAACGGCCCGTCTTCCAGAACGCCATCCGCGCTCATCTGAGCATAAAGCAACCCCTCGCGCAGCCCGCGATCGGCCACGCTCAAGCGGTCCGTGGGCCAGGCCCGCAGCAAGGCTTGCAAAATCGCCGCCCCTGACATGATCAGCGTCTGCCGGTCGCGCCCGATGCGCGGGTCACGCCGCCGGCCGTCAGGACCAAGCGCCAGATACTCGTTGATCACATGGTCGATCTGATCCGACGTCATCCGCAGCCCGTCGACCTTGTTGCGGTCATACCGGCGCAGTCCCAGATGCGAGGCGGCGACGGTGGTGACCGTGCCGCTGGTCCCGATGATCTGAAATCCCTCGCGCGCCTGATCCGCGGCGTCGTCATAGGGGGAAAACGCGGCCAGCTGTTCCTCGAAATACCAGCTCATCAGCGCGAAACGGCCGCCGTCATCGGTCACGTCGTCGAACATGTCCTTCAGCGTGGCCACCCCCAGGGGGATCGAGATCCAGTCCACCACCTTGGCGCGTGGAAACACCGTGTCCTGGTTGTCGAACCCCTGGTGCAGGCGCATGATCGCGCGCGGGCGTTCCACCCTTGGCACCCGGCTCAGGTCGATCCAGACCAGTTCCGTGGAGCCGCCGCCGATATCGACCACCAACAGTTGTTCGGTTTTCATGGAAACCAGAGGTGCGCAGGACACAACCGCCAGTCGGGCCTCTTCCTCGGGTTTGATGATCTCGAGCTCGAGACCCGTATCGCGTTTGACGACGCCGATGAAATCGCTGGCATTCACGGCGCGGCGGCAGGCTTCGGTCGCAACGAGACGCATCCGGCTGACCTGATGCTTGGCCAGTTTCTTCTGGCAGATCTTCAACGCCCCCACGGCGCGCGCCATGGACGCGCGGCTCAACCTGCCCGACGCCTCCAGCCCATGACCCAGTTGCACGGATTTGGAAAAGCTGTCGACCACGTGCAGCTGGTTGCCCTTGGGCTGCGCGATCAGCATCCGGCACGAATTCGTACCCAGATCCAGCGCGGCATAAAGGTCCGCCGGATCGGGACGGGTCATTGGCGCAGGGCGGCGTTCGACAGGCGGTTCAGTGGCCGGGGTGACGGGAGCCACGGGCCTGGGGAACGGACCGGCGCCGCTATTGCGCTTGCGCGACATGCGGCCTCCGAAACTATGTATTGAGGTCAATGTAGCAACTGCCACGCAGCGCCACAATGGCGCTGTGCGGGTCTGCAGCTGCGCGACACGCGAAAACATCCGGCCGCTTTTCCGCACGACGCGAATCCGCCTCAAGAACATCATGAAAATTATGGGCTCCGCGGCCTCTCGCAGCCGAACGGCAGGGGCGCTATTCATTCTGGCGATGCATGGGGTCGCTCTCGCCTCGTGCAGTGTCGAAATCAGGCCCGGCTGGCGGACCGTGCTGCCCTATGGTGCGCGAAACCGCACATCACCGCGTGCTGGATCAAAGGACATGCCCATGACTGCCATCACCCATGTTTTCTGGCGCGATATTCCGGCGCAAGTCATCGTGGGCAAAGGCCGCCGCGGGGCCAAGGCCATCTTGCCCGAACGCTTTGAGCAGGCCATCGACCGCTGCGCCATGAAGATCGGCGCCAAGGACGAAGATGCCTACCTGGCCGAATGGCGGCGGGTGCCCGCAGGCGACATCGACGGGGATCCACAAGCCGTTGCCGAGGCCGAAGCCGCCCGGCTGGACGCGGATTACGATGCCGCGCGCATCAAACGCCTGATTGAAGCGGACGGGTTCGACCGCGCTGCTGACGACGCCTGAGGCCATGACCTCGATCTGGGAGAAAACGATGTCCTTGTTGAAGTTCCGCACGAAACAGACGCCGGCGTCCGCGCCCGCCCATGCCGGCATCGAGGCCCTTCTCGAGGGGTATTCGATCGAGGTCATGCCGCGCACGGCCGCGAAGATCGAGGATTTCCGCGAACACCTGCCGGCCGGCACCCGCGTCTACATCGCCCATATCGACGGCACGGAAATCGACGACATGGTCGCCACCGCCCGCACCCTGCGCGAACAGGGGTTCGAGCCGATGCCGCATTTCCCGGCACGCTCCATCGCGGGTACCGCGACCCTGGCCGACTGGATTGCCCGGTATCAGGGCGAAGCGGACGTCAGACAGGGGCTTGTCCTTGCCGGCGGCATCCCGACGCCAAAGGGTCAGTTCCATTCGTCGATGGAGCTTCTGGAAACCGGGCTGTTCGATGATGCAGGCTTTACCCATCTGCATGTCGCAGGCCACCCCGAAGGCAACCGTGACATCGACCCCAAGGGCGGTGACGCCGAGGTGATGGCCGCGCTGCGGTGGAAACAGGATTTCGCCAACCGGTCGAATGCGGAATTTGCCATCGCCACCCAGTTCGCCTTCGAGGCGGCGCCGGTCGTGGCTTGGGCCGAACGGCTTGCCGCGGCGGGCATCACGATGCCCGTGCATCTGGGCATCGCCGGCCCTGCAAAGCTTCAGACCCTGATAAAGTTCGCCATCGCCTGTGGCGTCGGTGCATCCCTGTCGGTGCTGCAAAAACGCGCCCGCGATGTCACCAAGCTGCTGTTGCCGTTCGAGCCGACCGAGATCCTGACTGATCTTGCCGCAGCCAAGGCCAATGGCCGCGCCAGCAATATCGAACGCATCCACTTCTTCCCGCTCGGCGGCATCAAGACCAATGCCGAATGGGCCACCCAGAACGGCGGCGACAGCGCGCGCCCCGCAAACCAAGCCTGACCAGGAAAGAGCAGCCCACATGACCCGCACCGTCATCGAGTCCAAGACCAAGACCACCGTGATCGGCTTTGACGAACCGTTCTGCGTGATCGGAGAGCGGATCAATCCGACCGGCCGCAAGATCCTGAACGAAGAACTCGAACGCGGGGATTTTTCCCGTGTCGAGGCCGATGCCATCGCACAGGTCGCGGCCGGCGCCACGGTGCTGGACATCAATTCCGGCGCCGTCTTTTCCAACAAGATGGCCGAAGATCCGCGCTATGCCGACAACAACTTCGTCGAGCCCACGCTGATGAAGCAGTTGGTTGCAGTCGTGCAGGCCGTCACCGATTGCCCGCTATGCATCGACAGCTCGGTCCCCGGCGCGCTGGAAAACGGGCTGGCCGCCGCAGAAGGCCGCCCGCTGCTGAATTCGGTCACCGGCGAAGAAGAACGGCTTGAGGCGATCTTGCCGCTGGTCAAGAAATACAACGTCCCCGTGGTTGCAATCTCGAATGACGACACCGGTATTTCCGAGGATCCCGAGGTCCGTTTTGCCGTCGCCAAGAAGATCGTCGAGCGCGCCGCCGATTTCGGCATTCCGGCGCATGACATCGTGG
>CAYWTM010000085.1:0-14421 GCA_964460185.1 uncultured Roseicyclus sp. | reverse complement strand
CCACAGGACCTTTCATCGACTGCGTCGAACCGCCATGCCGGGGCTCCGCCCGTTGTTCGCTTGAAAGGTCCACAGGACCTTTCATCGACTGCGTCGAACCGCTCACAACCCCTCCTCCTTCGACATGAACCGGAAAAAGAACCACGAGAAGGCCAGCAGGCAGCACAAGATGACGACGGCAACCGCGGCCCCGGCCCCGATATTGCTCAGCGCAAAGGCCTGCTCATAGACATTCACCGTCAGGGTCCGCGTGCCCGCGTTCCCCCCCGTCAGCAAGAAGATGTCGTCGAACTTGTTGAAGGTCCAGATGAAGCGTAACAAGAACAGCACCGACAAGATCCCCATCAGCATCGGCAGGCTGAGATAGCGGAATTTCTGGAACGGGCTCGCCCCGTCGACATCGGCGGCCTCGTACATATCGGTGTCGATCGACTGCATGCGCGCCAGGATGAACAGGAACGACAGCGGGAAATAGCGCCAGATCTCGAACACCGTCACCATGATCAGCGCCAGGGGCCGCTCGCCGAAGAAATTGATCGAGCTTTCGGTGACCCCCATCTGGATCAGCAGCGCGTTCACCGAGCCCGAGAACGGATCGAACAAGATCACCCACGAAAACGCCACCGCGATGACCGGGGCCACGTAGGGAAACAGGTAAAGCCCGCGCAACAGGCCCTGCCCCCTGAAACTCTTGTTGAGCAAGAGCGCCGCCATCAGCCCCACCACAAGCGCCCCGATCGTCCCGAAAACCGTGTAGAACAACGTGGCCCACAGCACCGTGCCGAATTCCCGCCCGTCAAAGACCTCGATGAAGTTTTCAAGGGTCAACTCGCCGCTGGTCAGAACATTCTCACCGCGCCCCGTGATGGCGACCGGCGTGCCGTCCTCCAGCGCATCCTCCAGCGCCGCGATATCGCCCTCAAGAGCGACCGGGATTTCCAGCGTCACCCGGTCACCGCCCGCCAGGTCCCCGATGATGCAGGTCAGCGCCGGCCCATCCAGGTCGCAGATCCCGGGCAACGCGCCCAGCGTCACGCCCACGGGCACCACATCGCGCAAGATCACATTGGTGACCGGACTGTCCTGGCTGGAATTGCGGATGCGGTAGCGCACAAATGGCACAGCCTCGTCGGCATCGCGCAGATCCTCGCGCACAACGGGGGCGGCGGCGCGCAGGTCGCCAAGCTCCAGAGGTTTGAAACTGATCCAGACGATCGCGATCAGCGGCAACAGGACCACCAGCATGACAGCCGTCAGCGTGGGCAGCAGCAGGCCCCAGGCCAGCCGTGCTTCCCGTGCGGCGAGGGGCCCCGTGCCCTTCGGAGGGGTGGCGGTCGTCATCAGGTGTCTCCGGATCGATCGAGATGTCCGGGGCCGCCCAAGACAGGGCGGCCCCGGCAACCGGCATCACATCATTCGATGCCCGACAGCTCTTCGTTCATCAGCGCGACCGTGGCCGGGGCATCGCGCACGCCGTCCATGTATTCGCGCACCAGGCGGTTGATGACCTGGCTGTTGATGATCCGCGAGGCCAGCGCCAGCTGTCCCTCGCTGACGCCCCAGCGCTGCGCCACGTCCAGCCCGCCGACGATCTCGTCGATCATCTCCTGCGGGTAGAGATCGCCCAGCGGCGCGCGCCGGTCGACGCCGACGTCAAGCCCGGCCCAGGCCTCGGTGAAGGCGGTCGGGTTGTCTTCGGTCCCGCGACGCACCGGGAACTTGCCTTCGGGCGCGATGGCCAGCGTCGCGGTGTAGCCTTCGTTCATCGAATATTCGACAAACTGCATGGCCGCGTCGGTATCCGCATCGGCGGTGATCCCGAAATAGCGCACGTCGCCCCAGGCCGCGCCGTCAGGGTTCGACGGACCCGCGAAGTTGGTGACGATACCCGTGCGGCTGGCCAGTTCGGACGAGGTCGGATCGTCGGTCAGGGTGGGCGGCGCGCTGTCACGCAGACCGGCCAGTTCATCAAGGATGAACGGCGACCAGATGATCATCGCGGCGCGTCCCGCGAAATACAACTCGCGCGACTGCTGCCAGAACAGTTCCCCCTCGGGCGAGGCCTCGACGATGGCGCGGTAGAACTCCAACACCTCGGTCGTCGCGGCCTCGTCCAGCGGTGCAAAGCCGTCCGCATCGACCGGCGACACGCCGTTGGCGAGGAATACATGCTCCAGAACCTGGCTCATGAAGTTTTCATCGACCTTGGTGGCCGCGACAAAGCCGAACATCTCGGGCGGATTGTGCAGCGCCTCGATCGCCGCCAGCACATTGGCGTAGGTATTGGGCGGCTCCAGCCCGTTCTCCTCGAACAGGTCGGCGCGGTAGACGATCATCTGCGTCCAGCCATCGACCGGAACCGAGGCATAGCCGCCATCGACCGCGGCCATGTCCAGCGCGCCCTGCGCGAAGGTACCACCGCCGAGGTTCTCGATCACATCGGTCGCCGCATCGGTATCGAGGATGCCGGCTTCGGCCCAGGGCAGCGTGTATTGCAGGGTGTGATAGATCACGTCCGGCAGATCGCCCGCGGCAAAGGCCGCCGTGGTGCGGGTGCCCAGGTCGCTTTCGGTGACCGGGATCACCTCGACCGCGATGCCGGTTTCAGCGGTGAAGTCCGCCGCCATCGCCACCTGCCGTTCCAGCCGCTCGGGCTGTTCCTCGGTGGTCCAGAAGCGGATGCTGTCCTGTGCCGACGCCACGCTGCTGATCGCCAGCACCGAAGCCGCCGCCAACAGCGCCACGCGCGTCGGGTTTTTGAAAAGTGTCATGCCATTCCTCCCATTGGTTTTCTCAGGCAAATTCGCGGGCCGGGTCAGTGCCGTTTCCGGGGCCCGGTATCGCTTCGGTCATACGGTCGGAACCGCGCGCGATCAGGCGCGCGGGCACCAGTTCGCGCAGATCCTCGGGCGCGGCACCTCGAATGCGCGCCAGCAGCATCTGCGCCAGTCGCCGACCCGCCGCGCGGGTATCGACGGCAAAGGTCGACAGCGGCGGCTCGGCATTCGCGGCCTCAGGGATCCCGTCATAAGAGATCACCGCCAGATCGCGCCCCACTTGCCGCCCGGCGCGCGCTGCGGCCCGGTAAAGGCCAAGGGCGGCCAGGTCCAGCGCGCAGACAATCGCCGTGGGCGCATCGGGCAGGTCAAGCAGTTTCAGCCCCGCCACCTCGCCTTCGGGGATGGTCAGCACCCCTTCGACCATCATCGCCCGGTCGTCGCCCAGCCCCGCCTCGCGCAGCCCGGTCAGATACCCCTCACGGCGCAGATGCGCGTAGGTGTAGTCAAGCCCGCCATTGATGAACCCGATGCGCCGATGACCAAAGCCCGCCAGCCGCAGAACGGCCTCGCGCATCGCCTCTTCGCCGGCGATGTCGAACCATGCGCATCCCTGCGGATTCCCGGTGCGCCCATACATGATGAACGGCACGTCGCGGTCACGCAGCAGATCGACACGCGGGTCGGACATCTTGGTGCGCGGCAGAATGAAGCCATCCACCTTGCGCTCATCGACCAGTCGGGCCAGCGTCGCGACCTCGTTGGCCTCGTCGTCGGCGGTGGCCACGGTCAGGGTCCAGTTTTCCTCGGACGCGGCCCGGCTGATACCATCGAGGAAATCGGTCAGGAACGGTTTGTGGGCATCGGACCGCCCGGCATTCAGAACAAGGCCCAGCGACCGGGCGCGACCGGTGCGGATCGCCTGGGCCTGGGCCATCGGCCGATAGCCCATCTTCTCGGCGGCCCGGCCCACCCGCAGGCGCGTGGCCTCGGAGATATCGGGATACCCGTTCAGGGCACGGCTGACCGTCCCCTTGGCCAGCCCCAGCGCATCGGCCACGTCACTGATCGTGACGCGTTTGGACGAAACCGATTTCGGACTCCGGTGCAGCATGTGCCTCTCCCCGACTCGGAGCATTTGTTCCGAAACCGGTTTCGGCAAGGCATTTCTTTGCGCCTGCAAGGGGGGGGTTGTCACAGCGCCGGCGGGCGCAACCCGATCCGTCTAGCCCGCCGAGCCCGCGCCGACGACGGCCGAATCTGGGATATCGCTTGCGATTACATGGGCATAGAAGTCACGCCATCGCGCAGATCAAAGGATGATGTGCAGCGCCGACAGACCGCTGCCAGTGGTGCCTGCTATCGTGCGGTTTTCACGATCAGGTCCGCCAAAACCGGGTTCTATGCACGCGACAGGGCTTCTTCGACGGCCCGGGTGATGGTGTCGAGGCAGGCAGGATCGGAAAACCGGTGATCCGCGCCCTTGACCAGTTCCAGCCGCACATCCTCGCCCTCGATATGGTCCAGAAGCCGCAGCGCGACCGACATGGGCACGTCACGATCGTCCGTCCCCTGCAGCATGCGCACCGGCACCGACAGCGGCAGGGGATCGCGCAGCACAAGCTGGTTGCGCCCATCCTCGATCATGCGGCGGGTGATCACCATGGCGTCGCCGTATTCCGACGGCAGCGCGACCTCGCCATGGTCCATCAGTGTCTGGCGGTCGGCTTCAGACCATTCGGCCCACATGCCGTCTTCGGTGAAATCGGGGGCAGCGGCGATGGTCACCAGGCCGCACAGCCGTTCGGGAATGCGTTTGGCCATCAACAGGCTGATCCACCCCCCCATCGACGATCCGACCAGGATCTGGGGCCCGTCGGTCAACGTGGTGATCGCGGCCATGGCGTCTTCGGCCCAGTCACCCACGCAGCCCTCGGTGAACTCGCCCGAGCTTTCGCCATGTCCGGAATAGTCGAACCGCAGGAATTCCCGGCCGCTGCGCCGCGCCCAGGCCTCCAGGTGAACCGCCTTGGTGCCGGTCATGTCCGAGCGCAAACCGCCCAGGAACACCACGCCCGGCCCGCGACCGGAAAACCGGTGATAGGCCAGCATGCGGCCCTGATCGGTTGTGAAAAACTGCGGTTTTGACATGAACGACCTCCGGTGCGGGCAAATTGCATGGGCAGGCCCCTGCGCACAATCCCCGCCATTGCGGAACCGGCGGAGAGACGCGCACCGCGACCGCCTCATGCGCGACCGGTCGCGGTGCGCGACCCATTCCCCCCCGAAGATCAGCCTTTCATTGACCTTTCGGGCGAGCCGCCTATCCTCGCACGATGTCCGGTCCCCCCACCCCTCCGCGCTTGCTCATTCCGGTTTTGTCGGGGGTGAATTTCGTCATCGGGATGGGCGCGTTTCTGGTCGTTGGCACGATCGAACCCATGGCCGCCGACCTGGATGTCACCGCAGGCCAGACCGGGGCGCTGATGACCACCTATGCGCTTGTTTACGCGGTCTGTTCGCCGCTGCTGGTATCGCTGACGGGCGGCATCGGACGCCGGCGGGTGCTGGCGGCGGGTTTGACGATCTTCGGTCTGGCCGCGCTTGCATCGGCCCTGGCCCCCACGCTTGGCAGCCTGCACGCCGCGCGCGCGATGGCCGCGGTCGGGGCCGGTGTGGTGACGCCCGTCTCGGCGGCCGTGGCGGCGATGCTGGTGCCCCCTGAACGCCGCGCACGAACCTTGGCCCAGGTCTTCTTGGGGCTTACCATCGCGCAGGCCGTCGGCATCCCCATCGGCGGTTGGCTCGCCTATACCGTCGGCTGGCGGTACGCGTTTACCCTTGTCGCCCTCATCGCAATCCCCGCCCTCGTATTGCTGTGGCGCATCGTGCCTGCGGGCCTGTCGTTCCGGCCGGTGGCCCTGTCGGACCTGGGCCGCACCCTCAGCGATCTGCCGGTGATGTCCGCCGTCCTGTTCACGATGTCCTTCATGGCCGGGATTTTTGCCCTTTATACCTATTTCGCCCCGCTCTTGACGGCGCAGATGGGATTTGGCCGCGACGGGGTCAGCCTGCTGCTGCTGATCTTCGGGCTAGGCGCCATTGCCGGCAACCGGATGGGCGGGGTGCTGGCAGACCGGTTTGGCCCGTCGCGCACCTTGATGGCGCTGACCGTTGTGCAGATCGTGTTCCTGTCGATGTACAGCGCGCTGCCATTCCCGGTCTGGGTGCTTGGTGCCGTCACGTTCATCTGGTCGGTCTTCGGCTGGTCGTTCGGCGCCGCCCAGCAGGTGCGCCTGATCACCCTCGACCCGGCCCGCGCGCCGGTGCTGTTGTCGCTCAATGCCGCCTGCATCTTTGGCGGCGCGGCGTTGGGGTCGGCCATCGGGGGGGTCGTGATCACCGGGATCGGGATCGGGGCGCTTGGCTGGGTCGCGGCACTTTGCATGGCCGGTGCGCTGTTGCATCTCGTCTTGTCGGACCGTGCGACTGCCGGGCGTGTGGCCCGCACCCCTTGACCATCCCGACACGCAGGGGCACATAGCGCGCACCGATATACCCGCAACCGGGCGTTCCGTGGGCGCCAAACCGACGAGGAGACGAGCCTGATGGCCGATATTTCCCTGACCTTTCCCGATGGCAATTCCAGGTCCTTTCCGGCCGGCGTGACGGCCGCCGAAGTGGCAACCGACATCTCGACCTCGCTGGCCAAGAAGGCGATCAGCGCGACCGTGAACGGGGCCCATTGGGATCTCGCATGGCCGATCCAGGCCGATGCCCAGATCGCAATCCACACGATGAAGGACGACGATCAGGCGCTGGAGCTGATCCGCCATGACCTCGCCCATATCATGGCCCGCGCCGTGCAGGAGATCTGGCCCGATACCAAGGTCACCATCGGCCCGGTGCGCGACAATGGCTGGTTCTACGATTTCGACCGGGCAGAGCCGTTCACCCCCGAGGACCTGGGCCGGATCGAAGACCGGATGAAACAGATCATCAACGCCCGCGACGCGGTGCGGACCGAAGTCTGGACCCGCGAAAAGGTGCGCACCCATTACGAAGCGACCGGTGAACCCTACAAGGTCGAGCTGCTGGACCGCATCCCCGGCGATGAGCCCATCCGCATGTACTGGCACGGGCCCTGGATGGACCTGTGCCGGGGTCCGCATCTTCAGCATACCGGACAGGTGCCCTCGGACGCGTTCAAATTGATGAGCGTGGCCGCCGCCTATTGGCTGGGTGACAACACCCGGCCCATGCTGCAGCGCATCTATGGCGTGGCGTTCAAGAACCGCGACGACCTCAAGGCCTACATGACCTTCCTCGAAGAGGCCGAAAAGCGCGACCACCGCCGCCTTGGCCGCGAGATGGACCTGTTCCACATGCAAGAAGAAGCGCCCGGTCAGGTGTTCTGGCATCCCAACGGCTGGACCATCTACACCACGCTGCAAGACTACATGCGCCGCAAACAGCGCGCCGATGGTTACGTCGAGGTCAACACGCCCCAGGTCGTCGACCGCAAGCTGTGGGAGGCCTCGGGCCACTGGGACAAGTACCAGGACCACATGTTCATCGTCGAAGTGGACGAGGAACATGCCCGCGAAAAGGCGATCAACGCGCTGAAACCGATGAACTGCCCCTGCCACGTGCAGGTGTTCAACCAGGGCCTGAAATCCTATCGCGACCTGCCGCTCCGCATGGCGGAGTTCGGATCATGCGCGCGCTACGAACCCTCGGGTGCGCTGCATGGCATCATGCGCGTGCGCGGCTTTACCCAGGACGACGCGCATATTTTCTGCACCGAGGACCAGATCGAGGCGGAATGCGCCAAGTTCATCACCTTCCTGGCGGGCGTCTACAAGGACCTGGGTTTCGAGGCCTTCGAAATCGCCTTTGCAACGCGTCCCGAAAAGCGCGTGGGATCGGACGAGTCGTGGGACTACGTCGAAGATGCGTTGGAAAACGCGATCAAGAAAACCGGGCACGCCTACCGGCTGGAGGAAGGCGACGGCGCGTTCTACGGCCCCAAGCTGGATTTCTACCTGACCGATGCCATTGGCCGGGTCTGGCAGTGCGGCACCTTCCAGGTCGATCCGAACCTGCCCGAACGCCTTGGCGCCAGCTACATCGCCGCCGACGGCGCAAAACATCGTCCCTTCATGCTGCACCGGGCCTGCCTTGGATCGTTCGAGCGGTTCATCGGCATCTTGATCGAGAACTCGGAAGGCAAACTGCCGTTCTGGCTTGCGCCGCGGCAGGTTGTGGTCGCCTCGATCGTGTCGGACGCGGATGACTACGTGCACGAGGTCGTCGAAACCCTGCGCAAGGCCGGCGTCCGCGCCGAGGCCGATATCCGCAACGAAAAGATCAACTTCAAGGTGCGCGAACACTCGGTCGGCAAGGTGCCCGTCATCCTCGCCATCGGCCGCAAGGAGGTGGAGGATCGGACCGTCACCCTGCGCCGCCTGGGTGAAAAGCATACGCAGGTTCTTCCGGTCGATCAGGTGGTGTCCGACCTCAAGGCAGAGGCCGTTCCACCCGATTTGCGGTGAATTCATCCGGCCGGGGCGCATGTGCGACACGCCACGGCCGGGTGCCACATCTCAAAAATGGGCCTTTTCCTCGTCCGGCTTGCCCGCCGCGATGGCCAACAGGCCGCCAAGCGCGCAAAAGGCGATCGGGAACATGGTGAACACGCCAAAGCCCAGCGCGTGATAGATCCCGGCCGCCGCCAGCAGCATCAAGATACCGCCCCACAGCGCGCGCGCGCGCGCCATTGCCCCGCCGGCAATCGCCAGGATCGGGGCAAGAAACGACACCGTTTGCTTCAGCTGCGGGTCATCGACCTGGCGGGCCAGGTCCGGCACCTCCCCGAACCAGTCTATGAATTCGACGTAACCGTAGACAAAGAACCCCACGATCATGGCGAATGTGCCACCGATCAGTCCAAGTACCAGCGCTGCGTTGCGCATCGGGCGCCTCCGTTCATGCATTTCGTGAATGTTACATAAACACCGCCCGGCGCCGCCAAAAGGCCCGCAAACCGGCATCGGGGGTGAAACAAATCGCCGTTTTCCCCCGAAATCGTTTGAAAGACATTGCTGCTCAGATCCGTTTGGGCATCGGGGAATCTGGTCCTAATTGGCGATTTCCATTGGATATTTCGTAATCCCGAGACATGGTTCCACGCTTCACAGGTTGTCACGCACACGTGTCCCACGGGCCTGTGACTGGAAGTGAAACCCGGCCATCGGGCAAGTTGGCCTTACAGCCGGGCAACACACCCGGCCCGAACCGGATCCACGATCCACCAACCTCGATAATCAAACGGGAGCCCGAATTCATGACCACTGCCACCAAATCCCTTGCCCTGCTGGGTGCTGTCACCGCCGCCGTCACCGCGCAAGGCATCGCGCCCGCCGACGCACAGGCGCAGGAAAAGTGCTTCGGCGTCAGCCTCGCCGGTGAAAACGACTGCGCCGCCGGCCCCGGCACGACCTGCGCCGGCACCTCGACCGTCGACTACCAGGGCAATGCCTGGACGCTTGTGCCCGCAGGGACCTGCGCCGACATGGAACTGCCCGACGGCCGCATGGGCGCCACGCTCGACGAGCTTGAGGCGCAGGGCTACGAAGGCCTGGCCCGCGACCTGCCCGAAGGCACCGACGCCTCGATCCTGCGCCCGGTCTGATCGTCCGCTCGAAAGACTTGCGCGCCCCATGGACCCGGGGCGCGCGCCTCCAACCCATCTCCAGACACGGCGCCTAGATCTCATGTTCGATATCCCTTCTTCTCATCCGCATCTGCCCCTTGCCGCCGGGATCGGCTTCAAGGCGCAGCATTTCGATGGCGTGATGCAGGCCCCAGGCCCGATCGGCTGGCTCGAGGTGCATGCCGAAAACTACATGGGGGCCGGCGGCCGTCCCCTGGCGCAATTGCGCGCGCTGGCCGAACGGTTCCCGATCTCGGTCCACGGTGTGGGCCTGTCGATCGGTGGCGACCGCGCGCTTGACCGCGACCACCTGTCCCGGCTCAGGCACCTGTGCGACTGGCTGACACCCGCCAGTTTCTCCGAACACCTCGCATGGTCCACCCATGACACCGGGTTTTTGAACGATCTGCTGCCATTGCCCTATACCGAGGCGACGCTGACCCGTGTCGCCGCCCATATCGATCAGGTGCAAACCGCCCTTGGGCGCCGGATGCTTCTGGAAAACCCCTCCACCTACCTCGCCTTTGACGAGACCGAGATGGAAGAGGTCGCGTTCCTGGCCGAACTGGCCCGCCGCACCGGGTGCGGTCTGCTGCTGGATGTGAACAACGTCTTCGTCTCGGCCACCAATCAGGGCTACGACGCCCGCGCCTATATCGATGCCTTCCCGCTGGATGCGGTGGGCGAGATCCACCTGGGCGGCCATGACGAGGATGAAGACGAACACGGCCATCCCCTGCTGATCGACAGCCACGGGCGTGAGGTGGTTGATCCGGTCTGGGCGCTCTATGCCCATACCATCCATCGTGGCGGCCCGCGCCCCACCCTGATCGAATGGGACACCGACGTGCCCCCCCTGCCGGACCTGATCGCCGAGGCCGCCCGCGCCACGGCAATCCTGTCGCCGGTCGAGCATTAGGTCATGGCCATGCAATCCGAATTCGGCACTGCGCTCCTGACCCCGGCGGCCCGGCCCCCCGAAGGCCTGCACAACCCCTTTGGCGGCGAGGCTGGCAAACGGTTCGACGTCTATCGCAACAACGTGGCGGTGTCGCTGACACAGGCGTTGGAAACCGGGTTTCCCACGGTCCGCAAGCTGGTGGGTGACGCCTTCTTCAAGGCCATGGCCGGCGTTTACCTTCGGTCCCATCCGCCCTCCGATCCACGGCTGGCCACCTATGGCGGCACCTTTCCGGGCTTTTTGAACCGGTTCGACCCGGTCACGCACCTGCACTATCTGCCGGATATCGCCCGGCTGGACCTGGGGTTGCGCCAGTCCTATCACGCCGCCGACGCCACCCCGCTGCACGTGGCGGGCCAATCCGCTGAAAGGGTGATGGCGTTGGTGCCCCGTCTGGCGCCGGCAACGATGGTCTATTCCTCACGCCACGCGATCCATTCGATCTGGCGGTTCAACCATGACCCCAACGCCCCGAAACCCCGCAAGGGCCCCCAGGATGTTCTGATCACCCGGCCCGTCTACGATCCCGCGCCGCATCTGCTGCCGGAGGGCGGCTTGTACATGGCCCGGGCGCTGTTGGGGCACCGCTCGCTGGGTGAGGCCATGGCCGCAACGCTGGTTGCCCACCCCAACGCCGATGTCGGCGGTCTGTTGTCCCTGTTTCTCTCGACGGGGGCCCTGACGCTCGATCCCCCCAGGCCCGCCTGAAAGGTTTTACCGATGAATGCCCTGATCACTCTGCACAACCGGATCTTCACCACACTGGAAACGCATGTGGCCCCGCTCCTGATCCCCACCCTGGCGCGGTTCATCTTTGCCGCGTCCTTGCTGCTGTATTACTGGAACTCGGGGCTGACCAAGCTTGGCGAAGGGGTCCTGGGCTTTGTCCAGCTGGACATGGGGGCCTATATCCAGATCCTGCCGCGCGCCTTCGAGGCGGCAGGCTATGACGCCAGCCAGCTTGGCCCGGTCGCGGATCTGGTTGTGTTGGCCGGCACATGGGCCGAATTCGTCCTGCCCCTGCTGGTCCTGATCGGGCTGTTCACCCGGCTGGCCGCGCTTGGGATGGTCGGCTTCGTCCTCGTGCAGACATGGGTCGACGTCGCAGGCCACGGCGCGGCCCTCGGCGCATGGTTCGACCGCCTGGCCGATGGCCTGATCGACGAACGCGGGTTCTGGCTGTTCTTGCTGATCGTGCTGGTGTTGCGCGGGGCGGGCCCGATCTCGGTGGATGCGCTGCTTGGCCGCCGTCAGAGCAACGCGGACCTCACCGTCGCGTCCCAGCCCAGGTAAAGCGCCTCGCCCGCATCGATGACCGGGCGTTTCATCAAGGCGGGATGTGCCGACAACAGGGCCGCCGGACCGGCCTCCCGCGCCTCGGGCGTCAATCCGCGCCAGGTCGTGGACCGACGGTTGATCAGCCGATCCCCGAACGCCTGCAGGAACCGGGCCTGCAAGGCCGGATCAAGCGGCGTGGCCCGCACATCGACGAAATCCACGTCGTGACCGGCCGCTTGCAGGGCCTTGGCCGCCGCCCGACAGGTGTCGCAAGCCTTCAAACCATAAAGCCGCATGGTGACTCCTTTTCCCTCATCGCGTGACCTCCCCCGTCGCGCATACCGGCCTCTCCCGATGCCCAGCAGATAACCACAGCGCGCAAAATCTGGCCAGTTGAACGCGAATTGAACAGCGCAGGCTTGTCTTTTTTGCAAGGAGCCCCATGATTTTCGCGTGAAGCAAGGTTTCACCCGTGAACCGCCCTCTCAAGAAGGCAGCATAAATCGGTCACAAGGACACTGCTGCGCCAGACCGCCGCGATGCCCGCGGGCGGACGACATGACTTGAGAAGGAACGACCGATGCCCACCGGCACCGTAAAATGGTTCAACACCACCAAAGGCTACGGCTTTATCGCCCCTGACGATGGCGGCAGCGATGTGTTCGTGCATATCTCGGCCGTCGAACAGGCCGGGTTCACCGGCCTCGCAGACAACACCAAGATCAGCTACGAATTGCGCGAAGGCCGTGACGGCCGCGCCTCGGCGGTCGAGTTGACCAAGCTCTGATCCCGGCGTTCCGGCGCAGTGCATGCCACCGGCGCGTATCCCGCGCGCCGGCCCGTTCACCTCTGCACCGGGCCCTTGCCGGACGGACCTGATTCATTTTCGCAACATGGATCCGGGCCCTGCATCTTCACGATTCCCTATTTCGCGCAGCCCGGTATCGTGCGCCTCATAAGAAACCAAACGCTCACGAGGCAGGGCAATGAAGACGGCAGTCATGGCGTGCATGCGCAACGAAGCCATGTTCGTGTTGGAATGGGTCGCCTATCACAGGGTGATCGGGTTCGACCACGTGTTCGTCTGCACGAACAACTGCGACGACGGCACCGATGCGCTGCTCGATCGGCTCGAGCAGCTTGGCGCGGTCACGCATCTGCGCAATGACGACCATGGTGCAATCCCCGCCCAGCGCGCGGGCGTGGCCAAGGTGCTTGCGCATCCGGACACGGCCAAATGTCGTTGGCTCCTGCGAATTGACGCGGACGAATACCTCAACATCTATGCAGGCAATGGGCGGCTGGACGACTGGTTGCCGATGGTCGATCGTTTTGACGCGGTCGCGGTGACCTGGCGATTGTTCGGCGACAGCGCCGTCTATCTGTGGCCAAAGCACGGGCTTCAAACCGAGGTCCTGACCCGCTGCGCCGCAAAATCAAGCAACTTCACGGCCATGCAGAAAACCATGTTCGATCCTCGCGCCTTTGCCGAAGGGCACGATCACATGCCCAAGAGCCCGCTGCGGCAGGTCACCTTGTGCAACGCCATGGGGCGCAGGCTGGACCCTGCCGCGATGTACGACCCCAAAAGCGCCGATCACCGCGACGCGTCGGGGGGATCGGTCAACCGGCGGCGGCACATGCCCTGGCAGGGGGCCGTCATCAACCATTATGCCGTCCGCACACGTGATCTTTTCCTCATGAAAAACGTGCGTGGCGCGGCCAGCGGATCGACATTCCGCAAGCGCTACCTGCTGAACTCGCGCTGGCACCGGGCCTCGAACGCGAACGATGTGGAGGACATCTCGATACAGCGCCACCTGCCCGCGATCAAAACGCTCATCGCGCAGTGGCGACAAGCGGACCCCGGCATCTCCCGCATCGAGAACGCGGCGTACGACTGGTTCAATCACACCCGTGATGCATTCCTGACCGAGGACACCATGGCCGCGCTCACGAACCCCTCGCGCAAGGCGGCCTGATCCCGGCGCCGGGCCTCCGCCCGCCTTGACACATCCCGTCCGCCCGTCTTTGCTGATCGCAAAGGAGCTGACCCATGGGTGAATTCCTCGCACTGCTTCTGGCCTACTACACCTGCGACGCCGCCGCGCAGACGCAAGAACCGCTGGGCGCTGACCGGCTTGCCTGCATGGCGACCTACGAGGAGGTCAAGGGCTTCTTCGCCCCCCTGACCCCCGCGCCCCGAGGCACCCCCGAATACGGCGCCCAACGCATCGAGACCTACCGCGCCTTCAGCGCATGGGAGGCGGAGAACGCGGAGATCGTGGCGGAGTTGAGAGCCGAGGCCCAAGCCGCCGCCCGGTAGGGGGAAAACCCGCCACTCCTGCCCCCCGACCACGCCCCCCCTTGCACAAGCCGGCCCAGCGCCGACCCGCGGGGGTGAGCGCCGGTTCGGGCCAAAAGCCCGATGATCCGTCCGGTGGACGGATCAAGGCGCGAACGGGCGGAGCCCCGGACAGATCCTGCGCCTGAGCGAGGCACTTTGTGGTGCCACACGCAAAAGACCCCTGCCCTCAGCGCCACGCCCCCGCGCCACCCCTCGCCAAGCCGGCCCAGCGCCGACCCGCGGGGGGGCGATCCTCCGCCTGAGCGAGGCACTTTATGGTGCCAAATCCGAAAGACCCCTGACCTCTGCGCCCACGTCACCAAATCGCCGCCCCGGGGGGCGG
>CAYWTM010000084.1:0-14695 GCA_964460185.1 uncultured Roseicyclus sp. | reverse complement strand
TGCCTCTGCGATGCTGGAAGTGCTTGATCCCGAACAGAACAGCACCTTTGTCGATCACTACCTCGAGGTTGAATACGACCTGTCCGACGTGATGTTCCTGACCACCGCGAACTCCTACAACATGCCGGGCCCGCTGCTCGACCGGATGGAGATCATTTCGCTGGCCGGCTACACCGAGGACGAAAAGCGCGAGATCGCCAAGCAGCACCTGGTTGAAAAGCAGATGAAGAACCACGGGCTGAAAGCGTCCGAGTTCGAGCTGACCGATGCTGCCCTGACCGACGTGATCCGCTATTACACGCGGGAAGCCGGCGTCCGTAACCTTGAGCGCGAGATCGCGAAACTGGCCCGCAAGGCGGTGACGACCATCGTCAAGAAACAGGCCGACACCGTCGTCGTCACACCCGACAAGTTGGAAGACATCCTGGGTGTGCGCCGGTTCAAGTTCGGGCTTGCCGAGAAAGAGGATCAGATCGGTGTGGTGACCGGTCTGGCCTGGACCTCGGTTGGCGGCGACCTCTTGTCGATCGAGGCGCTGCGCCTTCCGGGCAAGGGCCGGATGAAGACCACCGGAACGCTTGGCGATGTGATGAAGGAATCCATCGATGCGGCCTCCAGCTACGTGCGGTCGATCAGCCCCCGGATCGGGGTGAAGCCGCCGCGCTTCGACAAGTGGGATATCCACGTGCACGTGCCCGAAGGCGCGACGCCCAAGGATGGCCCGTCTGCGGGCATCGCGATGGTAACCTCGATCGTGTCGGTGCTGACCCAGATCCCGGTGCGCAAGGATATCGCGATGACGGGCGAGGTGACGCTGCGCGGCAACGTGTTGCCCATCGGCGGGCTCAAGGAAAAGCTTCTGGCGGCCTTGCGCGGGGGCATCACCACGGTGCTGATCCCCGAAGACAACGCCAAGGATCTTCCCGAGATCCCGGACAACGTCAAAGAGGGGCTGACGATCATACCCGTGGGCCATGTTTCGGAAGTGTTGGCGCAAGCGCTCGTCCGGCAACCCGAGCCCATCGACTGGGACGAAGAAGCCGAAGAGGCCGCCGCCGCGGCCCGTGCGGCCGAACGGGGGGGTGAGGGCGCAATCGCGCACTGACCGTATTCCGTCGGAAAAACAAAAAGGGCGCGTCGCTGTCTGCCAGCGGCGCGCCCTTCGCTATTCCGTTCCGTCACGATCAGTCGATGCGAACCATGTCCACGCCGATTGCGTCATAGTCGACGCGATTCGCAGAAGGGTCAGCTCGGCTGAAGTTGTAAAACGGGCGCCGCCGGGGTCGATGTGCCGGCACCTGCGATCAAGATCATCATCATGAACATGATCGGAACCAGCAGATGCGTGGGATTGGGCTCGATCTGGCTTCTGACATCTTGCGCCGACATGGTCGGCTGCAACGTATCGGCGCTGGCGGCAGCGCTCATCAGGCTCGCGCTCAGCAGCGTCGCGATCACATATTTCTTCATGAGACTTCCCCTAGGTTCGTGAGCCGTGCCAATTCAATGGCCTGGTATGCGCAGGTCAAGTGGGCGCAGCGGGGGTTGTTCCGCCGGCGCCTGCGATCAAGATCATCATCATGAACATGATCGGAACCAGCAGATGCGTGGGATTGGGCTCGATCTGGCTTCTGACATCTTGCGCCGACATGGTCGGCTGCAACGTATCGGCGCTGGCGGCAGCGCTCATCAGGCTCGCGCTCAGCAGCGTCGCGATCACATATTTCTTCATGAAACTTCCCCAAGTTTAGCGAACCGTGCCAATTCAATGGTCCGGTGCGTGTTGGTCAAGTGCTCTTGCTGGCGGGCGGTTGCGAAGTGGTGCTGGCGTGCCACATGCCATGGGCGATAATATGTGTTAAATGACAGATGCTTAGGGTCGAATGATCGCGTGTTCGGCTGCGCCGTGGAATACTTGCGGCGCGGCTCCGGTGCAACGGTGCGGCCCGTCGCCGGTCGCATGACAGGATCGGGTCCACCTTCGGACCATGTGTCAGCCAGGCGATTCGGCGCGCCTGCAGCGCCTTTTGCGGCAAACCCATCCGTCCGCCCGCCCGCGCAAGTGTTGCCAGAACCACGCGCCTTTTCGTTCGTTGCCGCCGCGCGCCAACGCGAGGCTTGGCGAAAAGGGCGGTTTCCTCAAAAACTGACCCCAATTCAAATCTGTGGGTGGTCGCACGTGGCACGCAGTTTGCACAATCGGCGCCAAATCGTGCTGAGCGCCAGTGCCTTCCTGGCCGCCCCCTGCCTGGTCCGCCCGGCCGGGGCACAGACGCGTGCGCGTTTGAACGAGGTGATATCGCTTCCCGGCGACATAACCAGTGGCGAGCAGGCCACCGTCACCCGTGTGCGAACCGATCGGCCGCTGGTGGCGATGACATTCGACGATGGCCCACATGCCAGTCTGACGCCGCAACTTCTCGATATCCTCGGCGCACGGTCCATCAGGGCGACATTCTACGTGATCGGAAACCGGGTCGCGCGTCACCCGCAGTTGATGCAGCGCATGGTCGCCGCAGGCCACGAGGTGGGCAATCACACATGGTCGCACCCCAGCATGTACGGCCTGAGCGATGCCGCTGTGCTCAGCCAGATCGATCGGACATCGCAGGTGATATACGACACTGTCGGTCGCCCGCCCGTTACCATGCGCCCGCCCTATGGCAATGCTTATCCCAGGCAGCGCCTGATGATCCATCAGGCGCGCAATCTGCCCACCGTTCTGTGGTCCGTGGACCCCGAGGATTGGCGCAGGCCCGGATCGTCGGTGGTGGCCCATCGGATCATCAGCGCCAGCCATCCCGGCGCGGTCGTCCTGGCCCATGACATCCACGCGCCCACCGTGCGCGCAATGCCCGCGGCGCTGGATGGTCTTCTGGCGCGCGGCTTCCAGTTCGTTACCATGTCCGAGCTCTTGGGGTGGCCGCGGTGGGACAGCCGCCGCATCCGCCTGGTGGCTGCGTCCTGATCGCTCGAAAAAACCGGTGTTTTCCGCCAACCGGGTGGAGATTCCATCGGTCTTTCAGTAGACTGTAGCCAAATCAGAAACAATCGGGGGCGTCCGGGCAAAACGGTGGCCACCACAGCGGAGGCAGTCATGGCGACACGCAGCACAGGCAGCAAGACAACGACGCGCAAATCCACGCCCGCCGGCCGCAAGAGCCGGACCAGCCCGACACGGCCAGGCACGCGCAGCGTGGCGGCCACGACACCCGAGACACCCAAGACAGGTACAAAGGCGAAAGCCACGGCCAAGGCCAAGGCCGGAACCGTCGCCGCGGTTGCCGCGGCCCCGGTCGCTGTGGCGCCTGAAAAGGAAGATACCCGGTTCAAGCGCCCCAACCTGATCGAAGCGGTGTCTGAACGCACGTCGATGAAACGGTCGGACGTGAAGATGATCGTTGAACTGGTGCTGGATGAAATGGGCAAGGCGCTCGACAAGAACGAAGAGCTTGTCCTGCCGCCTTTGGGAAAGGTGATGGTCAAGAAGCGGCAACCAAATCCGACCGGCTCCGACCTGTTGACGATGAAGGTGAAAAGGGCCGATCCGCTTGCAACCGGCACGCCGTCGGAAAACGGCGAAGGCCCCCTTGCAGCGACGCCTAAGGATAGCTAAACAGCGGCCACTCGGGGGTGATTAGCTCAGTGGTAGAGCGCTTCGTTCACATCGAAGATGTCAGGGGTTCAAATCCCTTATCACCCACCATTTCCCCTCTCTTGATGGCAAAATGACGTGACCGACTTGCCCGAACTGTTCGTGTTGCGGCACGGTGAGACGGCATGGAATGTCGAAGGCCGCCTGCAAGGCCACCTCGACAGTCCCCTCACGCCGCGCGGCGTCGCTCAGGCGCAGGCACAGCGCGCTATCCTCGCCCGTGTCGCACCTGTCCAGGCCAGGGTCGTGTCCAGCCCGTCCCCCAGGGCGCGGCGCACGGCCGGGATCGCCTGCGACGGGCACGCGATCACGCTTGACCCACGGCTGATGGAAATCGACCTTGGCGCATGGACCGGGAAACTTGTCACCGAGATTGTGGCGGACCATCCTCATCTGCAAGGTGATGGCGATCCGCATCTGTGGAAATTCACCGCCCCCCGCGGGGAACGGCTGGACGACATGACCGCCCGGTGCCAAGCGGTTCTGGACGGGCTTTCCGGCCCGACGATCCTTTTCACCCACGGTCTGACATCGCGCGTGTTGCGGTGCCTGGCTCTTGGAAACCCGCCCCGTACGCTCAGCGACTTGCCGGGCGGGCAGGGGGTGGTGCACCACATCAGGGACGGACAGGCGCAGATCCTGACGGCCTAAAGCCGCAGAAGGTAGCTCTGCTCGCCGTCGCATACCGTCACACCTGCCTGGTTGCGGATTGTCACCGCAACCGTCAGCACCCCGGTTGTGCTGCGCGGCAACAGGTCAGTGATCTCGAACTCCGGGTAAAGCGTGTCTCCGCAATAGACCGGAGCCAGGAACCGCGACGATTGGGACAGGAACCCGACCAGGTTCTCACCCATCTGATGGGCCAGTGGGCTGGCGCCGATCGCTGCCTGGATGAGGGTTTGATACCCATGGGCCAGCAGGTCGCGATGGCCAAGGCGCGCCAGGTAGGCGCGGTCGTAATGAATGGGATGGTTGTCACCCGACGCTGCCTGAAACGCCGCGAACACGCCTTCGGTCATGGTTCGCGACGGCGCACGAAAGATCTCACCGAGGCGAAAATCCGAAAATGCCCTGGTCGGATGGACGTGATGGGCGGTGGGATCGAAATTGGTCATGGTTTTGCGCTTTGCGAGGGCGGCGAAGGCTTGCAAGCCCGCACGGCATTGGCTAAGCCGTTTCACGGTCCGGCGGGGTGGTTAGCTCAGTTGGTAGAGCGCTTCGTTTACACCGAAGATGTCGGGGGTTCGAGTCCCTCACCACCCACCACGACCAGCTGGCCCCGGGGGCCATGGCGCTCGCCAGTGCGTTGATTTCCAGAACGACATGTCAGCAAGAGATACGCCGGGCGGGTCCGGGGCTTGGATTTTGCCCGGCTGATATTTGCAAAATAGAACAAAAAATAAACTTTAAATGGCTTAATGTGCGTGCGCGCACGATCACTGTCCGCGGATCGACCTGCCCATGCCTGACGCGACCGTTTAGCGTGGCGGCAGTTCAAATCTCAGGAGACAGCGCCATGAGCTGGAACCCCGCACTCGACCCAGAGATCCCGACCGATGATGCCGTGGACAGCATCGAAACGGTCATCGTGCCGCGCGCCCGCGATCTGGGGGATTTCGAGGTGCGCCGCGCACTGCCCGCGCCCAGGCGCCAGATGGTTGGCCCGTTCATCTTTTTCGACCAGATGGGCCCGGCGGAATTCGTCACCGGGCAGGGGATAGATGTGCGCCCGCACCCGCATATCGGGCTGGCCACGGTGACGTACATGTTCAAGGGCAAGTTCCACCATCGCGACAGCCTCGGCACCGATCAGTGGATCGAACCGGGATCGGTGAACCTGATGACGGCCGGCCACGGGATCACCCATTCCGAACGGGTGGATGGTGACATGCTGAAAAACCCCTACAGCCTGTTCGGCATCCAGACGTGGATCGCCCTTCCCAAGGACGCCGAGGATAAACCGGCAGCCTTTGTCCATGCCGCCAGGCAGGACCTGCCGATGCTGGAGGGCGAGGGCAAGGAACTGCGCCTGATCCTGGGCTCAGCCTATGGTGAAAGGGCCCCGGCCCGCACGGCGTCCGAGATGTTCTACGCGGATGCATTGCTGCAGCCCGGCGCAAAACTGCCCTTGCCGGACGATCACGAGGATCGCGGGGCCTATGTGATCGAAGGCTCGATCGAGGTCGCCGGGCAGGTGTTCGAGCCGGGACAGATGATGGTGTTCCGTCCCGGTGACCGCGTCTCGATGCAGGCGGGCGCGGCAGGCGCGCGCGTGATGCTGCTGGGCGGTGCGACGATGGAAGGGCCACGCTACATCTGGTGGAACTTCGTGGCCTCGTCCCGGGACCGGATCGAGGCTGCCAAGCAAGCCTGGCGCGAAGGCGACTGGGAACATGGCCGATTCCAGTTGCCGCCCACCGACAACGCGGAATTCATTCCCTTGCCGCGCGGATAAGCGCGGGGCAGGGTGGATGCCATGATCATTCGTCCTGCCACCCTTGCTGATCTGCCGGCCATCGCGGCCGTGCACATCGAAAACTGGCAGTGGGATTACGCCGGTGTCTTGCCGCGCGCGGGGCTTGCGGAACGTCTGGCCACGTACATGAGCCGCAAATGGCAGCCTGACGCGCTTGCGCGGGGCAAGGTTCTGATGGTCCCGCGAGACGCAGGCGTGGCAGGGTTCGTGGCGTTTGATCCCGATCATGCGGATGGGGTTTTCATCGACAATCTGCATGTCGGGCGCACCGAGCGCGGCAAAGGCGTTGGCAAGGCATTGATGGTAGCAGTTGCGAAAGCGGCTTCGGGGCGGCGGATCGTGTTGGAAGTCCTGGCGGACAACACCGCGACCCGCGCGATTTACGCCGCGTGGGGTGGTATGGAAGGACCGGCGTTCGAGGATGAAATCCTGGGGGCTCCGGTCGTTTCTCACCTGGTGACATGGGCCGATCCCGTCGCGCTGGCACGGGGTCTGTCTAGCGGGGCCGGGTCATGAGCGTGGCCGGGCCTGTGGCGATGCAATCCAGTGGTCGCGCCATCGTCTTCATCCTGGTGGGCATGACGTGCATCTCGGTCAACGATCTGCTTATCAAGTTCCTGTCGGGTGGCTATCCCCTGCATCAGATCGTGATGATCCGCGCCAGCATCGGCATTCTGGTAAGCCTCGTCTTTCTGCGCCTGGAGGGGGGGGTGTCGCTGTTGAAGACCGACCGGCCCATTCTTCACGCCATTCGGGCGGGCATGATCGTGATGGCGAACATGGCCTTTTTCGCCGCGCTGGCCGTCATGCCGCTTGGGGCTGCGACCGCGATGTTCTTCGTGGCTCCGCTGTTCATCACCTTGCTGGCGATCCCGGTTCTGGGGGAACCCGTCGGTCGTCACAGGATGGCCGCGATCGTGGTCGGGTTGGCGGGGGTGGCGGTAATGATGGCGCCCGGCGTGGATTGGGGCGATGTGCCCCGATGGGCGCTGACGCTGCCGTTGATGGCGGCGGGGTTTTATGCGGTCATGCAGGTCCTGACGCGCAAGCTTGGCGCAAGATCTGCGGCATCGGCCATGGCGATCTATATCCAGCTGGCCTTCATTGTGGTCAGCGCCGGATTTTTTGCGATTGCGGGCGATGGCCGCTTCGCCGAGGGGTCCGAGGATCCCACGGTGACCTTTTTGCTGCGCGCCTGGGTCTGGCCCGAAACAGGGGATCTGTGGATCTTCGCCGTCCTTGGGCTGATGTCGGCGCTGATCGGTTATGCGCTGAGCCAGGCCTACAAGATCGGCACCGCCTCGGTGGTGGCCTCATACGAGTACGTGGCGCTGCCGCTTGCGATTCTATGGGGCTGGATGATCTTCGACGAGATCCCTGCGCCGGCCACATGGATCGGCACCGCCCTGATCGCGGGGGCGGGCATCTACGTGTTCGCGCGCGAACGTCAGCAAAATCGGGCCCTCGCGTCGGCCCGCCCGATCCGGCGCGGTTGAGCGGCACATTGGGGTGGAAAAACCGCAATTAGGGGGTCCAAGGCCGCTTGACGCTGGCCATCGCCCGCAATACACCACCCGTCACGCCGGGGCGTCCCGGCGATAGGGTGAGCGGTTGTAGCTCAGTTGGTTAGAGTACCGGCCTGTCACGCCGGGGGTCGCGGGTTCGAGCCCCGTCAACCGCGCCACTTTTCCTTGAACGACGCAGATATGCGGCCGTGGCTGCGACTTGCAGGTGGCAGGGTGCGCCATATGTCCGGTTTGTGACTCGACGCGGGGCGCGGGCGGGTTACCGTTGATGCATGCGCATGATCTGTCTTGCCCTTTGCCTGGTTGGCCTTGCCGTCCCCGTTCGTGCACAAGATGCGCCCGCGACGCTGGATCTGGCCCACATCCTTGGACTGGCCGATAGCCCCTGGCTCGACCGGGCGATGATGCTGGACGCGCTCAACGCGACCTTGCCGGACTTCCAGGCCGATCTCGTGCGGCCCGGCGCATCCATGGCCGGGGGGGATCCGTGGTTCTGGTCGATCACCGGGCAATTCGGCACGCCACGCCCCGATCTTCAACTGCCGGGCGGCATCCTGGCCTGTTCGCGCTACGGCGTTGAAACCCGGGATGTCCTGGCGGGCTCGTCCCTGTCGGATCCGACCTCCTTTCGCTTGCTTGGGGCCACGATGGCCGCCCATGACGATGCTGCCGTGTGGCCCGAGGATGCGGTTGCGCGGGTGTCATGCATGCTGACCTGGGACGATACGCGGCGGGTTTCGATCCTGTCGCTTCCGTCGGTGCTGGAGCCGCTGAGGGGACGCTTCGTGCGCACCGAAGTGACCGGCGATGCCGAGCATTACGGCGCGGGATGGGAACGGTATTCGCCCCTTTACGGCCCTGATGGATACAGGGTCGAGGCCCGCGGCGGCGACAGGTCAAGCGCGAGCGTGATCGAACGGGTGCTGGTCGAATTGCGCGTGACCCACCAGCGCATCACCTTTCGTGCGTTCCTGCTGGGGGGTGGTGCGTGATCTTGCCCATGGACAGCCTCGGCCTTGCCAAGCGCAAATCCTTTGACGAGGCGACCGCGTTCAGCCCTTGTGGATCCAGCCGCCCCCGAAGATGCGGCTGCTGTCGGGCGCATAGAACACGCAGGCCTGCCCCGGACTGACACCTTCTTCGGCGGTGAACAATTCCACCTCGGCCTCGGTTTCGGAAATCGGGCGGATGGTGGCGGCGCGGGGCGGACGGGTGGACCGGATCTTGACCTCGAGATCCCAGGACGTCCGGCTGGTGAAGGGCGCATCGCCCAACCAGTTGATTTCCCGCACCGGAACCGTGCGCGTGGACAACGCATCCTTTGGCCCCACGATCACGCGGCGCGCGTCCGGGTCCAGTCTGACCACGTATAGCGGATCTTCCAGGCCCCCGATCCCAAGGCCGCGGCGCTGCCCGATCGTGTAGTGGATGACCCCCCGATGGGTGCCCATGACGTTGCCATCCATATCCACGATCTCGCCGGGATCGGCCGCGCCGGGGCGCAGTTTCTCGATCACGGCGGCGTAGTTGCCATTGGGCACAAAGCAGATGTCCTGGCTGTCGGGCTTGTCGGCGACAGACAGGCCGTACTTGGCCGCAAGCGCCCGCGTTTCGGCCTTGGAGGCCAGGTGGCCAAGCGGAAAGCGCAGGTAATCCAGTTGCTCGGCCGTGGTGGAAAACAGGAAATAGGACTGATCGCGCGCGGCGTCGGCTGCGCAATGCAGTTCGGGCCCGTGATGGCCCATCATCCTCTGGATGTAGTGGCCTGTGGCCATGCAATCGGCGTCAAGATCCCTGGCGGTTTCCAGCAGGTCCTTGAATTTCACCCGTTCGTTGCAGCGAATGCAGGGCACCGGTGTGGCGCCGGCCAGATAGCTGTCGGCGAATTCGTCGATCACGGCCTCGCGAAAGGTGTTCTCGTAATCCAGCACGTAGTGCGGAAAGCCCATGTCCTCGGCCACGCGGCGGGCGTCATGGATGTCGCGCCCGGCGCAGCATGCGCCTTTCTTGGCCAGGGCCGCGCCGTGATCGTAAAGCTGCAGGGTGACGCCGATGACATCATACCCCTCTTCGGCCAGTTGTGCCGCCACCACCGAACTGTCGACGCCGCCCGACATGGCAACCACCACGCGCGTTTCGGCGGGTGGCTTGGCAAAGCCGAGCGAATTCAGGGGCAGGGGCCGGTCGAGGGCCATGAGAGTCGTCCTTTGATGCGGTCAGGGGGCAACGATTGCGCTGCAATATAGGAAAATCGGTCCTATCCACAAGGACCGTGCTTACCCGGAATTAAACAGTTTGCGTGCTGATACGACCCAGTTGGAGCGAGAGAAGAGTTCAGCGGCGATGTATATCAGACGAATTCCCGGCCCGGTTTCCGTTACGCTTTCCGACGGCACGCAGATGACGCGGTCCGATCTTCCCGAGCCCGCGACCAAGCGATGGGTCGCAAGCCGCAAGGCCGCGGTCGTGCGGGCGATCGATGCGGGACTGATCAGTGCCGACGAAGCCATGAAGACCTACCAGATTTCCGAAGAGGAGCTCGCAGCATGGAGACAGGCCATCGCGCAACATGGCGTAAGGGCCCTGAAGGCCACCGACATCCAGCGCTACAGGGGCCGAAAAATCAATGCATTGAATAAGATCGACGAATTCCGAGGAAAGCAGTAACCTGTAATTAACCATTTACCGCGAATTTGGGGTCGTTCGGTAAAAATTTCGGAGAAGCCTGATGCGCGTTTTGCTTGTTGAAGACGATCCCACGACGTCCAGAAGCATCGAGATGATGCTGAAGCATGCGAACCTGAATGTGTATTCGACGGATCTGGGCGAAGAAGGCATCGACCTGGCAAAGCTCTATGACTACGACATCATCCTGCTGGATCTGAACCTTCCCGATATCCATGGCCACGAGGTCTTGCGCCAGTTGCGCACGGCGCGCGTGAACACCCCGATTCTCATTTTGTCTGGCATGGATGACCCCGAAAACAAGTTGCGCGGATTCGGGTTCGGGGCCGACGACTACCTTACGAAACCCTTCCATCGCGAAGAACTGGTCGCGCGCATCCATGCCATCATCCGCCGGTCAAAAGGGCACGCGCAATCGGTCATCACCACAGGCAAGATCGATGTCAACCTGGACGCCAAGACGGTCGAAGTCGGGGGGCAGACCGTGCATCTGACAGGCAAGGAATACCAGATGCTGGAACTGCTGAGCCTGCGCAAGGGCACGACGCTGACCAAGGAAATGTTCCTGAACCATCTGTATGGCGGCATGGACGAGCCGGAGTTGAAGATCATCGATGTGTTCATCTGCAAGCTGCGCAAGAAGCTGAACGAGGCGACAGAGGGCGACAACTACATCGAAACCGTCTGGGGCCGCGGCTACGTCTTGCGGGATCCGATGCCGCAAGCCATGGGTGTGGGTATTGCCGCCAGCGCGTGACGCCCGCATGTCATGATGCGCCGCCCGGGCTGGAAATTCGGGCCAAGCCCTCCTAAACCAAAGCCTGACAGCAGCGGTCACGGGGGAGGCTTTGCGCCATGGCTGATACGTTCGATACGCCACAGGGCCGCGCAGACCGCCTGACCGAGGCCCAGGCGCGCGCGCGTCTGGATGAACTGGCCAAGGTATTGCTGTCCGCCAACGCGTCTTATTACCAGGAAGATGCGCCCGATCTCAGCGATGCGGACTATGATGCGCTGAAACGTGAAAACGCAGCCCTCGAGGCGCGGTTTCCGGATCTCAAGCGCCCAGACAGCCCGTCGGAACAGGTGGGCGCGGCGCCCGCGGACGGGTTCGGCAAACTTGCCCATGCCGAACGGATGCTGTCGCTGGCCAATGCCTTCGATGCCGAAGATGTAACCGAGTTCGTCAGCTTCATCCGCCGTTACCTCAACCTGCCAGAGGATGCACCGCTCGCCTTCACCGCCGAACCCAAGATCGATGGCCTTTCCCTGTCGTTGCGATATGAAAACGGCGCATTGGTCAGCGCGGCGACACGGGGGGATGGCGCGGTCGGTGAGAACGTCACCGAAAATGCACGCACCATCGCGGATATTCCCCATACGCTGAAAGGCGCGCCCGATGTGCTCGAGGTACGTGGCGAAGTCTACATGAGCCATGCGGATTTCGCGGCTCTCAATGAACGGCAGGTCGCATCCGGTGCCAAGCCATTCGCCAACCCTCGCAACGCGGCTGCCGGATCGCTGCGCCAGCTTGATCCCCGGATCACCCGCGCGCGCCCGCTGAAATTCTTTGCCTATGCCTGGGGGCAACTCAGCGCACCGCTGGCCGATACGCAATCGGCGGCCATCGAGCGGTTGGCCGCGCTTGGGTTTCAGACCAATCCGCTGACCCGGCGTTGCGACAGCGCGGCCGATCTTCTGGCCCATTACGCCATGATCGAGGAACGCCGCGCCACGCTCGGTTATGACATCGACGGCGTCGTCTACAAGCTTGATGATCTGGCCCTGCAACGCCGCCTGGGCTTGCGGTCGACGACACCCAGATGGGCCATCGCCCATAAATTCCCGGCGGAACTGGCCTGGACCCGGCTGGAAGCGATCGACATTCAGGTCGGACGCACAGGTGCCCTGAGCCCCGTTGCGCGCCTGACCCCCGTGACGGTGGGGGGGGTCGTGGTCTCGAACGCGACACTGCACAACGAGGATTACATCGCAGGCCGTGCCGCCAGGGGCGGGGACATCCGGGGTGGCAAGGATATTCGCGTGGGCGATTGGGTGCAGGTCTATCGCGCCGGCGATGTGATCCCGAAAGTGGCGGATGTGGACCTCGCCAAACGCCCCGCCGATGCGGTCCCGTTTGTCTTTCCCACGCGCTGCCCGGATTGCGGGTCCGAGGCCCTGCGCGAGGAAGGCGACGCCGTGCGCCGGTGCACCGGTGGCCTGATCTGCCCTGCACAGGCCGTCGAAAAGCTGAAGCATTTCGTCTCGCGCGCCGCGTTCGACATCGAGGGACTGGGCGCCAAACAGGTCGAGGCGTTCTATCTTGACGGTTGGGTGAAAGAACCCGCCGACATCTTCGAATTGCGCGCGCGCTACGGCGATGGCCTTCAGCAGTTGAAGAACCGCGAAGGCTGGGGCGAGAAATCGGCGCAAAACCTGTTCGATGCCATCGACGACAAGCGCCGGATCGATCTGGGTCGGGTGATCTTTGCCCTCGGGATCCGCCATGTGGGCGAGGTGGCGGCCGCCGATCTGGCCCGCCATTTCAGCACCTGGACTGCATTCATCGCGTCCGTGGACCAGGCCGTGGGCGAACCCGCGGCTTCGGCTGGCGACGCAAAGACACGCAAGGCTGCAATGGCGGATAGCCCCGCCTGGGCCGAGATCACCGGCATCGACGGCATCGGCGACGCGGTCGCGCAGGCATTGACCACGACCCTCTCGCAGGTTGCGGAACGGGCCTCCATCGACCGGTTGATCGCGCATCTTGATATCCAGTCGCCCGCCATTCGCCAGGTCGACGGCAGTCCCGTGGCCGGAAAGACCGTGGTGTTTACGGGCACATTGGAAAAGATGACCCGTGCCGAGGCAAAGGCGCGCGCCGAGGCGCTTGGCGCCAAGGTGTCGGGCAGCGTGTCGGCCAAGACCGACCTTCTGGTGGCCGGCCCGGGCGCGGGATCCAAGGCGAAAAAGGCTGCGGAACTGGGGATCGAGACGATTGACGAGGACGGCTGGCTGGACCTGATCGGCGATGGCTAAGGCAAGCCCCGAAAAAGGCCGGCCCGAGCTGATCTGGCCCCTGTTCGCGGGGCTCGACGTGCTGGACGGGGTAGGGCCGAAAACGGCGAAACACTTTGCCGGCCTGCATGTCGAAACGCCCAAGGATCTTCTGCTGACGCTGCCGGTGGGCGGCGTGGATCGTGCCCGGCGCGCGTCGATCCGCGATGTCGCGTTGCCGGGCATGGCCACGGTCGAGGTCACGGTGGGCCGTCATCGTGCGCCTGCGGGCCGGGGCCCGTACCGGATCGAGGTGGAAGACGCAAAGACGTCGTTCCAGCTGGTGTTTTTCCACGCCAAGGGCGACTACCTGGGCCGCATCCTGCCCACCGGAAGCCGCCGCATCGTGTCGGGCAAGGTCGAGCTGTTCGATGGTGTCGCCCAGATGGCGCATCCCGATCATATCCTTGCGCCTGAAGATGCCGACCAGATCCCCGCGTTCGAACCGGTCTATCCGTTGACAGCGGGTGTGACCCAGAAGGGCATGCAAAAGGCCGCTGCATCGGCGTTGGCGCTGGCCCCCTTGCTTGGCGAGTGGATAGATCTGCCGCTTCTGGCGGAAAAGCATTGGCCCGCCTGGCACCAGGCGCTGGTCGATGCACATACGCCGACACGGCCCGAGGATCTGTCGCGCTCGGCACCTGCGCGCGAGCGGCTGGCCTTTGACGAACTGTTCGCCCACCAATTGACGCTTGCCTTGGCGCGCGCCTCGGTCCGGCGGGGCAAGGGCACGGTCAGTGTGGGGGATGGGCGGCTCAGGGCCAGGGTCCTGGAAAGCCTGCCTTTTGCACCAACCGGCGCGCAGACCCGCGCGATCGCCGAGATCGCCGAGGACATGGGCAAACCGGTCAGGATGAACCGCCTTTTGCAGGGCGATGTGGGCGCTGGAAAGACGCTGGTGGCGTTGATGGCACTGCTGGTCGCGGTCGAGGCGGGGGGGCAGGGCGTCATGATGGCGCCGACCTCGATCCTGGCGGGGCAGCACTATGCGGGCCTGAAACCTCTGGCCGAGGCGGCGGGCGTGGTGATCGAGATCCTGACCGGCCAGGACAAGGGTGCCGAACGGCGCGCGAAGCTGGCCGCACTCCAGCGGGGGGATATTCATGTTCTGGTGGGCACCCATGCGGTGTTCCAGGATGACGTGCAATTCGCGGATCTGCGCCTTGCGATCGTCGATGAACAGCACCGGTTCGGGGTGCATCAGCGGGTTCGGCTGGGGGCCAAGGGGCAGGGGGCCGATGTGCTGGTGATGACCGCCACGCCGATTCCCCGCACGCTGAGCCTTGCGCAATACGG
>CAYWTM010000083.1:0-14705 GCA_964460185.1 uncultured Roseicyclus sp. | reverse complement strand
CGGGCCGGTTTCGAAGCCTATACAGGCGTCGGCCGGTAACACCCAAGGCGTCTGCCGACGGCCCTGCCCCGCACGAACCTCAAGGCGCGCCGGAGAGATCCGGGGCGCCTTTGTTTCTGGGCATGCCATACGAAAAGAACACGCCTTGACGACATGATGGTATCACCCGCCCTTGCCCCGTGATGCGGGGCGCGCGTTTGCAATCCATCGCCTCTGCGAACGACCGCCCATGTGCGTGCAAAGCAGGCAGAGCCCCCCTCCACCCGACCGAATCGCCTGCGGATCTTCGGACCGCACAGGCCGACGGCATGAAATTGCCCGCAAATTGGCAAGGTATCGCCCAATTCGGACCATGTTGAACGGCTACCCAGTACAGGTTGGCGATTTGCGTCACAGACGGATCATTACGACGAAAAAATTGAAGCGCGGCCAAGCCTATGCCGCAAGCGGATAGCGCCCGCGGAATTCGAGGTAGATCAGATGACATCCATCAAGAAGATGGCCCTGGCCGCGACGTTTGCCCTTGTTTCTGCGTTTCCAGCGTCTTCGGACATCCCCGTTCAACCCGTTCTGATTGCAACCGGTCCGGGCGGCAGCGTCGTTGACTTCGCCCGCCGCGTGACAACCGCCCGGTCGCAGAGCACCCCGGTCCGTTTCCGTGGGCAATGCGCCTCGGCCTGCACCCTCTTCTTGTCGTTGCCGACGGAAAGCACCTGCATTTCACGGGGCGCCAGTTTCACGTTTCACCGCGCATACGGCGCCTCGGCACAGATGAACGATTGGGCCACGAACTACATGATGGAACGCTATCCAGCCTGGGTACAGCGTTGGATCAACGAACGTGGCGGACTGACAGACGATCTTCTGCACATGAATTATCGGTACGCATCGCAATTCATCCCGCCATGCGGCCCCCGCGGCGTTTCCGCCAAGGAAATGCAATCCTGACCATCACTGCCTAGGGCATCCCGGGCGCGGCATGCCCCACGGATCCGTGGGCATGATCGACGCGACCCGGACCTGTCCGGATGAGTCCCTGGACGCCGTTGTGATCCATGAACGACGTCCAGCGGCACCTGTGCAAAAGCAGCGCCCCAGCACACGACCAACCACTTCCACTTATTATCAAAGTGTTAGCCCCCCCTCGCGCCATGAAGGCCCGAGTTGGCGTGGGCCATTCAGGCGTGGGAAGACGGCCTCTGCCCTCGTACAGGGCCGAAAATGATCCAGACATGAGCTTGAAATTGTTTCCAAATTCGAAACAAAGAATGCGACCACCGCCGGCCAATTGTGCGGCCCTTTATTGTTGGAAATTGGGCATAATTGTGGCACGCCTGACCCATTCAGTGGTCGGAATTCGGCTTTTCCCAACCGGGATCCGGACGTTGGATGTCAGAAGTTCAAGTTTAACCCATTGTTTGGGCAGGATATTTTATGAACACCAAGACCACCACGATAACGGCGCTGGCGATTCTGTACGCGTATGCGGGCTTGCCCCAAAGCGCGTCGGCTCAGGAAGTTAATGACCTTGTACAGCAGTGCGAATTCTACGAGACCGAACTGTTCAACGATCCCGTGGCTCTCCAGCAGGCCCTGGAAGACTTGATTGAAGAAGACGAGTTCAATCCGTGCATCGATTTCATCCTGGCGCGCCTTGGCGGGACCCCGATCGCACAGCTGCCGCCGTACTGATTCAGGCCTTCTGAACCTGGCCGGATGACGGTAGCGCCTGCAGTTGTCTGCGGGCTCTTTGCGTATGCGCAACGGCCAAACTGATCGAAAGAACACGTCGGGCGCACGGCGCGCGCCCGGACGAGCTCGATCAGACCAGAAAGCTGAAGTCGTCAGCCGTCAGCCCGGTTTGATCGATCTCGATCAGATGGGTGCCGTTGTCCGCCCCCCAGAGCGACGACAGATCGATCTTTGTGCTCCCGCGTCCGACAGAGACCAGGTCATCGTTGCGGTCCAGGCGACCGTTGCCGTTGGTGTCGAGGTCATCGAAGGACAGCAGGTCTTCGTCGAACCCGGAAAAGACAATCACATCGTCGCCGCGGTCAAAATCGTTGATACGGTCGCGATCGAACCCGATATCGGCGCGAAACGTGAAGCTGTCGTTGCCGCGTCCACCTTCCATGACGTCGTTCCCGGCCCCGCCCTCCAGGGTATCGTCACCGCTGCCACCGCGCAGGGTGTCATGCCCGTCCATGCCGAACAGCAGGTCGTCGCCATTGTCGCCCCGCAGCAGGTCCTTGCCATCGCCACCGAAAACAGTGTCGTGGCCAGATCCGCCCAGAAGCCGGTCGTTGCCGTCGCCCCCATCCAGGAAATCATCGCCATTCCGGCCCTTCAGCACATCGTCGCTATCAAAACCCCAGATGGCCTCGTCATCCCCTGAGCCCACCAGGTAATCCTTGTCGCCGGTGCCTTCGATACGGGTCAGCCCATCCAGCACCAACTCCGGCGCGGGTTCGGGCTGCACTTCCGCCACTTCGGGTTCGGGCTCAGGCTGCGGTTCGGGCTGCACTTCCACCACTTCGGGTTCGGGCTCAGGCTGCGGTTCGGGCTGCACTTCCACCACTTCGGGTTCGGGCTCAGGCTGCGGCTCGGGCTGAACCTCCACCACTTCGGGTTCGGGCAATGGTGCGCTCGACCCTGTCGCAGGCTCCAGCCACGGCGCGAAAACGCCTTCCGCATCGGATCCGTACTGGATCTCGGCCTTTGCGCTGCGGTCGATCAACCAATCGGGATTGTCGATATCGTTTTCCGAAAAGACGATCGATGTGCTGAACCACGGCTCATGAAACTTCGATGAATCATCGATCTTGATCTCGGCAAAGGCGCCGTCGATCTTGTTGTCGGTGATCTCGACGTTCTGCGCTCCGATCAGTCGCATTGCCGTGCTGTTGTCGGCGGTGATGGTGTTGCCGGACACCAGCACGTTGTTCACTTCATACTCGAGGCCAGACTCCAGGAAACCCGGCGGGTAGGAATTCAGATTGGTATAGCCGCCGATCTCCATCGCCCGGCTGTCGGGATTGTCGATGGTGTTTCCCGTGATCGCAATATCGCTGGACCCGCCTTTGACCATGATCCCGATATTGCCCATTTCCAGAAGCGTGTTGTCCGACACGGTGGCCCGCGTCACGCCGACGAGATCGATGCCTGCCTCCTTGTCGCCACCGCCGATGATCGTGTTGTTCGTGATCGTGAGATCGGTCGACTTGCTGCCTTTGATCCCGTCACCGGCCCCTCGGTAGATCGTGTTGTCGGCTATGATGATGTTGCTGGCCGGGTCCGTGTTGTCATCTACCGCGTGGATGTGGATGACTTGGCGGCTGGCGTCATCGCTGCCGTGCAGTTCGAAGCCCTGAACGATGATGTTGTCGGTGCCGTCGATCTGGATGGTATCTTCGTTGGCCTTGGCCGGCTTGATGATCGCGGCATTGGGGCCATCGGCCGATACCAGCGCGATCGGCGCGGTCGACGTGCCGCTGGTCGAGAATTCCAGGTTTTCCTCGTAGAGACCGGCACCGACCATGATGACCGTGCCGGGCACGGCCGCGTCTATCGCGTCTTGAATGAGGCTGTATGGCCGTTCGGCCGATCCATCGCCACCACTAGGCGCACCTGCAGAAACCCAGATAAACTGATCCATTCGAAATGCCTCATTTATTGCCCCTGAACGGGGCTAGTGATTTTTTCGCGACGCGCGACCCGCCTGTGATCGCTGGCCTGATGCAAATTGCGGTTCCAGCATGACAAACCATGCTGCGGCAAAGAGAAAATTCGCCTGCCCAACTGGCCGAACCACAATCAAGCACCGATGACTTTGTCTTTTTTGGGGCGAAATCGCGGTGCGCCGCAACTCTATGTGCGCCTGCAGCAAAATTCGGCAATATCCCGCTTTCGCCTTTGCGGAGATAACCTGTCTGACAATCGGACGATACCCGGTTCAGGCAAACCGGAATACGCCCCCGCCAGCCAGAATAAACCAACATTTGCTGGGATTTTGATGGTTCACGCCACACCAGAAGGGGCGCGGATCGGCGCAATCACGCGGAGTGAGCGGATTTCCCACATACTGTCAGGGCTTTAGGCGGATTCTTGCACAATCCCGTCTTCCGCTTCTCTTTCCAACAAAAGATGCACCTTTCGCTACGCCTGATCGCGCACCCGACGGCGCATGCGCAGGGTCGCGTGGCATCGACACGCCTCTCGCCAGATCGCCTGCACGCGGTCGGAACATGACCCGAAACCATCGGAACATGACATGCATCAATGCAGGCCCGCCAGATCGGCGCATGCTTCCGGCAACTGCCTTCATACGGATGCGTGCCATGCCCAATCCCCCCCTTATCCTCGATTTCACCGAAGTCCGCCGTGGCGATGTCGCCCTTGTCGGCGGCAAGAACGCATCCCTGGGTGAAATGATCGGCACGCTTGAACCCAAGGGCATCAGCGTGCCGCCGGGCTTCGCGACCACCGCCGATGCCTTTCGCGATTATCTGGCCGCGAACGCCTTGGACAAAAGGATCGCGGATCGCCTCGACGCGCTGGCCGCGGGCAACGCCACCTTGCCCGATACAGCCGCCGCCATCCGGCAGTCGATCCTGGAGGGCACCTGGCCCCAGGCAACCGCCGACGCCATCCTGAGCCACTATCAGCGCATTTGCGACGCGGCCGGCGAAGCGGACATACCCGTTGCCGTCAGGTCCAGCGCCACGGCCGAGGATCTGCCCGATGCCAGCTTTGCCGGCCAGCAGGAAACGTTTCTGAACGTGCGGGGGAACGACGCCCTGCTTCACGCCTGCAAGCGATGCTACGCGTCGCTGTACACCGACCGGGCGATTTCCTACCGCCAGATCCAGGGCTTTGACCATGATCAGGTGGCCCTGTCGGTGGGTGTGCAACTGATGGTGCGCTCCGACACCGGCGGATCGGGGGTCATGTTCTCGATCGACACCGAATCCGGGTTTCCCGATGCCGTCTTGATCAACGCCGCCTGGGGCCTGGGGGAAAACGTCGTGCAAGGCGCGGTCGACCCCGACGAATACCAGGTCTACGCGCCGTTCCTGGATGACCCCGCGCTGGTGCCGATCCTGGAAAAGCGGCTGGGGGCCAAGGCGATCAAGATGATCAACGACCGCGGCGGAGCCCCCCGCAACGTGCCCACGTCAAAGGCCGAACGCGAACGGTTCGTGCTGAACGATGACGAAATCCTGTCGCTTGCGCGCCAGGCCCGGACGATCGCGGCCCATTACGGCCAGCCGATGGATATGGAATGGGCGCGCGATGGGGGGACGGGCAAGCTCTATATCGTGCAGGCCCGGCCCGAAACGGTGCAATCGCGTCTGGATGTGGGCAGTCTGAAAACCTATTCCGTGAAAGACCCCGGCCGCGTCTTGCTGACCGGGCTCAGCGTGGGCAGCGCGGCCGTGGCGGGGCGCGTGTCGATCATCGAGACAGCCGACGATATCGGCCGATTTGTAGACGGGTCGGTTCTGGTCACGCAAACCACCGATCCCGACTGGGTGCCGATCATGAAACGCGCGGCGGCGATCGTGACGGACCACGGCGGGCGCACCTCGCATGCCGCAATCGTCAGTCGGGAACTGGGCCTGCCCGCCATCGTGGGCTGCGGCAACGCCACTCATATCTTGCATGACGAGCAAGACGTGACCGTGTCATGCGCCGGCGGCGAGGAAGGCGTGGTCACCGAAGGCCTGTCCGAGATCTCGATCGCCCAAGAAGAGCTGCATTCCCTGCCCCGCCCCAAGACGCAGGTGATGCTGAACCTGGCCAATCCCACGGCCGCCCTGCGGTGGTGGCGGTTGCCGCTGGACGGGGTCGGTCTGGCGCGGATGGAATTCGTCATCAACAATGCGGTGCGCGTGCATCCCATGGCGCTGGCCCATCCCGAACGCGTCAGCGACCCGGCGGCCACCGCGCGCATCGACGCGCTGACCAAAGGCTACGACAGCAAGCCGGACTACTTTGTCGACCAGCTGGCGCGCGGGCTCTCGCGGATCGCGGCGGTCTGTTATCCGAAACCGGTCATCGTGCGGATGAGCGACTTCAAGACCAACGAATATGCCGAACTGTTGGGCGGGCGTGATTTCGAGCCGTCCGAGGAAAATCCGATGATCGGGTTCCGGGGCGCGTCGCGATATTATTCCGACGCGTATCGCGACGGGTTCGCGCTGGAATGCAAGGCGATTGCCCGGCTGCGGGGCACCATGGGGTTCGACAATGTCATCGTGATGATCCCGTTTTGCCGAACCCCCGAAGAGGCCGACCGCGTGCTGGCGGTGATGGCCGAACACGGGTTGGAACGCGGCCGCGACGGGCTGCAGGTCTATGTGATGTGCGAGATCCCGTCCAACGTCGTGCGGGCGGCCGAGTTCGCCGAACGCTTTGACGGCTTCTCGATCGGGTCGAACGACCTGACGCAGCTGACGCTTGGCATCGACCGGGATTCCGACACGCTGGCCGCGTTGTTCCGCGAAGATGATCCAGCCGTGCTGTGGATGATCGAAACGGTGATCCGCGAAGCCCACAAGGCCGGTCGCAAGGTCGGGTTCTGCGGTCAGGCCCCAAGCAACGATCCCGCGTATGCGCAGCGCCTTGTCGGGTTCGGGATCGACAGCATCTCGGTCACGCCGGACAGCTTCGTTCAGGTCTTGCGCAATATCGACGCGGCCGAGGCCGAGGCGCCCTGATGCGCCCGCGCGCCCGCGCGCCCGGCCGCACCCCGTTTCAGGTCTCAGGCGGTATCGGGGCGTTTGAACAGGATCATCGACAGCCGCAGAACCGCCGCCAGGATGGCCTGCGCCAGAACCGGCGAGCGCCCGGACCCGATGGCGCTGTCGGTATCGCGGGTCTCATGTTCGCGCAGGTGGCACCGCCATTGCCCGTCCCTGTCATTGGCGCGCCCGTGAATATGGACCACCCAGTTGGGATACGCCTCATCGGCGATGATCATGGCCCCGTCGGTCGTGCTGATATGGGTCGGCTCTGCTGCCTTGGGGTCGATCCTGTCGGGCAACAGAAAGACCAGCGCATGATGGACCGCGTCGAAATCGGCGATCGTCAGATCAGTGCGCCCTTCCAGTTCGGCGATCAGGATATCGAGTTCGGGATCTTTCATGATCATGCATCCGGTCTTGTGGGTTGATGTATTGCCCCCACCCTAGGCTCGTGGAGCTGTCACGACATTGATCTGCCTCAAGACGTGCCGTGTCGCGGGCGGGCTGCGTGCCGCGCCGACCGGCGGCGGCAGACACGGCCGCCGTCTTTGCCTGACCGCAATGGACGGTTGATCTTGCGCAACTTGCAGCGGGTGGATTTCGACGATGATGGTCGTGAAAAGCCCGCAACCGGTTGGCCTGAAGCACTTCGGAGGGGTTCATGTGGGGTCGTTCCATAACAGTCATGCGTCTGGGTGGCTTTGACATCAAGGTCGACGCCAGTTGGCTGGTGATCGCGGCCTTGATCATCTGGAGCCTGGGGACGGATTACTTCCCATCGGTCCTGCCCGATGCCACCGCGCCTGCCCTTCTGATGGCCGCTGCGATCGCCATGCTCGGCCTGTTCGCGTCGTTGATCTTGCACGAGCTGGCCCATTCGGTCATGGCGCGCGGCCATGGTCTGAAGATCTCGGGCATCACGCTGTTCTTGTTCGGGGGTGTGGCGGAGCTTGAAACCGAACCCGCCGACCCCGTCACGGAATTGCGCGTCGCGGTGGTCGGACCAATGGCAAGCCTTCTGCTGGCCGGCGTGTTCTGGTCCAGCGTCGTGGTGGCGCGCGTGCTGGGTCTGAGCGCCATCGTGGTCGCGGTCCTGGGCTACCTTTCGGCGATCAATCTGACCCTGGCGATATTCAACATGATCCCGGCCTATCCATTGGATGGCGGGCGGGTCTACCGGGCGCTTGTCTGGATGCGGCGCGGCGACCTGGTCGGCGCGACGCGGCATGCGGCCAAGGTTTCGGCCGTCTTTGCCTGGGGATTGATCGCCTTGGGTGTCACGGCCCTGTTCGGCGCCGGCGCCGGTGCCGGGCTCTGGCCGATCCTTGTGGGCCTGTTCCTGCTCGCCCTGGGGCGCAGTGCCTATCAGCGGGTGGAGGTCCAATCCATGTTCGAGGGGCGCGTCGTGGCGGACCTGATGACACCCACCCCGATCGTGGTCCTGCCCGGGCAGAGCCTGGCCGAAGTGATCAACCGCGTGTTCCTGGCCAAGGGTGTCAGCTTTGCCCCGGTGATGGAGGATCACGAGATCATCGGCTACGTGGATCTGAACATCATTCGCCGGATAGACCGGGAACACTGGTCGACCACGACGGTCGAGGATGTGGTCGAGGCCGTTTCCGACGAAAACACGGTTCCGCCCGACCTGCGGGCGCAATCGCTTGTGGATCGGATCGGACAAACAGGGCGGCGCAAGTACCTTGTCATGGACGAGGGCCGTCTGGTCGGCATCGTCACGCTGAGCGACGTGACCGCCTATCTCGACATTTCCCGGCAGATCGCGGCGCCGGCATGACATCCTCTGGCCAATCGCACCCGATTGCTGCCAGACTGGGCCAGCCATCACCGGGGCCGAGGGGAAAGATGGGCGAGATCGACGACACGCTGCTGCTGAACGCGCTGATGAGCGCCGCGGTGAACGCCATGGTGATATCGGACGAAGACGGCTGGATCCTGCGTGTCAATCAGGCCGCGGCCAGATTGTTCCAACGCGATCAGGACGCGCTGATCGGCGAAAACGTCAGCGTCTTGATGCCGGAAATCCTGGCCGGGCAGCATGCGGGCTTCATGAAGCATCATATGGAAACCGGGGATCGCAAGATCATCGGCCGGTCGCGCGACGTGCTGGGAAAGAGATCGGATGGCACGACGGTGCCGCTGCTCTTGTCAATCGGACGCGCCGATACCGATCACGGCGCGATCTTTGTTTCGATCATGCAAGACCAGACCGACCGCCGCATCATGGAAGAGGCCGTCGCCCGTTCCCAGAGACTGGATGCCATAGGCCGGATGACGGGTGGTTTGTCTCATGATTTCAATAACCTGCTGACCGTCATTATCGGAAACCTCGAACTTCTGGAAAGCGCGGACCTGACGGATCGGCAACGCGGCATGCTGGCCGATGCCCTGTCGGCGGCAGAACTGGGCGCCGATGTCACGTCGCGCCTGACGGCTTTTGCGCGGAAGTCCGAATTGCGGGCCTCGGTCACCGATCTGAACGATCAGCTGGGAAAATCACTGGCGCTCTTGCAGCACAGCATCGGCAAGCACTGCAAGATCACCGCGCAGTCCCAACCCGGTCTTTGGCCGGTGATGGCCGATGCGGCCCAGTTGCAGACCGCGATCCTGAACCTCGCGATGAATTCGCAAGATGCGATGCCCGAGGGGGGCATCCTGGCGCTGGAAACCCAGAATGTGACCATCGACGATGAATTCATGGCGCAGGAGCTCGATGTGGTGCCGGGTCAATATGTGCGCCTTTCGGTCAGCGATACCGGTCAGGGCATGACCGCCTCCGAACGCGCCCACGCGCTTGAGCCTTTTTTCACGACGAAACCCGCCGGCCATGGCACCGGATTGGGGCTGTCGATGGTCTATGGTTTCGTCAAGCAATCGGGTGGGTACCTGACGCTCTATTCCGAGCACGGCAATGGCACGACCGTGGCCCTGTATTTTCCCGCACTGGGCCAGCACGAGGGTGCGCCTGAACAGGGGGGTGCCCCCCCCGCGACCGTGCATGGCGCCGCTGTCAGCGGCACGATCCTGATCGTGGAGGATGATGCGAACCTGCGCCGACTGACCAAGACGCGGCTGTCGGCGCTGGGGTTCGATTGCATGACCTGCGACACGGCCGATGCCGCCTGGGACATCGTCTCGAAAGGGGCCGACATAGCACTTGTCTTCACCGATATGGTGATGCCGGGCAAATTGACCGGCTATGACCTGGCCCAACGCATCACCGAGGCATATCCCGATATCCCGGTTCTTTTGACGTCCGGGTTTTCGGAAACCGTGCTGCGTGACCGATGGGTCGGGCCGGAATTCCCGATGTTGCGCAAACCGTATCGGCAGGCCGATCTGGAGCGCGCGATCTACGCAGTGCTCAGCCCCGGCTGACCGCAGGCCTCGGCCGCCTCGGTCAGCATGTAACCTATCCCGCGCACCGTCTTGATCAGGCGCGGCCTGGCGGGATCGCGTTCGATCTTCTTGCGCAATCTTGCCACCTGGTTGTCGATGGTGCGGTCCAGGGGAACCCAGGTCGGCCCTTCGATCAGATCCATGAGTCGATCGCGCGACAACGCGCGCCCCGAATGATCGAGAAATGCCCCAAGCAATTTGAAATCCGCACCCGTCAGGTTGCAGTCATGTCCACCGCGGTCGCGCACGATCATGCGCGCACGGTCGATCCGCAAACCGTCCAGCATTATCTCGCCGCCCCCCTCGGCCTTTGCGGCGGGGTCCGCGGCTCGCATGCGCGCGGGCGCCTCATACCGCCTCAGGACGGAATTCGCCCGTGCCAGCATCTCGCGGATATGAAAGGGCTTGGTGACATAGTCATCCGCCCCGAGCTCCAACCCCACGACACGATCGATGACATCATCCCTGGCGGTCACCATGATGATCGGGGTGTCATGGGACTTGCGCAGTTCGCGCGCGATATCCAGACCGCTATCCCCTTCGAGGCCAAGGTCCAGCGTCACCAGATCCGGCACATGATGCGCGAAGGCCCGCAGAACCGATTCCAGGCCCGTCGCCTCTTCGACGATAGCGCCCTCGCCCTCGAAACACGCCCGCAACAAGGCCCTGATCTTGGGATCGTCATCCACAACAAGGATATGTCGATCATCCATCAACGAAGCTCCATGCGCTGCAGGTGTGTAGCATATTCCCTTCTCCGGACGAAATCAAAGCGACCGGACGGATACACTTTGATACGTGAGCGACAAATCGCTGCGACGTTGCCCCGATAAGGTCGGACCGGGCTTTCTTGGGGAGGGGACCATGTATCTGACACTCGCAACAACGGCCGAAGCGGACGACGGGATTGTCCAGCCCGACTTTCATGCCAGGGGCCAGCAGACGCACAAGCTGTATCAGCGCGTGCAATCGGGGCGACACCTGTTCCTCGAAGGCGATGAGGCACGCCATGTCTACGAGGTTCAACGCGGCATTCTGCGCCTGGCGCGGGTCATGGAAAATGGCCGCCGTCAGATCGTGGCCTTTGGCCTGCCCGGTGACGTGGTGGGCTTTCCGGCGGGTGACCTTCATCACACCGATTGCGACGCGATCTGCGACACCGTTGTGCTGGCCCACAGCCGGCTCGCGCTGGAGAACAGCGACATGGATCGCGACCTTCACCATCGCCTGATGCAGGCGGCGCTGAAGGAAATCTGCGCCATGCAAGATCATTTCATGATGCTGTCCTCGCGGTCGGCTGCTGAAAAGATCGCCTCGTTCCTGCTGACGCTTGCGGACAGGACGGGGCAGGCCTGCGGGCCATATGTGTCGGTCGACCTGGCAATGCGGCGAGTGGATATCGCGGATTTTCTGGGCCTGACGACCGAAACCGTGTGCCGCACGATCACGCAATTCCGCAAGGACGGCCTGATCGCGCTGGACACCGCTCAAAAGGTCATCATCCGGGATCTGGACGCGCTGCGTCACCGGGCCGAGCCGGCCTGAAGCCGCCCCGTCACCTGCGCACCGCGCCGATCAATCGGGCCACAAGGCCCGGATGTGTCGGGGCAGCGCGGTCTTCACATCGCGGATCTCACCGTCCGAGATCCGCGAATTGAGGGTTCTGAACACCGCGATGATGTCATCGGGTCCGCGCCAGTCCAGCACATCGCCCACCTGGTCCTCGATGGCGGTCACAAAGGCGTCGACGCTGCGCTCACGGACCGGGGTTCGCGAGGGTATCCAGCCTTCAAAGAACATGCCGCGCACCAGCAGGGGCAATTGCGCCGACAGTTGCGCCGCCTCGTCGTGGCTGATGTGATCGCGGATCTGCACCAGCGTCACGCGCAACAACCGCAGGGCATCGCGGCTGCTGGTCCAATCAAGCCTGTCTCGCAGTTCGTTGATCCATTCATGGGTCAGTTGCACCGTATGGTCGATCACTTCCAGGCCTTGTGCGCTCATCTCGTCCTCCTCTCACGCTCCGTCAGGTCAGGCTTGTTTCGGGGGTATCCGGTTGGTGTGCGCGCCGGGACAGGAACCCGTCCGTCAACGGCGCGGCGATCGCTCCGATGCCCAGAAGAACCAGGATGAAGTTCACGAGCCAGCCGATGAAGGGAATGAAGTTCAGCAGTGCAACCAGCGTCACACCGATGGCCAGCGCCACCAAGCGCATGGGCAGCGTCGGCTCTGCGTCGCCGCCCAGGCTGTGCATCACGCGCATGGCCAGAACATACGCGCCCAGGATGTAGCCCAGAACCCAGGCCAGAACGATCAGCAGCACAAGGATCGGAACCAGCGGCAACCCCACGATCGTCAGGGCGCTGACCGGCACCATGCCGAACAGGATCGACAAACCGATCACCCCGCTGAGCATGACGATTCCGGGACGCGCCTCGGCCCGGTGGCGCAGGCGACTGACCGTGTCGGGGGCGAGCGTCAGAAGGATCGCGCCAATCACCAGGAACAAGGCAAGGTTGATCAAGAAGCCCCCGGCGATGGCCCAGCGATTGATCTCTATCGGGCTGTGCCAGTCGCGCCATTCGGACCTGGCATCGCGCCACATCCGATTTTGGGTGGCAGGCTGGAATTGCACCCTGTCCGCGCTTGCGACGCGGCCGGGTACATCCATGGGCGCGTCCCTGGAATAGCTCAGGGTTCCATCGATGCGCGCCTCGGGCCCAAAGGTGATGTCGGCGGCCGTCAGGGCCACGTCACCGGACACGGGCGCGTTCAGGGTGACCTCGCCTGCAGCGACCACCAATGCGCCAAGGACCGGGCCGTTGATGGTGACGCTGCCACCCGCAAGACGGGCATTGCCACCGATTTCGGCCCCCGATCCCATCCGCAGGGTCATCGCCGTCAGCGTGACATCGCCCGCGACAGGCCCATCGACGCTGACCGATGCGCCCGCCGCCACGACATCACCGCCGACGACACCGTCAATTTCCACGTCGAAACCGATGGCATGCACATCCTGTGCCACATTGCCAGTGACAGTGACGCTGCCGCCCGACGCCAGCAGGTCGCGGTCGGCATCGTCGGTCTGAGTGATGGACGAGCCCGAGGCGTAGCGATCACCGCCGATGTCCACGGGCACGGCATCCGCCAGCAGGGCGGACGGGCCCGTCGAAAGAGCGACCGCAATCAGAAAAAGAAGATGCACCCTCATGGAGTGTTCCTTTCATGTCCTGTCAGCAGTTCATCACAAGACACGGGCCACAACATTGATGCGTATCAGTCCTGCAAGACAACGGCCCCGCCCGGCTCCCGGACCATGGAGCGCTGGCCGCCGATCAGCCCCAGGTGTCCGCCAGGCCGCGCAGGATATCGGTCCGGCTGATCTGGCCCACAAGTGCACCGCCCTCGACCACGGGAAAGCGCCGAAAGGGGCCGGAAAGGCACATCTGGCAGGCGGCAAGGATATCGAGACCGGGGTCCATGGTGATCACGTCGCGCGACATGTAGGCGGCGACAGGTTTACCCCAATCCCTGTAATAACTGGCCTCGAGCGCGGCGCGCAGGCAGTCCTTTTCGGTCAGCATTCCGGCAATCCGCCCCTCGGCATCCAGAACCGGCGCGCCCGATACGCCGCGCCCCAGCAGGGCGCGCACGGCGGTGTTGATCTCCTGCTCGGGCGACAGGGTCATGACGTCTCGCGTCATGTGGTCCGACACCAGGCTGAGGGTGCTCATTCCCGATCCTCCCGCGTCCGGGTGTTGGGGCATCCCGCGCAGCCCGCAGAGGCGCCGCAGGACAATCCCCCGCACGAGCCCTTGATCGGGCGTCGCCCAGCAAGAACACCAACGGCAAGGCCAAGGATCGACAGGACGATCACGCCGAAGCCAAGCAGGAATGTGGTCATCTCGGATCTCCCTTCAGGGGCTCAGGTCAGAAGATACGTGGCAAATTCGCCGGTCATGATGTCGGCCGGCGCATCGGGAGGCCCCAGCACGAACAGCGCCGGGATATCGTGAGCGCGGGCAAACGCCGGCCCGTCCCGGCCCATGGCCAACAGGGCCGTGGCCAGCGCGTCGGCCTCCATCCCGGTGGGTGCAAGAACGGACACCGACCCGGCAAAGCCCGTCGCCGGACGGGCATTGTGCGGGTCCATCACATGGCTGAGGGTGACATCGCCGAACAGTCCGTTCGCCCGGTGCCCCGATGTAGCCAGCGCCAGCACGCCGGGCGCCACGATATGGCGGGCCACGACATCCGGTGCGAACGGGTCTTCGATGGCGATCTGCCACGCCCTGCCGGACGGATGGCGCCCCGCACCGCGCAGTTCGCCGCCCAGTTCCAGCATGAAATCCGTGGCGCCAGCCGCCAGCAGATCATCGGTCAGACGGTCGAGCGCAAAGCCCTTGGCGATGCCGCAAAGATCAAGGGTCGCCCCGGGGGCGGTCTTGCTGATCGTGCCGCCCTCAAGGTCAATCGCGTCCATGCAACCCGCCTGCCCCGTGATCGGACCAAAGCCGTAGCGTCCGACCGTCGGGCCCGTCG
>CAYWTM010000082.1:0-14973 GCA_964460185.1 uncultured Roseicyclus sp. | reverse complement strand
TTCAGGCAGATGCCCCCCATGTGTTCGCGTTCCACGATGGCGACCTTCAGGCCCAACTGGCTGGCACGGATGGCGGCCACGTATCCGCCTGGTCCTGCCCCGATCACAATCACGTCGAAATTTTGGGTGGCCACTGTCGGTCCTCCTGACACGTTCGCTTTGTTCAACGTTAAACAAATCCCCTTGCAGGTGCAAAGCCCGTTAGGTCGCAGCATGACGGGTTTGCCAAGGCCGCATGGCCGCGCGCGCCGGTCAGGTTCGCGGTGCTTGTCCGGTGCCGGCCCGCCTGACAGGCTGAAGGCGACAACCTGCCATCTCGAATCGGAGCCCCTCGACACATGTCCGGCACAGATCGCGCCCCGTGGATTCCCGACCCAGCCACTGCGGATGCCAGCGCAATGGCGCGTTTCATGCATTGGGCCGGAAACCGGACCGGGCGGGCCTTTCCCGACTATGGGAGCCTGTGGGAATGGTCAGTCGAAAACCCCGGCGATTTCTGGATGGCGATCGCCGAATGGTCGGATCTGCGCCTGGCCACCGCACCGCGCGCCGCGCTGGAGGTCGACACGATGCCGGGCGCGGTCTGGTTCCCCGGCGCCACGATGAATTACACCGCGCATGTGCTGCACCATGTGCGGCCCGGGCATCTTGCGATCGTGCACCAGGCCGAGAACGGAACGCGCCACGACATGACATGGGAAACCCTGTCGCAACAGGTCACCACGCTGGCCGCATCCCTGCGCGCCATGGGGATCGAGACCGGCGACCGTGTCGTGGGCTACCTGCCCAACACCCCGCAAACCGCCGTCGCGTTCCTCGCCTGTGCGAGCATCGGGGCCACCTGGTCGCTTTGCGCGCCCGACATGGGGGCCGCCACCGTGCTCGAACGGTTCCGCCAGATCGAGCCCAAGGCGATCTTCACCGTCTCGGGCTACCGGTTCGGCGGCAAATGGCATGAGCGCAGTGCCGAGGTGACGACATTGATCGCGGGCCTGCCCGGCCTTGCGCACTGGATCACGCTGGATGCGGCCGACACGGTCGATCCCGGCGGCGTGGCGCGTCACGACTGGTCTGACCTGCTGTCCGGTCCCGACCGGCTCGACCCCGTGATGCTGCCGTTCGATCACCCGTTATGGGTGGTCTATTCGTCGGGCACCACGGGCAGCCCCAAGGCGATCGTGCATGGCCATGGCGGCGTGGTTCTGGAACATCTCAAACTGATCGGCCTGCATTGCGATGCCGGCCCCGACGACGTGTTTGCGTGGTATTCGTCCAGCGGCTGGATCATGTGGAACCTGCAGGTCGGCGCGTTGCTGACCGGGGCCACCATCGCCCTTGCCGAAGGCAGTCCCGCCTACCCTGATGCCACCCGCCTGTGGCGGTTCATCGAAACAGCCGGCGTGACCGGCTTTGGCGCGGGAGCGGCCTGGTATCTTGCGTGCATGAAAGCGGGCATAGACCCCAAGGCGGTGGCCGACCTTTCAAGGCTGAGAATGCTGGGATCGACCGGATCCCCCCTGCCCCCCGAGGCCTACGGCTGGATCTACGACCATGTGCGCCCCGACATATGGATCAGCCCGATCGCCGGCGGCACCGATCTGGCGGGGGCCTTTCTGGCCGGAAGCCCGACCCTGCCCGTGCGCGCGGGCGAAATGCAGTGCCGCGCACTGGGCGCTGCGGTTCATGCCTTTGACGACGCCGGCGGCAAGGTGATCGACGATGTGGGCGAACTGGTCTGCATCCGCCCGATGCCGTCCATGCCGCTGTACCTGTGGGGCGATCCCGATGGCAGTCGCCTGCATGGCAGCTATTTCGACACCTATCCCGGCATCTGGCGGCAAGGCGACTGGGTCAGGATCACCCCCGAGGGGGGCGCGGTCATCTATGGCCGGTCGGATGCCACCATCAACCGGCACGGGATCCGCATGGGCACCGCCGACATCTACCGGGTCGTCGAAGACATGGAGGCGATTGCCGACAGCCTGGTGGTCGATCTGGAATACCTGGGCAAACCGTCTTGCATGATCTTGTTCGTGAAACTGGCGGGCGGCATGGACTGGTCCGATGCCCTGAGGCAAGCGCTCGTGACGGCGCTGAAATCGCGCGTCTCGCCACATCATGTGCCCGACCGGATCGAGGTCGCCCCCGACATCCCCTACACCCTGACCGGAAAGAAGATGGAGGTGCCGATCAAGAAACGGCTCCTGGGTCATGACATGGCGCGCGTCGTCACCCCCGATGCCATGGCCAACCCCATATGCCTCGACTGGTTCGACACCTATGCCGACCACTACCTCTCAGGGCTGTCCGCGTGAGCGGCCCGATCACCGGGCCTCCAGCGCCGACACGATCGCCCCGTATCCGCCGCTTTCCATGAAATCGGACTCCGCCGCTGTGCTTGTCCGCCCAAGGGCCGCGTTGCGATAGGGAAACCGGTTGAAGCGGCGAATGATCTCGCGATGGGCACGGGCATGCAGAAGATTGTTGCCGTCGCTCATTCGCTCCTTGATCAAGCGCACGCATTTATCCTGATCGGCGACCTTTTCGGAATGCATCAGGGGCATGTAGAAGAACTGCCGCAGACTGCCTTCTATCTGCAGGTCCCACGACCGGTCGATCGCATAGCGCGCCGTCTGTCGCCCCAGGTCGTCGGTTGCAAAGGCGCGGGCATCTTCGCGGAACATGTTGCGTGGAAACTGATCGAGCAGGATGATCCGTGCCAGCGCGCCACGGGCGCTGGTAGACCAGCCATCACAACCGCCGCCGCGCGCGTCCTCCCACAGCGCGCCGAACTGGTCCCGGATCGCCTGATCGAAGGCGTCATCCTTCTTGTACCAGGCCTCCGGCCCCGCCTCTTCCCAAAAGCGCAGGACCACTTCTGGATCCGCTTCGTTTTTCTTGTCTGGCATAACCGCTCCTCCCCGATCGCCTTGCCGTTGGTCCACTCTATCGTTCGGCTTCCGGTGCCTCTCTGAGGTCAGCCTCATGTTCGGCGGCTTCGGTCGCCTCGGCGTATAGTTCCTGCGCTGCCTCCACCGCCACCACCGAGGCCGTGCCGGGCATCAGGTTCGTGTAGGACACTGCTTCGTAGTCGTCATCTTGTTCCACATAGGCCGACGGGCGCTGCGTGATCCGGTAGATACCGTATGCCGCCACGATGAACAGGATGATCACCATGAACAACCAAAAACCCGCCGGACCCATCTGTGCCATCAAGATCCCGATCGCCGGTGGACCCGCGATCGCCCCGATGCCGTTGACGAACACCAGCCCGCCCGAGGCGGCAGCCATATCCTCATGCGCAAGGTAATCGTTGGTATAGGCGATCAGCAGCGCATAAAGCGGCTGCGCGCAACCTCCGCTGATCAGCGCCACCCCCAGCAGGATCGAGAAGGTTTCGCCCATCATCATTCCCACCACGCCGGCCAGCGCGGCAACCACCGACGCCACGATGATCAAGATGCGCCTGTCCACCCGGTCGGACATCCAGCCAATTGGGTACTGGAAAATGATCGCCCCGATGAAAAAGCTCGAAATGAACAGCGACAATTGCGGCAGGGTCAGCCCGGCTTCGGTGGCATAGACCGACGCCATGGCGAACTGGCCCGCGAAGACCCCCCCCAGAAGCAGCATGCCGACAACCCCGAAGGGCGAGGTCCGGTAAAGCTGTCGCAGCGACATCGGGCGGGCGGCCTCGATCGCCGGCGCGGGCTGTGCGTTCAGCAAAACGGGCGCCACGCTGAGCGACACGAGGATCGAGGGGATCACGAACAGATACCAGTCCGAGGGATCACCGGTCGCCAGGATGCCCTGGGCAGCCACCAGTCCGAACATCTGCATCAGCATATAGGCCGACAGCGATTGGCCGCGTGTCTCGTTGGTGGCGGAATCGTTGAGCCAGCTTTCCGCCGTCACGTACACGCCCGACAGGCTGAACCCGATGATCACCCGCAACGCCATCCACACATAGGGGTCGGAGATGATCGGATAGGAAATGATGACCGCCGAGATCAGCGAACCAAGCGCCGCGAAGACGCGCACGTGGCCGACCTTGGCAATGAATTTCGGCGCGAGTTGGGAACCGCCCAGGAACCCGATGAAATACGCCGATCCAATCAAGGACAATTCGAAGGTGGAGAACCCTTCCAGCGCGCCCCGAACGCCCATGAGAGAGCCCTGAAGGCCATTGCCGATCTGCAAAAGGAACATGCCCAGAAGCAAGGCCCACGATGTGCGCAAAACATATATCAAGGCGCGCCTTTCCCCGTCACAGGCTCACGATGGGTCGTCCGTGAGCGACGCGTCTGTCACATACGCGACGGAATCAACAGCGATGCGTCGCCATACGAGAAAAATCGGTATTCGCCGGCGATGGCATGGGCATAGATGTCGCGAATGCGATCTGCCCCCATCAGGGCCGACACCAGCATCATGAGCGTGGATTTGGGCAGGTGGAAATTGGTCATCAACCCATCGGCGATCTTCCAGGCGTAGCCGGGATAGATGAAGATATCGGTATCGCCCTCCCAGGCGTGCATGGTGCCATCCGGGGCGGCAGCCGTCTCGATCAGGCGCAGCGCCGTTGTGCCGACGGGGATGATGCGCCCGCCGCCCGCACGGGTCGCATTCATCTCGTCGGCGGCCTTTTTGCGGACCTCGCCCCATTCGGCATGCATCTTGTGGGTGGTCACGTCCTCGACCGTCACCGGCAGGAATGTACCCGCCCCGACATGCAGGGTCACGAAGGTGATCTCCACCCCGGCGGCGGCCAATGCGGCCATCAGGGCCTCATCGAAATGCAGCGAGGCCGTCGGGGCCGCCACCGCACCGGCGCGTTTTGCCCAGATCGTCTGGTAATCCTCGCGGTCACGGTCGTCGGGGGCGCGTTTGCCCGCGATATAGGGCGGCAGGGGCATCGCGCCCGAGGCATTCAGCGCGGCGTCGAAATCGTCGCCCGCCAGGTTGAAACGCAGTCGCAGACCGCCGTCCAGCGTATCGACATCGGCTGACAGATCGCGGGAAAAGACGATGGTTTCCCCGCGCTTCAGCTTGCGCATGGGTTTGGCCAGCGCCGTCCATGTGCCATCGGCCTGCGGCTCCATCAAGGTGACTTCGATCTTCGCGCGAACCGGGCCTTCCGCGGTGTCGCGCACACGTTCTCCGGTCAGACGCGCGGGGATCACGCGGGTATCGTTGAGGATCAGCCGGTCGCCCGCGCGCAGGATCTGCGGCAGGTCATAGACATGCGCATCGCGCGTGGCGGGGCCGTCGGCATACAACAGCCGCGCCGAAGATCGCGGCGACGCGGGCCGGGTGGCGATCAGGTGCTCGGGCAGGTCGAAATCGAAGTCGTCCAGTTTCATTGGGTATCAGACAGGTCCGGTGGCGGGCGGCGAAAGATATCGCGGAAAATCCCGGGGGTGAGAATCGACAAGGGGTTGACCGTGACCTGCGTGTTTTGGGCCGTCCCCGTCAAGCGGTAGGAAAACCCGAACAGACCTTCACGGCGCGGCGAAAAGATCGCGCCGATCAATCCGTTGACCATGTAGAGCGGCGAGATCACGCCCTGCATGTCGAGCTGGCTGTCGGCCAGCCCGTAAACACCATCCATCGATACCCCCAGTGCGGGGCCGACCGCCGTGCCTTCCTGCAGCACCAGGCGGGTCGGCGTCAGGCGAAACCGCGCATCCACATCGCCCAGGTTGATGCCCTCGCCGCCAAGTTGTTCCAGCAGGCCCACGACCGAGATCAGGTTCAACAGCTCCGCCATGGCGGGCGCATCACGCAGACGCGGCCCGTCGATGGACAGCGTTCCGTCATAATTGCCCTCGTCCCCGGTGGCGCGCAGGATCAGTTCCATTTCGCCGCCGAACGCGGTCTGGAAGACATTGGCCGCCCGCATGACCGCGCCGCCATCTTCGGCCCTGATCCGCACGGCCGGCCCGGTGTCCGTCGCGACCAGCGTGCCCGTGACCGGCGCCAGACCGTTTACGCGCCCTGCGAATTGCCCCGACAATCCGCCATCGCTGGTCAGTTCGGCGCTCAGCCCGGTCAGTGCGATGCCCTGACTGACCTGCAACCGATCCAGCGCCGCGGTGATCGGTCCGCCGCCGCCGGGACCCGTGCCCGCGCCCGGTCCGGTCTGCGGCGCGCCGCGAAGATCGACCGTGCCGCCCGAAATCTCGACCGCCGGGGCGCGGCCGCCGCCCCGGTTCACCAAGGCCCCCGACACGTTCAACCACGACCCGATGCGGAAACTGTCCGCGCTCAACCGGTTGAACCCGCCCGACGCCAGCAAGCTGACCTGTCCGTTCAGGGTCAGCCCCGCCCCCTCGATCTGCAACAAGGTCACGGCCGGATCCGGTCCCAGCCGGATCTCGGCCTCCAGCACCCCGGTTTGCGCCTCGCCCAAGCGCCATCCAAGCGGCGGCAGGGACAGGCCAAGGCCCGAAAGATCCGAGCTGACCCGCAATTGCGGCGTATCGCCCACGGGCAGCGTCAACACGATGTCCGCCTGCCCGCGACCCGATATCAGCCAGTTGGGCAGGCCGATGCCCAGCCCGGACAGCGTGCCCCGATCCACCGTTGCCCGTCCCTCGACCCGGCCGGTGGGGTCGGATCCGGGGCCCAGATCCCGGCCCCATCGACCGGTGACCGGCAGGCCGTCGAACAGGGCGCGCCCGGACACCTGCACCGCATCGTTGCTGGCCTCGACCAACAGGCGGTCGGCGGTCAGGCTGCGCCCCGGGATCAGCGTGTCGGACGCGAAATCCGCAAGCGTGCCGCTGACTGCGAACCGGGTGTCGCCGATCCCGTCCTGGCGGATCAGCCGGGTTGCGATTTCGGCCCGCATGACCGCGTTGGCCTGCCCGATCTGGTCCGGCGTCAGCGTGCCTTGCCGAAAGATGCTGACGGGCGGCTCGTCGAGCAGACGCAGGACATCCGTCATCGCCCCTGCAACCGTCAGATCGATCCGTGCATCCGGACCGCGCCGGGTGAGGTCGTCCACCACCATGGTCGATCCCCCCAACGCCACATCACCCCCACCCGGCGCGGTCATGCGGCCCTCATCTATCTGCACGATCATGCGCGGGCCCACGATACTGAGATACCCCGCCCCTGCATTGATCGGCGGAAGCGCCTCGACCACCCGGACCGACGCCTGTTCGAAGTCGAAATCGAGCGCATAGTCCGGCGCCACGCCCGCGGCCCCCCGCAAGGCGAAATCGACCCCCGAAATCTGTCCGAGCAAGACATTGTCCTGCACCCATTGCCGGGTTCGCGGAATCGCGGCCAGCGGCCAGTAGCCCAACAGGACCGACGCATCGACCTCGGGCAGGGATGCATCGAGCGAGATATCGAGCCCGTCCGGCCCCGAGACGATCCGCCCGCGGGCATGCGCCTCCAGCGTGTCGTCGAACACGACGGCCTGCCCGATCTCGATCAAGAGATCGGGAAAAAGCGTCAGCCTCAGATCCAGCGCCGCACCATCCAGATCGAGGGGCGCCACGAACACACCCGAGGGATTGGCCATGATATCGTTCAACCGGAACTGGCCGACATAAACCGCGCCATCGGGCGACACATCCGCATGTCCCGTGGCCGCAAAGCTCAGATCGGGCGCCACCAGCTCCAGCGCGTCGAAACTGAGCCGCGCGGTCCGGGCGTCAAACCGGATGGCGCTGGCGATCTCGTCGAAGGGCAAGGGGGACGTCCCCTCCAGCGAAAGCCGGCCTGGCCCGATCTGAAGCGTCGCCCGCAGATCACCGACAGTGCCGTCATCGCCAAGCTGGCCGCCCAGGAACCCCGAGATCGGCGCCCGCATGAGGTCCAGCCACCCCAGGGCCGGTGCAGCCGTCGCCAGATCGCGCGCGGCCAGGTTGGTAAAGGCAAATCCAAGGCTGGTCTGCCCCTGCCGCGCCGTGCGTGTCAGCGCGATGTCGATCGTCGCATCGCGCGTGCCTTCCAGTGCGCCACCGATGGTCAGCGTCAGCGCGTCGTTCTTGCGATCCAGCCGCATCTGCGCCTGCCGCACCCGCATCACCTGCCCGGTCATTTCGTCGGCCATCGCCAGTTCAAGACCGCTGCCGGTCACGCTTTCCAGGCTGTCGAAAACCGGGGCTGCAAACATCGCGTCGATGCGTGCCAGGGTTTCTTGCATGCTCAACTGCGCGCTTGCCCCGCCACCGCTGAGAGCCAGGTCCACCTGTCCCTGCGCATCGCGGCGCAACTGCATGCCGGCGCCGGCCACATCGACGCGCATGGGGCGCACCTCGCCAGACAACAGGGGCAGACCATCAAGCCCGAGGATCAATTCCGGAAAGGCCGCCCGCGGCGCACCGTCGGGATCGGTCAGGCGCACGTCCCGCAACCGTACCTCGACCTCGGTGGTGGCGTCGATCAGCGATACGTCGATACCGCCCACCGTCAGGTCATTGGCCGCCATCGCCGCATCAAGCTGCGCCTCGACCCGGTCCACCACCAGGCGCGGCAGCGCCATGGGCCCCGCGTTCAGCCGCAGCCACAATCCGGCCGCGGCCACCACCGGAACAAGGACAACCGCCACGATGACGACAGGCCAGACCCACCGCCGCCGCCGCCCCTTGGACGCGACCGGTTTGCCTGCCTCTGCCATGGGCTCGACCTTGCGCGTCAAACCGCCCTCACCTGCCCTGCTCTGCCGGGGTTTATCTTTGCGCCAATCCGACTAGCTTGCAATGCGACCGGGCGCCATGCGCCCGTCTTGTCCGAAACATCCCGCGCAGGAGCGTTCAATGACCGAAATCGGCACCCCGGCCCCCGACTTTACCCTGCCCCGCGACGGCGGCGGCGACATCACCCTTTCGGCGCTGCGCCCAAAGACCGTGGTGCTGTATTTCTATCCAAAGGATGATACCCCCGGCTGCACCAAGGAATCCCTGGGGTTCACCGAGATGGGCGCCGAATTCGAAGCGGCCGGCGCGGTCGTTGTGGGCATATCCAAGGACAGCGTCGCGAAACACGACAAGTTCATCGCCAAGCATTCCCTTGGCGTCATCCTGGGTTCGGACGAACATAGCGACGTGTGCGAACGCTATGGCGTGTGGCAGGAAAAAAGCATGTATGGCAAAACCTACATGGGGATCGACCGTTCGACCTTCGTGATCAATGGCGAGGGCGTTCTTGTGCAAGAATGGCGCAAGGTGAAGGTGCCCGGCCATGTGGAAGAGGTGCTTGCGGCCGTGAAGGCCCTGTGAGGGATCACCACGCCAACCCCGAAAGGAGCCGCCAGATGTCACCAGACCGAAACCAGCCGCCAAAGGCGTTTTGCGGGACTTTGCATCATGTCTGATGCGGGCGCGCCTGGTTCGCTTGCGCAGATGGCCGATGCGGTGTTGCGCACCGCAGGCGGCCGGGAAAAGACCGCCCTGTCGCGCCGCTTTGCCGCGCAATGGCAGGCCGCACGCGCCGATGACGCCCGCCCCGAGATCGGAACGGCCTCGCCACCGCTGCGCCCGGCCCGGCCCACGGAACCCGCCTTGCTGGACCCGCGCGATGTGCCGCGCCGCAAGCCCGGAACCGTCGAGGGACGCAAGGCCATCTTGCACGCCGTGGCCCATATCGAACTGAATGCCGTCGACCTGCACTGGGACATCATCGCGCGGTTCTCTCACGTCCCGCTGCCGATCGGATTCTTCGACGACTGGGTCAAGGCGGCGGACGAGGAATCAAAGCATTTCAACCTTGTATCGGATTGTCTTGAGGATATGGGCAGTCATTACGGCGCCATGCCCGCCCATGCGGGAATGTGGCGCGCGGCGGAAGATACGGCCGACGACCTGATGGGGCGGCTGGCGGTGGTACCCATGGTGCTGGAGGCGCGCGGGCTGGACGTGACGCCGGGCATGATCGCCGTGTTCCAGAAAGCCAAGGACGACCCGGCAGCGGCCCGAGCCGTAGAGGCGCTGAAGGTCATCTACGCGGAAGAAGTGCACCACGTGGCCTATGGCTCGAAGTGGTTTCATTTCCTGTGCGGGCGTCATGACCTTGATCCGAAAACCGCCTTTCACGGGCTGGTTCAAAAATATTTTCACGGCCCCCTCAAGGCGCCGTTCAACGAGGAAAAAAGGGCCGAAGCGGGTATTCCACCCGATTTTTACTGGCCTTTGGCGGGCTGACTCCGGCCAAGCCACGGGATTGTCGGCGGAATTTCGCCCAAATGGGTGGATTTTCGGTGCTTTTCGCTCTGTGGCGCGATAGGCTGTTGAGGCAGTCGGCGGCTCTTAGTATTCCCCCTGAGAAGCTGCAGCCGGTCGGGGACAATCCGGCGCGGTCAAAAAAAACGAGGGGAAGATGGGGCAATTAACGTGACTTCACGGCTTATCAGCCGCCTGAACGCGGCGCTTGAGCGGCGGATTCCAGAGCAACGTCTGTTTCTCAAATCCGAGGATGGAACGCGGTTCATCCGGCTCAAACCGACAACTCAGGCATCCTTGTTGCTTGGCGCATCGCTGTTCGTGGGATGGACGGTCATCGTGACGTCGATCTTCCTGATCGATACAATCAGCGCCGGCAATGCGCGCGAACAGGCACAGCGGCAACAGATCGAGGCACAAGCCCGCCTGAACGCCCTGAGCGAAGAACGCGACATCCGCACGATCGAGGCCGAGCAGGCACAGGATCGATTTTCGGTCGCCATGGATCAGGTCGCCGCGATGCAGGTCCGCTTGCTCGAATCCGAAGAACGCCGCCGAGAACTGGAAACGGCCGTCGACGTGATCCAGTCGACCCTGCGCCGCACCATCGACGAACGCGACACCGCCCGCGCCGAGGCCGCGACCTTTCGCGGCGAGCTCGAGGCCGATACGGGCAGCATACAAACCGCGGCCGCGCGCGAGGCGGAACTGAATCGCACGGTCACCTACCTGACCGCGGCGCTCGAAAACACCGCCGGACAACGCGACGACAGCGCGACGCTGGTGGCCACCGCGGCCGCCGAGATTGACCGGATGCAATTCGAGGCGGCCTTGTCCGAAGAACGCCAGGAGCGAGTTTTCCGCCAATTGGAAAGCGCCGTCGCCATGTCGATGGAACCGCTTGACCGGATGCTGAACGCGTCTGGCCTGTCGACGAACCAGATCATCGGCCAGGTCCGCGCCACCTATTCCGGCCAGGGCGGCCCCTTGATGCCGATCACCATGTCCTCGTCGGGTGACGGGGAACCGGACCGGATGTCGCTGCGCGCCAACGAGGTGCTCGAAGCGCTTGATGAATTGAACCTCTACCGGATCGCGGCCGAGCAACTGCCCTTCTCTATCCCGGTCAATGGCAGCTTCCGCAACACGTCGGGCTTTGGCTATCGCCGCGACCCGATCAACGGCGGGCGGCGGCTTCATGCCGGTATCGATTTTGCCGGCAGTCGCGGCACACCCATTGTCGCCGGCGGCGATGGAACCGTGATTTTTGCCGGCAGGCAAAGCGGTTACGGATTGATGGTCGAACTTCGCCATCCGTTCGGCTACACCACGCGCTACGCGCACATGACCCGGATCAACGTCAGCGAGGGCGAAAGGGTCTCGCGCGGCGACCGGTTAGGTGATATGGGCTGCACAGGGCGGTGTACGGGTACGCATCTGCACTACGAGGTAAGGCGCAACGGTGACCCGGTAGACCCAATGACATTCATCTCGGCAGGACGCGATGTTTTCTAAATCAAAAATCAATGAACCCGGACCCAAGCAGTCCGGTGCCGACAACGGCACCGCTTCTTCGTCCGATACGAAATCCAGCCCCAATGCGGGAGCAACCATGTCCAACACGACCCCTTCCACTACACCGAAATCCAAGCCGGCCCCCTCGGTCCTCAGCTCGGACCTGACGATCACGGGCAATCTGCGCACCACCGGCGACATCCAGGTCGAAGGCACGGTTCAGGGTGATATCCGCGCGCATCTGCTGACCGTCGGCGAAAGCGCCAATATCGAGGGTGAGATCGTGGCCGACGACGTCGTCGTGACAGGCCGGGTCGTCGGCAAGGTGCGCGGCCTCAAGGTCCGCCTCACCTCGACCGCACGGGTGGAAGGCGACATCATCCACAAGACCATCGCCATCGAATCCGGGGCCCATTTCGAAGGCTCCGTGCAGCGCGCCGAAGACCCGCTTTCGACCGGCGCACCGAACGTGTCGGCCAGCGCGTCGGTCAGCTCCGCACCGCGCACGCCTCCGCCGTCCGTGCCCCGGCCCGCCGCGGCCGGACCGGCCCCCACGGCCGAGGCCAGCAAGGGCTGATCCCTGTTGCGGCACATGCCGGTGCCCTGCCACGGGCACCATTCAACAAGAACCCGGGCCCTGCGCCCGGGTTTTGCGCGTCTGCCGTCCCCCGTGTCGCTTTGATCGCCGCAATTTCGCGCGCGACGCCCTAATCCTGCGACAGCAGCGCGCGGCGATAGATATGCCACGTGGCATGGCCCAGAACCGGCAGCACCACGTACAGCCCCAGGAGCCCGGGCAGCATTCCCACGAATGTCAGCCCAGCGATCACCGAACCCCAGACCAGCATCACGCCGGGATTGCGCCGCACCACCGCGATGGAGGTCAGCATCGCGGTGACGAAATCCAGCTCCTTGTCCAGCAACAGCGGAAGCGACACCACCGTCAGCGCGAACAGGACCGTTGCGAAAACCGCGCCGAACCCCGTGCCCACCGCCAGCATCATCATCCCCTCCGGCTCCAGCAGGTAGGCGTAGGACGACGTTACATTGGTCAGCGCCGAGGGCCCCAGGAACAGGGCGAACAGCATATGGGCAAAGAACGACCAGAACAGGAAATAGACGATGATCACCCAGGCCATCGACGGCAGCTGCCGCAATCTCTGGCGCCAGATCACCCCGAAAATGTCGTTGCGCGCCCATTCGTCCTGCCCCGCTTCCAGCCGGCGCGACACCTCGTAGAGACCCACCGCCAGAAATGGCCCCAACAGCGGAAAGCCGACCGTGATCGGAATGGCCCACCAGATCTGATCGGTGACGAAAAAGAACGCGTACAGCATCCAGCCGCCCGTCACGTAGACATTGGCAAAGAACAGACCCATCCACGGTTTGCGCAAGAAATCCCTCAGGCCCGCGCGCAACGCATACCCGATGTCGCCCAGACCGACATCACGGATCACGGGCGGCGCTGACGGCGCGACATGGCCGGTCACAACGCTCATTGTGGGGTCTCCTCCGGGGACAAGTGTGCAGCCCTGCCCCCTGCCCCGTCAAGCCTGCGCTGCGTGCGGCTCCGCGATCGTGCACGGCCCGATGGCCGCCTCATAGGCGCGCGCCCATGCCAGCAGCTTTGCATCCGACCCGGATTTGCCGATCACCTGGATACCGGCAGGCAGCCCGCAGGGCCCATGGCCTGCCGGCAGGTTCACGACCGGAAGCCCCGCAAGCGAGGCCGGCACCATCGCCTCCATCCAGCGATGATAGGTATCCATCTGGCGACCGGCGATCTGTGTGGGCCAATCGTGTTGCACCGCAAAGGGCCAGACCTGCGTCGAGGGCAGAACCAGGCAATCGACCGTCTCGAACGTGCGCCGGACCACCGCCAGCCACGCATCGCGCAACGCGGCCGCGCGCGCCACCTGGTCGCCGGTCATGGCCAATCCGCGCTCGATCTCCCAGATGGCCTGGGCATTCAGGCCCTCGCGCCGGATCGGGTCGCGGTAATCGGCGCCGCGTTCCCATCCCACGGTGAAACTGCGCAGATCGGTCCAGCTGTCCCACAACATCGCCGCATTGGCCGGCGGCGCCATCGGCTCCACCCGCCATCCCAGGTCACCCATCACAGACAGGGCGCCCTCGGCCAGGTCCATCAAACCCGGGTCCATCGCATAGGCCCCGCCCCAATCGCCAAGCCACCCGACCCGCGGCGCGCGCGCCGGTGCCGCCGCCAGCGCAGAATGGGCCCCGCCACTCAACGTGACCAGCAACGCCTCCAGATCCTCCAGGTTTCGCGCCATCGGCCCGAACGTCGACAACCGGTGCTGGAACACCGCGTCGCGCGGCTCGCCCGGGACCAGGCCCACCGTGGGTCGAAACCCGTAGACGCCATTCCAAGCGGCCGGGTTTCTCAGCGATCCCATCATGTCCGATCCATCCGCCACGCTCAGCATACCCGACGCCAGCGCCGCCCCGGCCCCACCAGAGGATCCGCCCGCCGTCCGCGACAGGTCACGGGGGTTGCGCGTCACACCGAAAATGCGATTGGTCGAATGGGACCCCAGCCCGAATTGCGGCACGTTGGTCTTGCCGATCACGATCGCTCCGGCCGCCCGCAGACGCCGCACCAGTCCGTCATCGGCATCGGGCACATTGCGGGCCAGATGCGGCGCGCCCCAGGTCGACACGACCCCCTTGACCGCCACCAGGTCCTTCACCGCGATCGGCACCCCGTGCAGCCAGCCCTCGGGCGGCATCGCCTCTTTCAGGCGCGCCTCGCCCATCAACGCCTCGCGATCCCTGAGCGAGACAACCGCGTTGACCGCCCCGTTCACCGCATCGATCCGCGCCAGCGTCTCGCGCATGACCTCGACCGGTGACACCCGCCGATCCGCGATCAGCCGCGACACCTCACCCGCGCCCATGCGCCAGATCTCAACCATCCCGGTCCCCCAATATCTTTATCCTGAAAATATGGCCGCCGGAGGCGTCCCGCCGGCCCCGTGGCAAACCGGCGCCCGAGATATCGCCCGCCCGTCGGCCCCCCGCGCCCATCGCCCGCGCGACGGGCCCGAAGGGACCCCGAGCAAGGGCGACGCCCCCTCTCAGTCCACCGCCTGCGCCTGGGCGCGGGTCTTGCCGGACACATCCATCGCCAGAACGCTGGCCATCAGACCGTCCAGGTCGCCATCCAGCACCCCGCCCGTATCCGAGGTCTCGAACCCGGTCCGCAGATCCTTGACCATCTGGTAGGGCTGCAACACGTAAGACCGTATCTGGTTGCCCCACC
>CAYWTM010000081.1:0-15135 GCA_964460185.1 uncultured Roseicyclus sp. | reverse complement strand
TTCCCGGCAAGCCGGGATACTGGTGCGCCTGCGCGGTGATGGCGGGCTTCCTGCAGGGGGGTGGCGTGGGAAAAAGCCTCGCCGAATGGATGATCCATGGCGAACCCGAGGCCGATGTCTACGGCATGGACGTCGCGCGCTATGGCGCGTGGGCCGAAAACCGCGAATACATCCGCCAGACGACGGGTCAATTCTATTCGCGCCGCTTCGTGATGACCTACCCCAACGAACAACTGCCCGCCGGCCGCGAAATCAAATGCGCCCCCGCCTATTCCGACATGACCGCCGCAGGCGCGCGGTGGGGGCAGTCCTGGGATCTCGAGGTGCCGCTGTATTTCGCGCCCTCGCCCGACTTCGTGGAAAACCACACCCTCAAGCGGTCCAACGCCTTTGACATCGTGGCCGAGGAATGCAAGGCGACGCGCAACGCGGTCGGCCTTCTCGATATCTCCGCCTTCTCACGCTACGAGGTCACCGGCCCAAACGCCGAGGCGTGGCTGGACAAGATGATGGCCTCCGGACTGCCCAGACCGGGCCGTGCGAAACTGGCCCCGATGCTGTCACCGACCGGGCGGTTAAAGGGTGATCTGACCCTGTTCAACTGGGGTGACGGCACCTGGTGGATCATGGGATCGTACTACCTCAGGGCCTGGCACATGCGCTGGTTCAACGACCATCTCGAAGACGGCGTCGCCGTCCGGGACCTGGGCGAGGACACGGCAGGGTTTTCCCTGTCCGGCCCGAACTCCCGCGCGGTGATCGAGAAACTGACCAGCGATCCGGTAGGGGAACTGCCGTTCATGGGCATCATGGATGCCGATATCGGCCTGTTGCGCTGCAAGGTGGCGCGCCTGTCGGTCACCGGCGAAATGGGGTATGAAATCAATTGCCGCTTCGGCGATCACATCGCGCTGCGCAAACTCCTGCTGGAGGCAGGTGCCGATCACGACATGCGCGAAATCGGCTTCAGCGCGCTGTTGTCGCTGCGACTGGAAAAATCTTTCGGCATCTGGAACGCCGAATTCACCCAGGGCTACACCCCGGGCGAAACCGGCATGGATCGCTGGGTTTCCTGGGACAAGGGCGATTTCATCGGGCGCGACGCCGCGATCGCGGAACGCGATGGCAATGGGCCGTCCAAGATCCTGGTCACGCTCGAGATCGACGCCACCGACGCCGATGCCAGCGGCTACGAACCCGTATGGGCGGGGGACGCCAAGATCGGTTTCGTCACCTCGGGGGGCTATGGCCACACGACCGGAAAATCGCTGGCCATGGCGCTGATCGATCCGGCTCATGCAGCCGAGGGCACCGATCTGTCCGTCCATGTCGTGGGCGCCCTGCGCACAGCCAGGGTCATCGCCCCGTCGCCCTACGACCCGATGGGCAAAGCGATGCGCGCATGACCGACGCCACGGTCAAATCTCGCCGCCGCGGGCGGGCCGCAACCCATGCGGCCCCCGCCACGCGCGAGGTGAACTATCGCCAGTTGCGCAACCCCTTTCCCGTGATGTCTGTATTCTCGGATGACGAGGCGGCCTCGATTCACGAGACCGCGCTTGTCATGCTGGAAGACCTGGGGATGCGGGTCCTGCTGCCCGAGGCGCGCAAGCTCTACGCCCAGGGCGGTGCACGGATCGAAGACGACATGGTCTTCATCGGCCGCGAGATCATCGAGGCCGCGCTGAAGACCGCGCCGAAATCGATCCACTGCCATGCGGGCGCCACCCACCGTGACGTGATCCTCGAATTGGGCGCACTGGCCTTCCAACCGGGCGCAGGCGCACCCAACGCGACCGATCTCAAACGCGGGCGCAGGCCTGCAAGCGCGTCCGATTTCACCGATTACACGCGGATCGCGCACCATTTCGACGTGTTCCAGATGATGTCGCCCTCGGTGGAACCGCAAGACGTGCCAACCCACCTGCGCCACTATTTCACCATGCGCACGCAGATGGCGCTGACCGACAAGTTTCCCTTTCTCTTCGCCCGCGGCACCCCGCAAACGCTGGACAATTTCGAAATGCTGCGCATCGCACGCGGCCTGTCGGAAGAGGCGTTTCAAGGCGGCGTTCACGCCTACACGATCATCAACACCAACTCCCCCCGGACACTGGATGTGCCCATGGCGCAAGGCTTGATCGATTTCGCACGCGCCGGACAGCTCAGCATCGTCACGCCCTTCACGTTGATGGGGGCGATGGCGCCGATCACGGTGGCGGGGGCCATCACGCTGAGCCATGCGGAATGCCTTGCCTCGATAACCCTGACCCAATTGGCCAAGCCCGGCGCGCCGGTCTGCTACGGGACCTTCACCTCGAATGTCGACATGAAATCGGGGGCACCCGCATTCGGCACGCCGACCCATTTCCAGGCGTCATTGGCGGCGGGGCAGATGGCGCGCATGTTGGGCCTGCCCTGGCGGTCCGCCGCAGGGTCTGCCGCGAATGTGAATGACGTTCAGGCCGCCAATGAAAACCAGATGGGGCTCTGGGGCTGCCTGCTTGCGGGCGCCACCGTGATCATCCATTCGGCCGGCTGGCTGGAGGGGGGATTGAGCGTGTCGTACGAAAAGCTCATCACAGATGTGGAGGTCCTGAACATGGTGGCGGAACTTTGTGCCGGAAACCGCGCGGGCCCGGACGAGATCGGATTTGCCAATGCGCTCAGCCACGTAGCGCCCTCGGGCCATTTCTTTGCCGCCCCGCAAACCATGGACCGGTATTCGACCGAGTTCTACGAACCCGTCGTTCACGACTACGCCAATTTCGGAACCTGGACGGACCGCGGCGCACACGACGCCAACACCCGGGCCACCGATGTGTGGGAAGCTATCCTGGCCCGACCCGAGCTGGCCATGACCCCGCCCGACCGGCTTGCGGCCCTGGGCGACTTCGTGGCCCAACGCACCGCCGAAGGCGGCGCACCTCCCGAAAGCTGACATGACCCGAACACTTCCCATCTTGCACCGTGATGATCCCGACAAGCCCCCCTTGCCGGGCCAGACAAAGGTGACCCGCGAAGATTGGCTGGCCCAGGCGCGCGATATCCTGGTCAGCGACGGCGCGGGCGAAGTGAAGATCGCCCGCATCGGCCAGCGCCTCGGTGTATCAAGATCCAGTTTCTATTGGTATTTCAAGAATTTGGATGACCTTCTTCAGGCACTGCTTGAGGAGTGGAGCATCGGGAACACGCAGGTCATCTTGCGCCATTGCGCCCTGCCGGCCGCGACCATCACCGCAGCCGTGTGCAACTTTTTCCGGTGCTTCATCGACCCCGCCCTTTTCGACCCTAGCCTTGATTTCGCGGTCCGCGAATGGGCCCGTCGCGACGATGCGGTGCGCGCGCGTATCGATGCCGCCGATCAGGCCCGGCTTCACGCCATCCGCGAGATGTTCGAACGCTTCGGCACGCCCGCGGACGAGGCCGATATCCGGGCGCGGATCTTGTATTTCATGCAGCTCGGCTACCATGCACTCGATCAGCGCGAGACCCTCGAGGAGCGTTTTTCACGGGTAGAAGGGTTCCTCAAGGGCTTCACCGGCCACTCCCCATCCCCCGAAGAGTTGGCGGATTTGATGGCTTTTGCCCGCCGCACCACGTCACACCCGCCAGGAACCTGACGGCCGGGCTTGCCAAGGGCTGCGCGCCGCGTCACCCATAGGGCATGAGCTATCTCGGCATCGATATCGGAACCTCGGCGGTCAAACTCTGCGTCATGGATGCGGATGGTGCGGTTGTGAAGACCGCGCAGGCGGGCCTGTCGTCCTCGCACCCGTTCGAAGGCGCCAGCGAACAGTCGCCGGACCAATGGTGGCAGGCCCTCGTCACGGCGGCGAGCGACCTGCCGGCGGATGTCCGGGCAGCGATCCGGGCCATCGGCCTGTCGGGCCAGATGCATGGTGCGGTGCTGCTGGATGAAGGCCTCGCGCCGATCCGGCCCGCGATCTTGTGGAACGACGGCAGGTCCGCCCCGCAATGCGCCGCGATGACCCTGGCCGAACCGCAGGTCGGCCATCTTTCCGGGGTGCCGCCCATGCCGGGCTTTACGGCCCCCAAGCTGTTGTGGCTGTCCGAACACGAGCCGCAGACCCATGCGCGCATCGCCCATGTGATTTTACCAAAGGATTACATCGGCTTGCGCCTTCACGGTCAGTTGGCCACCGACCCCTCGGACGCGGCCGGAACCTCGTGGCTGGACGAGGCCGCGCGCACATGGTCACCCCGCCTGTGCGAGATCAGCGCGACCGACCCCGCATGGTTGCCCGATCTGCGCGACGGTCCGGCCGTGGCCGGCCACCTGACACCCCAGGCCGCGCAGGCCCTTGGCCTGCTTTCGGACCTGCCCGTGGCGACCGGCGCGGGCGATGGCGCAGCCGGCGCAGTGGGCATCGGCGCCGTTGCGGCGGGCGACGGGTTCTTGTCACTCGGCACCTCGGGTCAGCTGTTCGTGACCACCGACAGCTACCGTCCCAATCCCGACAGCATGATCCATGCCTATGCCCATACCCTGCCGGGCCTGTGGTTCCAGATGGCCGCGATGCTGAACGGTGCGCGCCCCATGGCGTGGCTGGCAAACCTTCTGAACAGGCCGATTGCCGATCTTCTGGCAGAGGCGGAAACCGCTGCCGAAGGCCCCTTGTTCCTGCCCTACCTGACGGGGGAACGGACACCCCATGGCGATGCCGATATCCGGGCGGGGTTCTGGGGCCTGGGCGAGGCCACCACCCATGGCGCCCTGATGCGCGCCGTGGTCGAAGCCACGGCCTTCAGCTTTGCCGATGCCAGCGACGCCATGCGCGCGGCCGGCACCACGCCGGACCATCTGCTGGCCATCGGCGGCGGCACGCGCAGCGATTTCCTGTTGCAGATGATCGCTGACGTGATCGGCGTGCCGATCGGGCGCAGCGACGGGGCCGAGGTCGGCCCGGCCCTGGGTGCGGCCCGCCTGGCGCGGATCGCGGCAGGTGACGGCTCGATCGCGGAGGTCTGCACAAAGCCACAGGTCGCCCGCTGGTTCACGCCCGACGCCACGCGCGCCGATACCCTCGCCCCGCGCCTGGCCGGATACAGGGCGCTCTACCCCGCCCTGAAATCCGTGTCTCAGGCCATCGCGGCATCCGCCTGCCGCGCCTGATCAAGGGCAGGCTCGGGCCAACCGAAGGCGCGCTTGGCGCGGGATACGAGCCCGTCATCTTGCGGCTGCTGATCTGAGTCGCGCGACGCCCCCGATCAGGCGGACCCGTATTTCTCGATGAAGGCGTCGATCTCGAGCGCACGGAAATCCGGCAGCGCCGCCCCGAACCGGTCATGGGACCAATCCCACCACGCGATCTCCATCAGCGCGTCTTCCTGCGCCTGGGTGAACCGGCGGCGGATGGGCGAAGCGGGGACGCCCGCGACGATGGTGTAGGGGGCCACATCCTTGGTCACAACGGCCCCTGCCCCGACAACCGCGCCGGTGCCGATGGTCACGCCGGCTGTCACCGTCACACCATGCCCGATCCACACGTCATGGCCCACCGTCACCCAGTGATCCTTGCGCCATTCAAAGAACTCGGCCTCGTCCTGCCCGAAGCCATACTGGGCCGCGCGGTAGATCGCGTGATGCTGCGAGGCCCGCCAAGTCGGGTGATTGCCCGGATTCAGCCGGACCATGTTGGCGATGTTCGTGAACTTGCCGATGCTGGTCCAGATCACATGGCCGAATTCGCAGATGTAGGAATAATCCCCGATCTCCGAGGCCGCGACCTTGGTAAAACGCCCCACCTCGGTGTAACGCCCGAGGGTGACATCGGCGCCCACATCCGCATCGGGATGCAACGTGGGCGCTTCGCTGAGTGTCTTGCTCATCTGCCGGTCAACCGTCGTGTTTCTCGCCCACCGCCCAAAGACGGATACGCTTGGATAGCCAGTCGATGGCGAAGATCAGAACCAGCACGTTCAACACCACGAAAGCCACCTGATCGTAGAGCGATGCCCGGAAGCGTTCAATCAAGATCATGCCGATCCCGCCTGCCCCCACGATGCCCAGAATGGTGGCCGACCGGGTGTTGGATTCCCAGAAATACAGCGACTGGGAAATGAATACCGGCAAGACCTGCGGAATATAGCCGTAACGGATGATCCCCAGAGGACCGGCCCCGGTGGCCCGGATACCTTCCACCTGTTTGCGGTCGATGTTCTCGATCGCCTCGGAATAGAGCTTGGACAAGGTCCCAAGATCCGACACGAAGATCGCCAGAACGCCGGCCAGGGGTCCAAGGCCCACGGCCCGCACGAACACCAGGCCCCAGACCAGTTGGTCGATCCCCCGCAACACGTCGAGGATCCGGCGCACGATCTGCCGGACAAGGGCGATGGGCATGACGTTCTTGGCCGCCAGGAACCCGACAAGCAGCGCCCCGATCGTCCCCAGAAGCGTGCCCAGAAAGGCCATGGCCAGGGTTTGGGCGATCCCGCGATAGATATTGGCGTATTGCCAGGTCTCCATGTCTTGCCAGACCACGAAATTCCGCAACAACGCCAGCACCCGGTCCGACGCGTCCAGCAGACGCCCGACATCGAAATACCAAAGCGAGCCGATCACGTAGACGATGGCCAAGCCCCAGGGGAACCAGCGCCTGATCTGCCCCCCGACAGTATCGAACGCGCCGGGATGAGCCGCGCGCGCCGTATCGATCTGTGCGGCGCTGACGGCGGTGATGGAAGCCATGCTCATCAGAAATTCTCCCTTCCGATAAAGCGGTGCCGGATGCGTTCGGATATCAGGTCGATCACCGTCACCGTCAGGACCACGAGGGCCAGAACCGCCAGAACCCGGTCATCGGAATAGAAGGAGATGACGCGGTTCAATTCCTGCCCGATGCCACCTGCGCCCACAAAACCGATGATGGACGAGGCGCGCACATTGATCTCGAACCGCAGCATCGCGTAGCTGAAGAAATTCGGCGCGACCTGCGGGACAACGCCGTAAAGCATCTTTTCGGGCCATGTGCCGCCCACCGCCGTGATACCGTCCACGGGCCGGGACGACGCGTTTTCGTTGACCTCGGCAAACAGCTTGCCCAGGGCCCCCGCCGAATGGATCGCGATGGCCATGACACCGGCCAGTGGCCCGATCCCGATGGCAAAGACGAACACCAGCGCCAGCAGGATTTCGGGAATGCCCCGGCAGATTTCCAGAAACCTGCGCGACAGCCAGTAGACCCAGCTGTTCGGCGCAAGGTTGTTGGCCGCCGGAAAGCTCAGGACAAAAGCCACCGCCGTTCCCAGCAGCGTCGCGGTGATCGCCATCAAGATGGTTTCCCAGATCAGCGCCACGTAGGTCCAGAAATCGGTGTACCAGTAGGTCAGTGACCCGGCCACGGCACGGCCCGCCTCATCGCGGCCTTCGAACAGGAGGTCCCATTGCAGATCGGGAATGATGGTCGCGAAATATTCAAAGATGCGCGGCACGCCATTGGCCAGCCGGTCCGGGTAGAACTGGCTGATCCAGATCGACAGGCCCAGGCAGATCGTGAATGCCGCAAGGATGATGATGTTCCACACACGCCGGGTGGCGCGCAATTCGGCACGATGCGCCTCGAAGGTCGAGACCGCATCGCGCGGGGGGCCGCCGGACGCACCCACCGCGCCGCCGGTCAGGGAGATATCGGACATGTTTCTTCCGCCTCAGGCCAGTTCGCGGGCGCGCAGACCCCCGGACGCATCACCAAGCGATGTCGAGGTCGCGGCCTCGTTGAAGGCCTCTCCCGCCTCGGCCCCGTAGATCTCGCGCGCCATGGCGGTGGTCAGTTGCGCGGGCGTGCCATCGAACACGATCCGGCCATCTTGCATGCCGATGATCCGGTCGCAGTAATTGCGCGCCGTATCCAGCGTGTGCAGGTTGCAGATCACCGTGATGCCGTCTTGCTGGTTGATCGACCGCAGCGCATCCATCACGATTTTCGCGTTCATCGGGTCAAGCGAGGCGATCGGTTCATCGGCCAGAAGGATACGCGGTTCCTGCGCCAGCGCGCGCGCGATGGCCACGCGCTGCTGCTGACCGCCCGACAAGGTTTCGGCCCGCTGCAACGCGGTGTGCGCCATGCCCAGACGATCAAGCGCCTGAATCGCAAAGGCGCGTTCGCGCGGTGTGAAGATCTGGGTCATCGACCGCCAGGACGGCATGTCACACAATCGCCCCGTCAGCACATTGGTGACCACATCCAGACGCCCGACCAGGTTGAACTGCTGAAAGATCATGGCGCAATCCGACCGCCACTGGCGCAATTCGCGGCCCTTCAACTGGGCGATATCGGTGTCCCCGAACAGGATCTGTCCCTCGGACGGATCGATCAGGCGGTTGAGCAGGCGCAAGAGCGTGGATTTCCCCGCGCCGGACCGCCCGATGATGCCGACCATCTGCCCGTCGGGGATGTCCAGGTTGGCCGCGTTGACCGCGATATTGTCGCCAAAGCGACGGCTCAGCTTTTCCAGTTTCAGCATGGATGCGCCCCTGTAGATTATGTCGGCCAACGGCCCGCCGTCTTGCCGGACGCGGTCGATACCCGAAATGGGAAAACGGGGCCGGTGACATGCCACCAGCCCCGCAACACGAAGGTTCAGCGATCGCCGGTGGCCTGGCGGCGCATGTTGATGATCGGCTCGTAGAACTCGGACGTGATCGGCCAGTAGCCCATCGATTCCCCGTCGTTGATCGCATCGAAACAGGCCCGGTCCAGGGTCTGAAGCTGCATCATCGCGCCCATCACCAGATCCTGCAGTTCCTGCGGCAGGTCTGCCCGGATCACGCGCGGACCGTTGGTGATCAGGTTCGACTGCCAGATGATGTTGATCTCGTTCATGTCGAGCATGCCACGATCGACCATCGAGCGCAGGTTGCCCCGGCTGAAGCCTTCGTCGCGGGCGCCCACGCCGGATGTCCACGTGACGCCGGCATCGTACTGGCCCTGCAGCACGGCCACCACGGCCTGTTCATGCCCGCCGCCAAAGCCGGTTTCCGAGAAATAGGCCTCCGGCTCGATGCCCATGCCGCGCAGTTCGGCGTTGGGAACAAGATAGCCCGAGGTCGAGTTTGGATCGGCGAAGGCGAGGCTGCGGCCTTCCATGTCCTCAAGCGTCTCGATGCCCGAATCCGCGCGGCTGTACATCACCGCGTAATAGCCGAGCGAACCGTCGATCTGCATGGTGGTATACAGAGGACGCACCGCTTCGGGGTCCTGCAGGTAGATCCCGGCATAGCCCGCCGATCCCAGGCCCGCGAATTCAAGCTGACCGGCCAGCAGGCCCTGCATGACGCCCGCGTAATCCGAAGCCGGGAACAGCTCGACATCGACGCCAAGACGGTCTTCCAGATAGGCTTCCTGACAGGCGTGATCGCGAAGGCGATCGGCTTCATTTTCACCGCCCAGCAGGCCGATGCGGAACACCGGAACGTCCTCGCGCCAGTCGGCGCTTTGGGCGAAGGACATGGTGGAGCTGAGCGCGGTGGCACCCAGGGCGAGGGCAATCGTCGTATGTTTGATCATGGAGCAGATCCCTTGATGTATGGTCACACGAGGAACCCGCCCGGCGGCAAACCGGATGTCCCCGTTGCCCGAACGCCTAGGGGCGGCACATGACCGGCGCGCAACGGATTGATGAAGAATTTATTACCACCAGCCAAGACTTTGAAATCACGCCATTACCAAGGATTCGGCGCTGGAATTGCATATGATTTCCCCACCAGAAAACACGGATATCTGCAGGATTTGTCGGTCTATTTCACTTTCGGGCTGCGCCCAGCTCGGCGCAATGCGCCAAGCACCGGGGAATCGGCCAAATCACGCGCGCCACGGCGGTCAAATTGTCATCAAAGCGTCACCGCATGGCCAAACGCGTGTTACACGGGCCGCAAATTCAGGGGCGCATCCCATGAGCAGGAGCCCGCGATGTTCGATCACGCCAACAGTCGTGCTGAAACCCTGAGCAATGCCCGCATCGTCACGCCCTCGGGCATCGTGGACGGCGCGCTTGCGATCGAAGACGGACGCATCGCCGGGCTCAGCCCGACCGCGCAGGGCCGGGATCTGGGCGGCGCGTTCCTGATCCCCGGCATCGTCGATCTGCACACCGATCACGTCGAACGCCACACCCACCCGCGCGGCGGCGTGCTCTGGCCGTTCCTGCCCGCCTTGCTGGCCCATGATGCGGTCATCGTATCGGGCGGCACGACCACCGTCTTCGACAGCCTGTCGGTCGGCGCCTCGATGCAGAAACCCGAACGTCGCGAGCTTCTGGAACCGCTGGTCGCGGCCATCCTCGATGCCAGCGCCAAGGGCCTGTTCCGGGCTGACCACCTGTTGCACCTGCGATGCGAGATCTCCGATCCCGCCACGCCCGCGCTGGTCGATGCCACGATCGGCCAGCCCATGACACGGCTGGTGTCGGTGATGGATCACACCCCCGGCGACCGGCAAAGCCCCAACATGGAACGCTGGTTCTGGCACATGATCCGCGACATGGAGGTCGACGAGGCCACCGGGCGCACCATGATGGCCGACTTGCTGGACCGGTCCCGGCGCGTCGGGCCCGATGTCCGCGCCCATGTGGTGGCCGCCAGCCGCGCCGCCGGCAAACCCCTGATGAGCCATGATGACCGGACCGTCGATCACGTGGACCAGGCCCTGGCCGAAGGCGCCACGATCGCCGAGTTTCCCACGACACTGGCCGCCGCCCGCCGGGCCCGCGACGCCGGGCTGACCATTGTGGCGGGCGCGCCCAACTACCTGCGGGGCGGCTCGCAATCGGGCAATATCGCGGTCGCGGACCTGCTGGCCCAAGGCCTGGTCGATGTGCTGGCCTCGGACTACATCCCCCGCTCTCCGCTGGATGCGGCCTTCGCGCTGGCCGCCGACACATCCATGCCGTTCGATCTGCCCGCATCCCTGCGGCTGGTCACACATGCACCGGCGCGATTGACCGGGCTGACCGATCGTGGCGAAATCACCCAGGGCCTGCGGGCCGATCTGGCCGCCGTTCAGGTCGTCGGAGGCCAACCCGTGGTGCAGGCCGTCTGGCGCGCGGGCAAACAGGTTTTCTAGGCAAAGGATGCCGGTCATGACCCCTCTTCCCATCGGTGCCGCTCTCATGGTCGGCGATCTTGCCCGGTTCCGCGACTGGCTGATCGCAGGCCAGCGCGATCTCGAGGTGCAGGATTTCCTGAAGCCCGAGGTTCTGCTTGGCGACTGGCGCGCGCTGGTGGCGCGGGCCAAGCGCGATCTGGACGGGTTCGAGGGACGGCTTGGCATCCATGGCCCGTTCTACGATCTGGCGCTCGACATCATGGATCCGGAAATCGCGCCCATCATCGCGCGCCGCTTCGTGACCGCCGTGCAGGCGGCGGCTGCCCTCGGCGCGACGCAGATGGTGATACATTCACCCTACAAAACCTGGGATTGGTTCAATTTCGGAAACAATCCACGGGTCGGAAACCGCCCCTCCGATTCCGAGGCCATGATCGCGCGGGTGCACGCCAACCTGCGCGACGCGGTCAGGCTGGCCCAGGACGAAGGCATCACGCTGGTGATCGAGAATATCGAGGATATCGAACCGGGATGGCGGCGCGAGCTGGCCGCCAGCTTCGGCTCCGACACCGTGCGCCTGTCGATCGATACCGGCCACGCCCATTACGCCCATGTGGCGACCGGCGCGCCCCCCGTCGACTATTTCGTCACCGATGCCGGCCTGATGCTGGCCCATGTGCATCTGCAAGATGCCGATGGGTTTGCCGACCGCCACTGGCCGCCCGGACGCGGTACGGTGAACTGGCACGCGGTCTTTCGCGCCATCGCCGCCCTGCCCCAACGCCCGCACCTGGTGCTGGAACTGCGCGAGTCCTCGGACATCCCCGCCGCCATGGCCTATCTGGAACGCGAAGGCCTTGCCGTATAGCTCACGCCACGCGCACCCCCGCGGACCAGACACCGTGCAGGACCGGCACGCCCTCGACCCGGCGAAACCGGACCAGGTCGGCCCGCTTGCCTTCGATCAATTCGCCCCGGTCGAGCAACCCCGCCGCGCGGGCGGGGGCGGCACTCACGGTGGCCATGGCACGCGCCATATCCCCCCACAAATCGCCAAGCATCACCGCCGCATACAGCAGCGCCGAGGGCACGTAATCGGACGACATGATATCCAAAAGACCCGCCCGGGCGAGGTCGGCGGCCGAGACGTTGCCGGAATGCGACCCGCCCCGGATCAGGTTGGGCGCGCCCATCATCACCTGGATCCCGTTGTCGCGGCAGGCCCGCGCGGCCGCGATCGTGGTCGGGAATTCCGCCAGCGCGATCCCGTGCGCCGCCGACCGCGCGACATGATCCACGGTGGTGTCGTCATGGCTGGCCAGCACAGCGCCATAGCGCTGAGCGGCGGCCACGGCGGCCGCCTCATGGGCCGGGCGCACCCTGTCGCCCAGCGCCGTGCGGGTGTCGACATGTTCTTGAAAGACCTCGTCGCTCAGCCCGTGCTTGCCCTTCATGTAGATCGCGTACTGGTTGATGTCGGCGAACTGGCGCTGCCCCGGCGTGTGATCCATCAGGCTCAGGATGCCGACACGGTCCTCGGGCCCGAACTGATCCAGTTCTTCCACGAGGGAGTGGGAGCAGATCTCCGCGCGCAGATGCATGTGATGGCTGATCTTGAGCGCGCCCGCTGCCCGCATCGCCAGCACCTCGTCGGCCAGCTCGCGGGCATAGCGCGCCCATCCGATCCCGCCCTTGCCCTCGATCGACCCCACGCGGATCGCGTCAAAGACGGTGGTGATCCCGCAAGATGCCAGTTCTGCGTCATGGGCGACAATGGCGGCCTGGTGCGGCCAGAACGCCGAGGGGCGCGGACGGATATGCCGTTCCAGGTTGTCGGTATGCAGCTCCACCAGGCCCGGCGCCACGATGTCGCCGCCGCAATCGATGGCCCCCGCCGGCATTCCAGCACCCACGGTGATGCCGGTGATCTCACCGCCCTGCATGCTCAGTGCGCCGATGGCTTCACCGCCGGGCAGGATCAGGCGGGCATTGGCAAGGGTCACGGTCTCGGGCATCAGGGCATTGTCCTTGGGCATGGCAGTCTTTTCACGGGATAGGGTCAATGGACAGATTCAAACGTTATGGGCTCTACGTCGTGCCGGACGGCGCCTTTTACGATGCGGGCGCCGCATGGCTCGGGTGGGACAGCGTGGCAGGCCGCGCGGTCCCGCAGCCCCGGGTCGCAGGGCTGGACGCCGTGCGGGATATGACCGCCACGCCCCGTAAATACGGGTTTCACGGCACGATCAAGCCGCCCTTCCGCCTGGTCGCGGGCCAGACGGCGCAAACCCTCGATGCGGCCGCGCGGTCCTTTTGCACATCGCAGCCGCCGGTCGTGATCCCCGAGATCGAAGTCCGGCTTCTGGGTCGTTTCGTGGCCGTTGTGTGCAAGACACCATCCGACGCCCTGGCCCGGCTGGCCGGGGCCACGGTCCGGGCGCTCGACCCGTTCCGTGCGCCCGCGCCGCCCGACGAACTGCAAAAACGCCGCGCCAAGGGCCTGTCCCCACGGCAAGACGCCCTGCTGACCCAATGGGGCTATCCCTACGTGATGGAGGAATTCCGTTTTCACCTGACCCTGACGGGCAGCCTGCCCAAGGACAGTGCCGAGCATGCGCGCACAGCCCTTGCCTCGCATTTCGCGCCACGCCTGCCGCGTCCCTATGTCATCGACAGTCTTGCCCTGATGGGAGAGGCGGAGGACGGGTTTTTCCACCTGGTCCACCGCTACACCCTTTCGGGGTAAAGCGCGGCCAGCGCTGTCGCGACGCTGTCCTCAATGGACGCGGAATTGTCGATCTCGGTGATCTGCAACCCGTCGGGAAACGGGGCCACCCGGCGCGCCAGACGCCGCGCGATATCGCCCCGGCTTTCCCGGCCCCGGTCGGCCAGGCGTTTGGCCAGCACGTCGGGCGCAGCCGTCACATGCAGCACGTGCAACTGGCCGAATTCCTGCGCCGCACGTCCCAGCGCGCCCCGCGACAGGTTGGCGATGGCGTCCTGCCCCCGGCCCAGAACCTGACGCACACCGGCGGGAATGCCATATCCCAGATCATGGGCCCTCCAATGCAGCGCAAAATCACCACCCGCCGCGCGCGCGGCGAACAGGGCGCTGCCAACCGCCTCGAAATCCTCGCCACCCAGGTCCGCGTTGCGCGTGATGGCCCGCCGCACCCTGTGCAGATCGGGCCGCGCGGCGCAGATCGCCTCGATCAGGCTGTCCTTGCCGACGCCCGATGGCCCGACAACCGCGATGAAGCGCCCCCCGCTCACGCGGCCCTCGGGGTAAAGGCGGACACGTCGATCTCGCAGTCGGCCACCCGTTCACGCGCGGCAAGATCGTGAAAGATCCCCACGATCGCGGCCCCGCCTGCCTTGGCCTCTTCGATCAGGCTCAGCACGGTTTCGCGGTTGGTGGCGTCAAGGCTGGCCGTGGGCTCATCCAGCAACAGCGCGGGATACCCATGGGCAAACCCTCGCGCGATGTTCACCCGCTGCTGTTCGCCGCCCGAAAACGTGGTGGGCGACAGCGACCACAGCGTTTCGGGAATCCTCAGCCGGGTCAGCAGGTCGCGCGCGCGTGCGAAGGCGGCCTCCTCCTCATGGCCCAGCGCCAGTAACGGCTCGGCCACCACGTCAAGCGTCGGCACACGGGGCACGACGCGCAGGAACTGGCTGACATAGCCCAATGTCTCACGGCGCAACGCCAGGATCTCGCGCGGTTCGGCCCGGGTGATATCGACCCCGCCGATCCGCACCGACCCACCCTGCGCCAGGTAGTTGCCATACAAGATCCGCATCACGGTGGACTTGCCCGCCCCGCTTTCCCCGGTCAGCGCCACGCATTCGCCCGGGCCCACGGCGAACCCCGCCCCCTCGATCACCGGGATCACGGCACTGCCCTGGTTGTGCAGGGTAAAGTTCTTCGTCAGGTTCTCGACAACGATCATGACACCCTCATACCTGCAAAACGGAACTGACAAGCAGCTGTGTATACCGCGCCTGCGGATCGTCGAGCACCTGGTCGGTCAGCCCGGTTTCGATCACGCGGCCGTCCTTCATCACC
>CAYWTM010000080.1:0-15497 GCA_964460185.1 uncultured Roseicyclus sp. | reverse complement strand
TCGTCAGCCTCTTCCTGATTTTCATGGTGGTCCTGGCCATGTTCGGGCGGTTGCGCATTCCCGGCATTACCCGTGGCAAGGATGGCGCGAAGGGATTGCCGAAACCGCGCCTTTGCCCGGATTGCGGGCGCTACAATCTGCGCGGCGGGCCGTGCAGGCATTGCAAGAACGGGCAAGGCTGACGCATGGTTTGGGAATTCGCCTATGCGGGGCTTGGCCTCGTGATCTTGCTGCTTGCGGGCGACGTGCTGGTCAAAGGGGCGGTGAACCTGAGCCTCAGGCTGGGCATCCCGGCGCTGATCGTGAGCCTGACCGTGGTGGCCTTCGGGACCTCTGCGCCCGAGCTGTTGATATCGATCAAGGCCATACTGGACGGCGTGCCGGGCCTGGCCCTGGGCAATGTTGTCGGGTCGAACACGGCGAATATCCTACTGGTTCTGGGCATACCTGCCATCCTGGCCGGGTTGGGCGCGGGCAGTGATACGCGGCGCACCTACGTGTTCATGATCATGGGCAGCGTCCTGTTCATCGGCCTGGCGTTTGCCGGCCCGATGACGTGGTGGCACGGCATCATCCTTTTGGGGGCGCTGTCCTTTGTGCTTCTGGATCAGGTGCGTGCGGCGCGCGACCACCGCCGTGCGGTCAACGGGGCACCGGCCCCCGAGCTGGACGAACTGGAAGAAGCCGACCCCGATATGCCGTGGTGGAAGATCGGCCTGTTTCTGTTGCTTGGCCTGATCGGCCTGCCCTTGGGTGCGGATCTGCTGGTCGACAGTTCGACCGCGATCGCGCGGGCCTATGGCGTAAGCGATACGGTTATCGGTCTGACCCTCGTGGCGATCGGCACGTCGTTGCCGGAACTGGCCACAACGGTGATGGCCGCGTTGCGCCGCCATGCCGATGTCGCGCTTGGAAATGTGATCGGATCGAACATATTCAACCTTCTGGCGATCATCGGGGTAACATCACTGGTCGGCGACATCGCGGTCGATCCGGAGTTCCTCAGGTTCGATCTGTGGGTGATGCTGGCGGCGTCTTTGTTGCTGGCGCCGTTCGTGTTCTTCCGGCTGAATATGGGCCGTGTTGTTGGCGTGGCGTTCACGGGGCTCTATGTGACATACCTGCTGGTCGTTCTGAACTGACCGGCGCACAGAGCAGCAGAAAGATACGAACATGACGGCATTGGTAACAGGCGCGGCCAAACGTTTGGGCCGGGCGATGGCCCTCGAACTGGCCCGAGCAGGCCACGACGTGGCGGTGCACTACGCACACAGCGCGGATGCGGCAGAGGCAACGGCCGCCGACATCCGGACGCTGGGCGTGAACGCGGTGACGTTGCAGGCCGATCTGCTGGACGAGGATGCGACCCAGGCGCTGTTGCCACGCGCGGCCGACGCCCTGGGCCAGCCGGTCACCACGTTGATCAACAACGCCTCGATCTTCGAATACGACAATCTGCACACCGCCACGCGCACCAGTTGGGACCGCCACCTGGGCTCGAACCTGCGCGCGCCCTTTGTCCTGACGCAGGCCCTTGCGGCCCAGATACCGGACCCCGACATCGATGAAAACGGCGAACCGGTCGCACAGGGACTGGTCGTGAACATGATCGATCAGCGCGTGCGCAAGCTGACGCCCGAATTCACGACCTACACCATCGCCAAGATGGGGCTGTGGGCCCTGACGCGCACGGCGGCGCAGGGGCTGGCCCCGAGGATCCGGGTCAACGCCATCGGGCCGGGCCCCACGATGCAGGGGGCCCGCCAATCCGTCGATCATTTTGCCCGGCAGCGCGCGGCAACGATACTGAACCGTGGCGCGGACCCCGAAGGTATTTGCACCGCGCTGAGGTACCTGATGGACGCCCGCGCGGTGACCGGACAGCTGATTTGCGTCGATGGAGGCCAGCATCTTGCGTGGCACACGCCCGATGTTCTGGGCGTGGAATAACCCAATCGAAACAAGCAACCAGCACAGTTGTCCACTGGCCGTTACAGTGTGACGTCCACGTATAATTTACGTGACAGCCACATGACGCGGCAAGATATCGAAAAAAATTATTATTGATAACAAGGCCATGCACGAGCGCCCAAAAATTCAGCAACACGTCGAACTGTGCCAAAAACAAAGGAAAATTTCGCTGGTCCCGGTTTTTTCCTCATGGTTATCCACAGGAGCGGTGGAAAGCTCGGGGCTTGCGCGAGCGATCATTCCATTGCAGCCATCAAGGGAATCGCGGGACCTCGAAATTCATGTCTGAAACGTCTCGACCACAGCCCCCCGCCGGGCACGAGGTGATCCATGGATACCTCAAGACGCTGGACAATTCGCCCGGTGTCTACCGGATGCTCGATGCACAATCGCGAGTTCTGTATGTGGGCAAGGCCCGGGCGCTGAAAAAGCGCGTTTCGAATTACGCCAAACCGACGGGGCACAGCCCGCGCATCGCACGGATGATCCGCGACACGGCCTCGATGATGTTCCTGACGACGCGCACGGAAACCGAGGCTCTGTTGCTGGAGCAGAACCTCATCAAGCAGCTCAAGCCGCGCTACAACGTGCTGCTGCGCGATGACAAAAGCTTTCCCAACATCCTGGTCAGTCGTGCGCATGACTTTCCCCAGATCAAGAAACATCGCGGCGCCAAGACGGAAAAAGGCGACTATTTCGGCCCCTTCGCCAGCGCGGGCGCGGTCAATCGAACGCTGAACCAGCTGCAAAAGGTGTTCTTGCTGCGCAACTGCACCGATGCGACCTTCGAAAGCCGCACGCGGCCGTGTTTGCTGTACCAGATCAAGCGCTGTTCGGCCCCTTGCGTGGGCCATATCAGCGCCGATGACTACGATGCGTCCGTAGCGGATGCCGTTCGGTTTCTGAAGGGTGACTCAACCGAGCTTCAGGCCCATCTGGCCACGCAGATGGCCACCGCATCCGAGGCGATGGAATTCGAACGCGCGGCCGCCCTGCGGGACCGTATCCGGGCCCTGACCAATGTGCAGTCCGCCCAAGGCATCAACCCGCGCGGCGTGCGTGAGGCGGATGTGATCGCCTTGCACATGGAAGGCGGGCAGGCCTGCGTGCAGGTCTTTTTCATCCGGGCCAATCAGAACTGGGGCAACAAGGACTACTATCCGCGTGTCGGCCCGGACATCGACGAACCCGAGGTGCTGGAGGCGTTTCTGGGCCAGTTCTACGATCAAAAGGACCCGCCCCGTCAGATCATCGTGTCGCATCCTGTCTCGGATGCGGATCTGATGACCGATGCCTTGTCCCAGAAGCTTGGCCGCCGGGTGGAAATCCTGGTGCCGCAGCGTGGCGAAAAGGCGGAACTGATCGACAGCGCACTCAGGAACGCGCGCGAAAGCCTTGCGCGCCGGCTGGCCGAGGGGCAGGCGCAGACCAAGCTGCTGGACGGCTTGGCCGAGGCCTTTGACCTGGATGCGCCGCCAAAGCGGATCGAAGTTTATGACAACTCTCATATTCAGGGGGCGCATGCGGTGGGGGCGATGATCGTGGCCGGCCCCGATGGCTTCGTGAAAAGTCAGTATCGCAAGTTCAACATTCGCGGCGACAGCCTGACGCCGGGCGACGATTTCGGGATGATGAAAGAGGTGCTGACCCGACGGTTCCAGCGCCTGCTGAAAGAAGACCCCGATCGCGAAAGCGAGGCCTGGCCGGATCTGTTGCTGATCGACGGTGGTGCGGGACAGATCAGCGCAGTCAAGGAGATCATGGATGATCTGGGCGTCGAGGACGTGCCGTTCATCGGTGTCGCCAAGGGGATCGACCGCGATCAGGGCAAGGAAGAATTCCACCGGCCCGGCCAGTCCGTCTTTGCCCTGAAACGCAATGACCCGGTGCTGTATTTCGTGCAACGCATGCGCGATGAGGCGCATCGCTTTGCCATCGGGGCGCATCGCGCGAAACGATCCAAGGCGGTGTCGGCCACGCCGCTGGACGATGTTCCCGGCGTCGGCGGCACGCGAAAGCGCGCGCTTCTGGCGCATTTCGGCAGCGCCAAGGCGGTCGGGCGCGCCAATCTTGCCGATCTGAAGGCCGTGGATGGCATCAGCGAGGGGCTGGCCCAGAAGATCTATGACTATTTCCACGAACGCGGATAGGGCGGAGCCTCTTCCGCAGCGGGGCGGAACGCGCTACGCATCCATCATGCAGTGGAACGTGCCCAACACCCTGACCGTGATCCGCCTGGCTGCCGCACCTTTGGTGGGGCTGGCGTTCTTGTTCTTGATCCGCCCCTATGCGGATTGGGTGGCGCTGATCTTGTTCCTGTTCGCATCCCTCACCGACTACCTGGATGGGTGGCTGGCGCGCAAATGGGGGCAGGAAAGCCGCTTTGGCGCGATGCTGGACCCGATTGCCGACAAGGCGATGGTGGTGATCGCGCTGGCGGTCCTGCTGGGGGTGCACGGGATCACCGGCTGGATGCTGGTGCCTGTCACGGCGATCTTGTTCCGGGAGGTGTTCGTGTCCGGCTTGCGGGAATTCCTGGGCAGCGCTGCAAGCACGCTCAAGGTCACGCCATTGGCCAAGTGGAAAACCACGGTGCAGATGGTGGCCATCGCGCTGCTGTTTGCGTGGGGCCTGTTCGATCACTATTTCCGTATGCAGGTCTTTGGCATGGATGGCGAAAGCCTGGCGGGCATTCTGAACGGGGACGACCCGGACCATCTGGGCGTCGCGTGGAAGTACAACGGCCTGATGATCGTATCTTATGGCGGACTGGTGCTGTTGTGGCTGGCCGCGATTTTGACACTGATCACCGGCTATGATTATTTCCGCAAGGCCCTGCCGCATCTGAGGGGGACGGCATGAAGCTTGATATCCTTTATTTTGCCTGGCTTCGCGAACGGGTTGGCACGGCGCAGGAACAGGTCGAAACCGACGCCGCGACCGTGGCCGACCTGGTGGCCGAACTGCGCACCCGCGATGACGGCTATGCCTACGCATTTTCCGACATGGGGGCGATCCGTGCCGCCGTGGATCAGGAACTGGTCGATGGCGACGCGCCGCTGTCCGGCGCGCGCGAAGTTGCGTTCTTTCCCCCGATGACGGGCGGTTGATCGCCGTGGCCGATCGCGTGCGCGTCCAGGCCGACGCCTTTGACATGGGGGCGGAGCTCAACACCTTTGCCGATAGCGTGCAGGGTGCGGGCGCTGTCGTAAGCTTTTCCGGGATAACCCGTGATCTGGCGGACGGCGGCCTGGCCGTGATGGAGATCGAGCATTATCCCGGCATGACCGAAAAGGCCCTGACCGCGATCCGGTCCGAAGCGATCACGCGCTTTGGCCTGATCGACGCGATGATCTTGCACCGTTTCGGCCCGCTTGCCCCGTCCGATCCCATCATGATGGTGGCCACCGCCGCGCCGCACCGTGCCGATGCGTTTCAGGCGGCCGAGTTCCTGATGGATTACCTCAAGTCCCGCGCGCCCTTCTGGAAAAAGGAAGTGACCGCATCGGGTGAGGCGTGGGTCGCGGCAAAGGACGAAGACGAGGACGCCCTGGGCCGCTGGTCGCAGCAGTCATAGCCCCCGGATCAACGGAAAAGGACGTTTTACGCGCGAGCCTTAGCTGGACGCCTGGTTTTGCTGTTCGATGTAGCCGCGCAGATCTTCGGCTTCCAGTCGCGCATCACGCAGCCCTTCCATCGCGGCGCGCAGTTCCGCCTCGGTCTGGCTGAGCTGCCCGGTCAGTTCCGCCTCGCGTTGTTGCAGGTAGGCGATGGCCTGATCGCGGGTTTCCTCGGCATCGTGCAACGCCTTGGCGAGCGCCTCCAGCTCGTTCAGGTCCGCGCTTGAGACCTGGGAAAACCGGGTGATCAGCCAGTGGGCCAACCACCCGAGCGCGAAGGCGACGAACAGGATCAGCGCGATGGCAATGATGAACTGGACACGGTCCATGGGGCAGGTCTCCTATCCGTCCCGGGCCGCGGCGGCGGCTTCGGCAATGCTGTCGGGGCGTGGCACCGGCCTGGATTCGGCCGATGGGGCTTGTTGTTCACCGTCTTCGCCCTCGGGCAAATCCTGATCGGTGTCGTCCATCTCTTCGCCCTCGGTGGCGGTCGAAAAAAGGCGGAATTCGATGCGGCGGTTCGATTCCCGGCCCTCTTCGGTCTCGTTCGAGGTGATCGGCTGGGTTTCGCCATAGCCCTGCGCGGTCAGGTTCGACACCAGCACGCTGCGCGCCAAAAGTCCGTTCAGAACCGATTCCGCCCGCGCCTGGCTGAGGTTCAGGTTCATCTCTTCGCGGCCCTGGCTGTCGGTGTGTCCGGCGATTTCCATGCGCACATGACGGCAATCGGGCAAGATCTGCGCGATTTGGTCGAGGATGTCGCCCGCTTCGTCGGTAATTTCGATGGATCCCGGATCAAACACGATCTTGGTCTCGTCCTGAACTGCCTGGATGCGGGCGACGCATTCCTCGGGGGTGGGCAGCGACGCGATGGGATCGAGCGCCTCGACATAGGTCACGTTCAGTTCGAACGCGGCGGCCTGCCCCAGTTCTTCGCCCAACAGCCGCGTGAGATCCGAAATGGCATCGGGGTTGCCGGTATTGCCCTGCAGCAAAAGCAGGTCGCGATCCACTGTCAGGGTTCCGTCATTCAGCGTCGAAAGCGCCTGCAGGCCAGCCATGACACGCAGGGACCATCCTTGCGGAAGATCGGTGACCGCGCGTGTCGCCACATCGGTATTGCCGCCGCCGAACAGGGCACGGGCATAGGCCTCGACCGAACGGCCAATGGGACCTTCGGGAACGCGTCCGCGCAACCGAACGCGCCCGCTGTCCGAAAGGGTGGCCTGAAACCGCACCGGCCCGCTGTTGGCGGCCTGGTCCGGCGTGGGTTCGGGCAGGACCCCTTGAAGGGAAAAGACATCGGGCAGTGCCGCCGCAAGTTCACCGATGACCCTGTCGAACTCGTTCGGGTCGGTGCCTTCCATGGCGATCAGGGTCACATCGGCATCCGAAAACGCAACCGTCCCCGTGCCCAGTTCGGCCACGGCCGCGATCGCCGTCGCGATGGCGCTGCCCCATTGCGGCGATGGCACACCAAGCCCGATGGAGCAGGTTTGCAGATTGGTCGCGCCTGCGGCCTCGGCGGCTTGCACGATCTGGTTGCGCGCCGCCAGCGTATCGGCGGCGCAGGTTTCGAACCGCGCCCCTTCGGTGTCGATGACAAAGCGAAAGGTGAACGGCGTGATGACGGGGCGCGGCGCCGAGATATCCAGCACCACCTGCACACCGCGTGGTTGGTTGCTTTGCAGCGCCGCGATGAAGTCCGCGCGCTGGGCGACGCTTTCGCTGACGGCCTGAACCTCGACCCGGTCCGAATAGACCGTCACCTTGGATCGCGGCAATTCACGCAGGGCGCGCAACCCGTAGGCCAGCGCGTTCTCCCAATTATCCGGTGCCGGAAAATCGACCATTTCCACCAGATTGGCGACCTCGATCCCGTCGGCCATGTCCGACAGGGTCAGGGTAATGGCGGAATCCCCGGTTTCGAGAGGGACCAGCCCGATCACCTGGATGCCATCGGAGTTGCGCAGCATGTCCACGGAAAAGCGTGGCGGGGCGGCCGTATCCTGACGGGCCACTTCCATCCGGTTCACGATCCGGTCGGCGTCGATGACCGAGCCCGCACGGCTGAACGCGCGGAAGTTGGCGGCCTCGCTTGGGGCTGTTCCATCCAGGAAAACCTGCAGGCCATTGGCCGAAACCTCGACCCAGTCCATCCCGCTCTGGTTCAGCCCGGCTTCGACCGCCTCGATGGACCTGCGTTCCATCGCGACGGCCAGGAACCCGGCGGCGAACACCGACAGGACAAGGCCTCCGACGACGGAGGCGATGGTAAGAATGAAGGGGATCCGGTTCATGATCAAAAAGCGTTCCGCTGCCCGGTGTTTTGCATGGGTTACAGGGTTCCCTGAACGGGTTCAATCAAACCAGTGCGGCGAGGGCGAAAAACAGCGCAGGGATCAACCCGGCGTCGCGGTTCGACCGAAACAGGAGCATGCAGTTTTCCGGATCGTCGATATCCAGTCGCTGCAACTGCCACACCATGTGCCATCCCATGGCCCAGACGCCGACCAATGCCAGCACCAGCGCCAGGACCGATGCGCCCCCCAGTGCCATCAGCGCCGCCAGCCCCACCAGCGCGACGGTCGCGATCAAGAACCCGCGCAGCCAGATGCGGGAGTTCGCACCGAAGAGCCGTGCCGTGGATTTCACCCCGATCAAGGCGTCATCCTCTGTATCTTGATGGGCATAGATCGTGTCGTAGAACAACGTCCAGGCGATGCCGCCCAGATACAGCACCACCGCCGGCCAGCCCAGTTGCCCCGATTGCGCCGTCCACAAAAGCAACGCGCCCCAGTTGAAGGCAAGGCCCAGGAACACCTGCGGCCACCATGTGAACCGTTTGGCAAACGGGTAGATCGCAACGGTGCCGAGGGACGCGATGCCAAGCACGATGGCGTTCAGGTTGAAGGTCAGCAAGATGCAGAACGCGACCAGCGACTGGACCACCAGCCAGATCATCGCCTGCCGGGGCGTGACCTGGCCCGACGGGATCGGGCGCGATTTCGTGCGTGCGACAGCGGCGTCAAAATCGCGGTCGGTGATGTCGTTCCACGTGCATCCCGCGCCGCGCATCAAGAACGCGCCCAGTGCCGATCCGGCAAACAGCCACACGTCATAGGCCGACAGACCGTCGCCCCCGGCGGCGGCGGCCAGAAACAGGGCCCACCAGCACGGCAACAGCAAGAGCCAGGTTCCGATGGGCCTATCGGCCCGGCTGAGCCGCAGGTAGGGCCGTGTGGGTGCGGGGGCGATACGATCGACCCAATTGCCGCGAACGGCATCTGCCACCTGACCCTCTGGCGTTTCGCCTGCCTCGCTCATATCGTGCGCTCCATGTCAGACAGCCCCAAAATACGGCTCTATGTAGAGCACCCTTTGGCCCCGGATCAAACGGTCGACCTGTCGCGGGATCAGGCCAACTACCTGTTCAACGTCATGCGCCTGTCTGTTGGCGATGGCGTCGCGCTTTTCAACGGCAAGGACGGCGAGTGGCGCGCCGATGTGGCCGAAGCGTCCAGGCGCGGCGGACAGCTGGTGTGCCGCGATCAGACCGCGCCATTGCGACCGCCGCCCGATCTGTGGCTGCTGTTCGCCCCAATCAAGAAGGCGCGGACCGATTTCATCGTGGAAAAAGCCGTCGAGCTTGGCGTCGCGCGGATCTTGCCGGTGCAGACCGAATTCACCAATGCCGGGCGTATCCGGCAGGATCGGCTTCAGGCTCATGCCGTGGAGGCGGCCGAACAATGCGGCGCGACCTTCGTGCCGGCGGTGGACGACCTGCAAACGCTGCGCGCGGTGCTGGGCGCCTGGCCCGGGGATCGCCACCTGATCTTTGCCGATGAGACAAGTGCCGGGGCCCGAGCCTGTCTGGATCATGCGCCGCAAGCGGATAAATGGGCCATCCTGATCGGACCCGAGGGCGGGTTTTCCCAAGCCGAACGGACTTATCTGCGCGGCTTGCCTTTGCTGACGCCGATCAGCCTTGGGCCCCGGATCTTGCGAGCGGATACCGCAGCCGTCGCGGCCCTGACGCTGTGGCAGGCGGATCGGGGCGATTGGCGATGAGCGGCTTTCTGCGCCCCGAGGTCGCGGCCCTGCTGCGCCGCTGGCGCGAGGTGTTGGCGGCTGTCGCCGTGATCGCCGCCGGTTTCTGGATCACCGCCCGGCCCGGCCCGGTGGTCCAGGGGTTCGGCTATGTCCTGATGGCCGCCGGCGCCATCGCCATCCTGCCCGCGATCCGGCGTGCGCGGTTTGCGCCCGATGGGCAGGGCCCGGGGGTCGTGCAGGTCGACGAGGGGCGCATCGTATATATGGGCCCCGTCACAGGCGGTGCGGTGGCCTTGCGCGAAATGACGATGCTGTCGCTGCGGCGCGATCACCTGGGGCATCGGGCGTGGGTCTTGATGGAACCCGGTCAGATGCTGGTGATCCCCGTAGATGCGGCCGGGGCCGACGCCCTGTTCGACGCCTTCACCGCGCTGCCCGGGCTCAGGCCCGGGGGCCTGATTGCCGCGCTGGAGGTTTCGCACGAAGGCAGTGTCACCTTGTGGCGTCGGGACCCGGTGGAGGCCTTGACAGTCTGAACGGCTCGGTTCAGGTCTCCGTGGTCCGACAACGAAGGCGCTGATCCATGTCCATACCCCAATCCGGTGGCGGCCCCATCGAACGCTACGAGCAACTGGCCGAATACCTGGCCGAGGGCTGCAAACCGAAAGAGGATTGGCGCATTGGCACCGAGCACGAGAAATTCGGCTACACCGCAGACACCCTGAAGCCCCTGCCATACGAGGGCAAGGCATCCATCCGGGCCGTTCTGGAAGGGTTGCGCGATAGCTTTGGCTGGGCCCCGGTCGAAGAGGGTGGCAAGATCATCGGCCTTGAAAAGAATGGCGCGAATGTCAGCCTGGAACCGGGTGGGCAACTGGAACTGTCGGGCGCACCGCTGGAGACCATTCACCAGACCTGTGACGAGGTGAACGAACATCTGCGCCAGGTCCGCGACGTTGCCGAAAAGATCGGCGTGGAATTCATCGGATTGGGTGCGGCCCCGATCTGGCACTACGAAGACATGCCGATGATGCCCAAGGGCCGCTACCGCCTGATGACCGATTACATGGACCGGGTCGGCACCATGGGCAAAACCATGATGTACCGGACCTGTACGGTTCAGGTGAACCTCGATTTCTCGTCCGAGGCCGACATGGTGCAGAAAATGCGCGTGGCGCTGGCCCTGCAACCTGTTGCCACGGCCCTTTTCGCCAACTCACCCTTCCTGGACGGGGCCCCCAATGGCCACAAGTCATGGCGCAGCCGTGTCTGGCGCGATCTGGACGCCGACCGCACCGGCACCTTGCCCTTTGCCTTCGAAGACGGGTTCGGGTTCGAACGTTGGGTGGAATACGTGCTCGATGTGCCGATGTATTTCGTCTACCGCGATGGAAAATACATCGATGCGCTGGGTCAGTCCTTTCGCGACTTCATGAAAGGTGCGCTGCCGGCGCTTCCGGGGGAAAGACCGACGCTCAGCGACTGGGCCGATCATCTGACCACGGTCTTCCCCGAGGCACGCGTCAAGAAATTCATCGAGATGCGCGGGGCCGATGGTGGCCAATGGCGCAGGCTGTGCGCGCTGCCCGCGTTCTGGGTGGGGCTGATGTATGACCAGGCCGCGCTGGATGCGGCGTGGGATCTGGTCAAGAGCTGGGATGCCGAAACCCGCGAGGCGCTGAGGGTGGAGGCGTCGGTTTCCGCGCTGCAGGCCGAAGTCGGCGGCATCAAGATGCACGATCTGGCGCGCGAGGTCGTGGCGATATCAGAGGCCGGGCTCAAGGCGCGTGCGCGCCCCGGTGCCGGTGGGCTGATCCCGGACGAGACCCATTTCCTGAGCGCCCTGAAAGACAGCATCGATACCGGCAAGGTCCCGGCCGATGAGCTGCTGGATCACTACCACGGTGATTGGGGCGGCGACCTGACCCGCATTTACGAAGCCTATCGCTACTGATCCACCGGGCCACGCGGGCCTGCCCGTCAGGCCTCGGACTTCTGGATGCCTGACAGCACGGTCTTGCGGTAGTAGGCCTTGATCTCGGCCCGGCGCGCGGATTCGATCGCGGCGCGATCCCTCGGGTTCAGGGGCTGATCGAAGGCGGGATGCACCGGCAGCCTGCGCTTGCGGTCGGGCACGGTATCGGGGCCAAAGCGGTTGTTGCCATGGGTGCCCGGCAACAAAAGCAACACCAGCAGCCAGATCGCACCGATGAGTGGCACCAACTGGATGAAATACCACCCGCCGGACCGGTTGGTGTCATGCAGGCGACGTACGATGGAAGCCGTCGCGGGCAACCAGATCAGCACGATGTATCCCGCCGTCCACCATGCCATGACGGGGTTGAGGAACACCGCCCAATCGCCCTGATTTCGTGACACATCCTGAAACTGGGCGGCCCATTGTGGGTTGGTCGAAACCAGCATGATCAGGCTGAAGGTCGCCCCGAAGATCGCCAGGAACTGAAACAGGACGAACCACCAGAATTCGGCCCGACATGCGCGGCCCGAGAAATTCAGCATGTTGGCATAGCTGCGACCAACGGCCCGAAAAAATCCCATGAACGGCAGTCCTTTTCGCCTGATCGCGCATCATCATCGCCTGCAGACATGCGCAGCCGACTATGGCCGGAGCGTGGCATCGGCGTGGAAAGGCTGAGATTTTTGAACAAGGCCGCCTGAAACACGTGATCAAGCAGACCATGCAGGGACGTTTCAGGCCGGCGTTCTTGTCCCCGCAAGGGGATCCGCGCCGAATTGATTGCTGCCCTCGGTCCCGCGCTGCACGAAGAAATACAGCAAGACAAGAAAACCGATCAGCGGCACCAGCGCGATCAGCAGCCACCAGCCGGATTTGTCCAGGTCATGCAAGCGGCGCACACCGACCGAGATGCTGGGCAGGAACACGGCCAGTGAAAACAGCGGCGCCAGAACGCCGATCTGCTGACCGCCGACACTGCCGAACAGCACCCCGTCGACGAATTGCAGCACGACGTTGCCGCCAAAGGAAAACAGCGCCCACCACCAATATTCCGAACGTTGCGCCCGGCCCGAGAACGTCACGTATTTTCCCAGGCAGGTGCGAACCGCAGTCATGAAATCCATAGGGTTTGACCTTTCGAAAATCCGATTTTTGCGGTCCGACACCTGGCCGCTTGTTTCAGAGTGTCGCGTTCAGGATTTTCGGCCAATCTTTGGCTCTTGCCCGGCGACCAATCTTTGGATGTTCGCTTGGTGGCGGGCAAAAATCAATGCCGCAAGCGCGATGCTCAGGAAACCCGCTGTCGGCATGCCCAGGATATTCACGAATACGGGGCTAAGCGCCGCGGCCACCAGCGCCGACAATGATGAGATCCGGGTGATCCCGGCCGTGACGGCCCAGGTCAGGCAGGCGGCAAGTCCCGCAGGCCAGAACAGCGCCAGAAGCGTGCCGAGGAATGTCGCCACCCCCTTGCCCCCTTGAAAGCGCAGAAAGACCGGGTAGCAATGGCCGAGGAACGCGAAGAAGCCTGCGATCTGGGCGGCGTCTTCGCCCAGCGCGGCGCGCGCGATCAGCACCGCGATCCCGCCCTTGCCGGCATCCAGAACCAGCGTCAGGGCCGCGGCCAGCTTGTTGCCCGTGCGCAGCACGTTGGTGGCCCCGATATTGCCCGACCCGATCTGGCGCAGATCCCCGAGGCCAAACAGCCTTGCCATGACGATCCCGAACGGAACGGAACCAAGAAGATAGGCGCAGACCGCGGTCACGGCCAACAGGCCAAAGGTGGTCTCGAAATCCGGCATCACACCGCCCCGTGGTCATAGACGCGCTGTCCGTCCACCCAGGTGCCCTGCACCCGGCCCTGCATGCGCTGCCCGTCAAAGGGCGTGTTCTTGGATTTCGACTGCAGGGTAAAACGATCCAGCACGTAGGGCACATCGGGGTCGAACAGCACCAGGTCCGCCGGTGCGCCGGCGGCAAGGCGGCCTGCCTCCAGCCCCAGTCGGCGGGCGGGATTCAGGGCCAGCGCCCGGAACAGTTCGGGCAGCGTCAGTTCGCCCGAATGATACAACCTGAGGGCGGCGGAAAGCAGGGTCTCGAGCCCCACCGCGCCGCTGGCGGCGGCCTCGAAGGGCAGGCGTTTGCTTTCCTCGTCCTGCGGTGTGTGCATGGAAGAGATGACGTCGATCAGGCCCGTGCGCACGGCCTCGACCATGGCGCTGCGATCTTCCTCGGACCTGAGCGGCGGCTTTACCTTGAAGAACGTGCGGTAATCGCCGACGTCCAGTTCGTTGAGCGTCAGGTGGTGGATCGAGACACCGGCGGTGACGTTCAGCCCCGCAGCCTTGGCGCGGCTCAGCGCGGGCAGGGCGGCCGCGGTCGAAATCTGGTCTGCGTGGTATTTGACGCCGGTCAGTTCCACCAGCGCCAGATCCCGTTCCAACCCCAGACGTTCGGCCATCGGCGACACCGCAGGCAAGCCCCGCAAAGACGCGAACTTGCCCGAAGTCACGGCCGCCCCCTCGCTCAGCCCCGGGTCTTGCGGGTGGCCAAGGATCAGCGCACCCAGCGATCGGGCATAGGTCATGCAGCGCGACAGAACCTTGGTATCGGTGGTCACGGCATCGCCATCGGTGAAGGCCACGGCACCCGCATCCAGCAAGAAGCCGATTTCCGTCATTTCGCGGCCCGCCCGCGCGCGGGTCAGCGCCGCCATCGGGCGCACATGAACCCGGGCCTCGTCACGGGCGCGGCGGTTCACGAATTCCAGCACTTCGGGGGTGTCGATGGGGGTCGCGGTATCGGGCCGCGTGACCATGGTGGTGACCCCGCCCGCCGCTGCCGCGCGCCCGGCCGTGCGAAAGCTTTCCTTGTGGCGTTCGCCCGGTTCACCGACCTTGACGCCGATATCGACGATGCCGGGGGCGAGGCACAGGCCGCCGCAATCGGTTCCGCCCTGCCGTGGGCCTGCGCCGGTTTCGGCGATGCGACCCCCCTCGATCCGCAGCCAGCCCAGGGTCTCGGTTCCGGTTTCGGGGTCGATCAGGCGGGCATTGTGCAACAGCGCGTTGGTCATAGCAAAATCCCCAGCAGAACAACGATCACCACGACCGCGAGCACGACCCAGACAACGCCGCCCGGTCCGGATCGACCATTCTCGTCCATCTCGTCCGGGGCGGGTGGTGCGGCGATCCGGTCGACCGGTACCGGGTCCATATCCATGCTGTTGTCGGGTTGGGCCAGGGGCAGGGTTGCCATCAGGATCAAGTCGGCGCCGGGGTGCGGAGTGCCGGTCATCGCCAGATCGGGGACCAGCAACACGGACCCCGACAGCGCGTCGATCTGCGCGCGCGTCGCGGGGGGAATGTCCTCTCGGGTGGCAAAGGCGGTAGCAACGTAGTCGCTCAACCCCATGTCGCCCAGATCGGAAACGGGGAAAATCTCGATCTCGCTGGTGTCCAGGTCACCAACCCCCAGCCAGCCGGCCAGCGGTGGCAGATCCGGCCGGGCACCCTGGGCGCGGGTCAGATGCGTGTGGCGCAGCTCGGAGGGCCGGTTCAACGCATAGATGTGAAGTGTTCGGGTCATGGTGCGCCATCCCGCCGCCCGGCGCGCAGGGTCTCGGCCAGAAGTTCCATCGCCGCCATCCGCACGGCGACGCCCATTTCCACCTGTTCCTGGATGACGCTTCGGTTGATGTCGTCGGCGATGGTGCCATCGATCTCCACCCCCCGGTTCATCGGGCCGGGATGCATCACGATGGCGTCTGGCTTGGCGTAGGACAGTTTCTCGGCGTTCAGCCCGAAGCGGTGGAAATATTCCCGCTCGGAGGGGATGAAGGCGCCGTCCATCCGTTCCTTCTGAAGCCGCAGCAT
>CAYWTM010000079.1:0-15750 GCA_964460185.1 uncultured Roseicyclus sp. | reverse complement strand
GCACGCCCCGGAAATCGGTCCAGGGCTGGTCGATCTCGATCGCCTCGTCAAAGGCCACGCGGGCCAGTTCGGCGGCGATCTTCCGGATGCGCTCGGGCGTCACGCCACAGCGTTCGGCGACGGCCTCGGGCGCGTAATCGTCGCTCAGATACCGCTCGGCCAATAGCTGGAACACCGGGCGGTGCGTGATGCCCGCCCGGCGATACCCATGGGCGAGATCCGGTTTGATGCCAGCCTGGTCGAATTTCGCCGGCATGCCCGTTGCGCGGTCGATGACCAGCATCTTGCCCGCGCTGTCGCGCAGGAACAGGCCATAGTCGGGATCTTGCGGGTCTTCGTTCACCAGGACCGGGGCGTTGGTGAACCGGGTCAGGTACTCGAGGTCGATCTTTCCCGCCGTCAGCAGGCAATGCACCAGCGACAATATGAACAGACCGTCGGTGCCCGGTGTGATGCCCACCCATTCGTCGGCCACCGCGTTGTAGCCTGACCGGATCGGGTTGACGCCAATCACCTTGGCCCCGCGTTCCTTGAGCCGTCCAAGCCCCATCTTGATGGGGTTGCTGTCATGGTCTTCCGCCACGCCGAACAGCATGAACAGCTTGGTGCGTTCCCAATCGGGTTGGCCGAATTCCCAAAAGGCCCCGCCCATCGTGTAGATGCCGGCCGCCGCCATGTTGACCGAACAGAACCCGCCATGGGCGGCGTAATTGGGCGTGCCGAAATTCTGCGCCCAGAAACTTGTAAAGGATTGCGACTGGTCGCGCCCGGTGAAAAACGCGAGCTTGTCCGGTGCGGTTTCCCGGATCGGTTTCAACCACGATACGGCGGTTTGCAGCGCCTCGTCCCACGAGATTTCCTCGAACTCGCCCGACCCACGCGGCCCCACCCGCCTGAGTGGTGCCCGCAGGCGCGAGGGCGCATTGTGCTGCATGATCCCCGCGCTGCCCTTGGCGCACAGAACCCCGCGATTGACCGGGTGGTCGCGATTGCCTTCGATATAGGCGACCTTGCCGTCCTTCAGGTGCACATCGATTCCGCAACGGCAGGCGCACATGTAGCAGGTCGTCTTTCGAATCTCGTCCGAAACCTTCGGCGAAAGCTCCAGTTTCGGCTCGATATGTCCCATGGGTCCTCCCCCTTGGCGATCCCGGATGGAGGATTGACCGGGCGGGCCGGCAATGCAATGGCCCGGGTTCTCAAATTCTCCAACGCGCAGGAATAACTTTGCGAATTCCGCCGCGATACGAAAACGTATGTCCTGCCGTGGTCGCGGATCAAGGGACAAACTCGTCGCAACCCAAAGCGCGCAATCCGCTCGGCGCCGGGTGAAAAAACCTGTTGCGATCGGCCGCGTGGGTCCGTCTGATGCGCGGACGAAAACTGTGCCGAGGGAACATCATGGTCGATCTGCCCAAATCCGCCCGCGTGGTCATTGTCGGGGGCGGGGTCGCCGGATGTTCCGTCGCCTACCACCTGACGAAACTGGGCTGGACCGACGTCGTGTTGCTGGAACGCAAGCGCCTGACATCGGGCACCACCTGGCACGCGGCGGGCCTGATCGCGCAGTTGCGCGCGACCAAGAACATGACGCGCCTGGCAAAATATTCCCAGGAGCTTTACGGCGAGCTAGAGGCCGAAACCGGAATCTCCACGGGCTTCCGCCGCTGTGGATCGATCACCATGGCGCTGACCGAGGCGCGGCGCGAGGAAGTGCTGCGCCAGGCCTCCATGGCGCGCGCCTTCGGTGTCGATGTCGAAGAGATCGACGCAGCACAGGTCAACCGCCTCTACCCCCACGTGAACACCGACGACATGACCGCCGCCGTCTGGCTGCCACTGGACGGGCAGGGCGATCCGGCCAACATCGCGCTGTCCATGGCCAAGGGTGCGCGCCAACGCGGGGCCATCGTGGCCGAAAACGTGAAAGTCACCGGCGTGAACCACGATGGTGGCCGCGTGACCGGCGTGACCTGGGCGCAGGGCGACGCCACCGGCACCATCGCCTGCGATACGGTCGTGAACTGCGCCGGAATGTGGGCGCGCGATTTCGGGGCCATGGCGGGGGTCAACGTCCCGCTGCAGGCCTGCGAACATTTCTACATCGTCACGGAAAACATTCCCGACCTGTCGCAGCTTCCGGTTTTGCGGGTTCCCGATGAATGTGCCTACTACAAGGAAGACGCGGGCAAGTTCCTGCTCGGCGCGTTCGAGCCCGTGTCCAAGCCCTGGGGCCCCATCCCCGAGGATTTCGAGTTTGACCAGCTGCCCGAGGATTTCGAACATTTCGAACCGATCCTCGAGGCCGCTTGCGCGCGCATGCCGATCCTGGCCGATGCGGGGATCCACACGTTTTTCAACGGCCCCGAAAGCTTCACGCCCGATGACGCCTACCACCTTGGCCCCGCGCCCGAACTTGACGGCTACTGGGTCTGTGCCGGCTTCAACTCCATCGGGATCCAGTCGGGCGGCGGGGCCGGCTGGGCACTGGCGGAATGGATGGAAACCGGCCTGCCGCCCTTTGATATCGGCGATGTCGATATCCGTCGCATGCAGCCGTTTCAGCGCAACCGCCGCTACCTGCGCGATCGCGCCTCCGAAACGCTGGGTCTGCTTTACGCCGATCACTACCCCTATCGCCAAAAGGCCACGTCGCGCGGCGTGCGCCGGTCGGCCTTGCACGAACACCTGAAATCGCGTGGTGCCGTGTTTGGCGAAACTGCAGGCTGGGAACGGGCCAACTGGTTTGCAAATGACGGGCAGGAACGCGAATACCGCTATGACTGGAAAGGCCAGAACTGGTTCGCCAACCAGCGCGCCGAACATATGGCGATCCGGCAGGCCGTGGGGCTGTATGACATGTCGTCCTTCGGCAAGATCCGCGTCGAGGGCCCCGAGGCCGAGGCATTCCTGAACCACGTGGCAGGCGGCGACATGTCGGTGCCCGTGGGCAAGATCGTCTACACCCAGTTCCTCAACCGCAATGGCGGGATCGAGGCCGATGTCACCGTCACAAGGTTGAGCGAAACCGCCTACCTGGTCGTCACGCCCGCCGCGACCTTGATGCGCGACCTGCACTGGCTGCGGATGCATATGGGCGGTCGCATGGCCGTGCTGACCGACGTCACCGCCTCCGAGGCCGTGATCTGCGTGATGGGTCCCAGGGCCCGCGACCTGATGCGCGCGGTCAGCCCCGATGACTGGTCCAACGCTGGCTTCCCCTTCGGCACCGCGCGCGAGGTCGAAATCGGCTACGGCATCGCGCGCGCCCACCGCGTCACCTATGTGGGCGAACTGGGGTGGGAACTCTATGTCAGCACCGATCAGGCCGCCCATGTCTTCGAGACGATCGCCGAGGCAGGCGCAGATCACGGGCTGAAGATGTGCGGCCTTCACATGATGGACAGCTGCCGCATCGAAAAGGGCTTTCGCCATTTCGGGCACGACATCTCGGGCGAGGATCACGTGCTCGAAGCAGGGCTCGGCTTTGCGGTAAGGACCGCGAAACCCGATTTCATCGGCCGCGACGCCGTCTTGCGCCGCAAGGATGAAGGCTTGCGCGCGCGCATGGTGCAATTCCAGCTTCACGATCCCGCGCCGCTTCTGTTTCACGCCGAACCCATCTTGCGAAATGGCGAGGTCGTCAGCTACGTCACCTCCGGCAATTACGGTCATACCCTCGGGGCCGCGATCGGCATGGGCTACGTGCCCTGCCCCGGTGAGACCGCCGCAGAGGTCCTCGCCTCGAGTTACGAAATCGAGATCGCGGGCGTCCGCGTTGCGGCGACCCCCAGCCTGCGCCCGCTGTACGACCCGCAGGCGGACCGGGTGAAAGCATGATGGACGCGGGCGGCGCGCCCGGGGTCAAGGTGTAAACGAAAGTTGACATGCGCGGCGGGCGCGGGAATGGTGTCAGGATCGCCCGAACGGACCTGCCCATGCCCAAGGACATCCCCACACCCGGCCTTGCCGTCCCCGTTATCGGCGGGGCCGCGCGCCCGGGTCTGTGCACCGATTGCGGGGTCTCGCGCATGGGTGACGGGCGCGCCTGCGGCAAGGCTTGCCAGTTCATCCAACCCGATTACGAGGCCGCCGAACGGCGCGTGCATGGCCGCGTGGCCGATCCCGACCAGGGCGAAGAGATGTTCTTTGGCGTCACCCGGTCGATGATCCGCGCGCGGCTCGACCCGCCCGCGCCGGGCGCGCAATGGACGGGCATCACCACCGCGTTGGCCGCCACCCTTCTGCGGCGGGGTGCCGTCGATGCCGTCGTCACCGTCAAGGCGCATCCCGACGACCGCTGGCGCCCCGTCCCGGTGATCGTGACCGACCCCGACGCCATGGCCGAATGCCGGGGCATGCGCATGGGGTTCGGCCCCACCCTCGCCGCGGTCGAGGCCGCCGCCGCCGCAGGCCACAGGCGCATCGCCATGATCGGCATTCCGTGCCAGGTCTATGCCCTGCGCGCGATCGAGGCGGACCTGGGTCTCGACCGCCTCTACGTCATCGGCACGCCGTGTTCGGACAATACCACCACGGACCGGTTCCACGACTTCCTGGCGCTGCTCGATGACCGGCCCCGGACGATTTCCTACCTGGAGTTCCGCGCCGACTACCGGGTCGAGTTGCGCTACGACGATGGCCGGCCCACCCGCACGGTGCCGTTCCTGAAATTGCCGATCTCGAAACTGCCGGCCGATTTCTTTCCGATGACCTGCAAGACCTGCGTGGATTACACCAACCGTCTGGCCGACATCACTGTGGGCTACATGGGCGGCGACGGCGATCAATGGGTCATCGCCCGCAATGCGCGCGGGGCCGAAATGCTGGCCTCGATCGCCGACAACCTGCAGCAGCGGCCCCTCACCGACAAGGGCAAGCGCGACAGCGCGGTCAAAGGCTTCCTTGCCAACACCGAACGCGCGGCGGGCGGCCTGCCCTTGCGCTCCATGCCCGACTGGGCGCGCCCCATCGTGGCCTTCCTGCAACCCCGCATCGGGCCGCGCGGCCTCGAGTTCGCCCGCGCCCGCGTCGAGATGAAGGCGATCGAAACCATCTTGCACCTGCGCCGCGCGCATCCGGCACGGGTCAAGAACATGGTGCCCACCCATGTCTGGCGCGTGGCCCAACGCTATGGGCTTGCCCCCGGTAAGGGCGAAACGCGCCCGGACTGACAGACCCCATCTTTATCCGGAAAATATGGCGGGGGAGCCCGGAACGGGCGGGGGCAGAGCCCCCTGTCCCACGCGTGCCGCGATCCCCGACGCATCCGCCCCGCGCGCCCGCGATTTTCGCCACGCGAAAATCGCCACCGGGCGACGCCGAAGGCGGCGCAATCCCGGGTGCGGTCAGTGCACCACCATCAATCCCTCGCGCACCAGCCGCCGCACCAGCACCAGCTTGCCCGCATCATCCAGTTCGCCCGGCATCTCGGACACCGTGAAATCCCCGTGGCTGACCGCGTATTCCAGCGGCTCCTTCGCGAAATCGGGCAACACGATCTCGGCCCCGTAGCACACCATCCGCACGCTGTCGTCTTCCTCGAAATGCGTGATGTCATAGATCAGATGCGGCCGGGCGCCCACGCGGCTGTCGATGCTCAATCCGTCCAGCTTGCCCATTTCGGCCATCTGCCCTTCCACGCGTGGCACCCGCCCGGTCAGGAAATCCTGCTTGAAGCTCTCCAGCAGCTTGCCCAGCGGCGCCTCGCGCGCGATTGTGCCCAGCATCGCCTCGAAATCGGCCTGATGGGCGCCCGCGTCAAAGCCCGCATTGGCAAACCCCGGCGGCAGGGCCCGGCGCATACCGGGCTCGCGGTGCGCCATGATGGTCACGGCCTCCACCAGCAGATCGGCCCAGGATCTCAGCATCAGCCCGGTGGTGACATGCAGCGATGTCTGATCGGTCGCGACCGCATCATGGGCCACGCCGCGCGGGATATAGACCATGTCGCCCGGCTCCAGCAAAAAGCGGTCGGTTTCCGCCCCCACGTCGACGCTGTGGGGATCGAACCCCTGGCTTTGCAGCGGCAGCTCGACCGGGGTGTCGTAGATCCGCCATTCCTTGGTGCCTTCGACCTGCAACACGATCACGTCATGGTTGTCGTAATGCGCGCGGAACCCCTGCGAATTTGCCGGCGTCATGTAGATGTTCGTCTGCACGCGGCTCGACATCACGGCCTCCAGCGCGCGACAGAACCGTCCCAGTTCCGGCAATCTGTCATGCAGGCCCGACAAGATGACCGTCGCGCCATCGGCAAACAACTGGCTGACGCGGACGGGGTCGATCACGCCGGTCTCGTAGGCGTAGTCGGCGCTGGTGATGTTGCCATCGGCCCGCGTCACGGTAACCTCGGGAACCGACAAGCCCAGTGTCGACACGACCCGGTCGATATCCGCAAAAGACAACAACCCGCGATAGTAGTCGGGGTCTCCACGGCGGATGACGAACGGCTTTTGCTCGAAATACTCGTTGAAGAACGTCTCGGGTGCCGTCGGTGCAATCGTCCAGTCAAAGCTGTAATTCTGGGTCATGGGGGCTCATCTGCTGAAAACCGTGTGGATTGGGGCACAGTAGGAACACGCAACAGCCGCAGGATCAATGTCATCTTCGAAATATCCCGGGCCTGTCGTTGACCGTGCGGCGCCCTTGCGATTAAGGTCCGCCCGGGGACTGTAGATTGACATAGGTTGGAGGAATTTACGCCATGTCCAGCGAAGACAAGAAAACGCCCAAGACCTTGGCGGATACCGATATCAAGACCGAACACAACGCCGGCCGCCGGGGCTTCCTGGGCATGGTCGCGGTTGGTGGCGCAGCGGGTGCCGCGGCGGCCCTGAGCGGTGGTCAGGCACAGGCGCAGTCCACCGATATCGACAACGGAAGCTGGACCGACCGGGGCAACTGCGGTCGTGGCGGCGGTGGCATCTACACGGGCCGCACCGATGCCGACAACGGAAACATCACCGATGCGGGCGGCTATGGCCGTGGCGCGCCCTACTGCTGAGGCGCCACCGATCCCGAAATCGTAAACCGCGGCCTTTCGGGGCCGCGTTTTTTCGTCCGGGCCCCCGCGTCGCTCGTGTCACAGCATCTTGATGACGTCCTTGTCGATGGCCAGGACATACCCTTTGCGCGCGATGTTCTTGACCAGCAGCTCCGACACGATCTGATTGCCAAGCGTGTCGCGCAGCCGCTTGATCCGCGTGGCGCCTGCCGCCTCGTCGGCCTCCGAGGAATGTTTCCCCGACACCATGGCCTCGATCTGCGCGCCGGACAGAACCTCGTCATCCAGCCGCGCTTCGGCCAGAACGCTCAGCGTTTCCATGGCCGCGTCGGTCAGCTTGAATTCCAGGTTGTTGATCAGCACCACCCGTTCCTCGCGGCTCAGGATCAGGGACGACACCTGGATGCCGGACCGTTCGATCTCGCCCATCCGGCGGTTCAGCGTCACGATCGCCACCAGGAACACCAGGCATGCCACCAGCAAGGCGGTGGCAAACACCATCAACACGAAGATGATCGCCCTGTAGCTGGCCAGCACCTTGGAAAACGCGGTGCCGGATTGCGCCAGAACCTCCAGCATGCGGGTCGCATCGGGGTCGCGCACATCGTTGAGCACGAACACCTCCTGCACGGCGGCATTGAAGGCGTCTGCGTCGGGCAGGTTCATGAACAGGAGAACGGCCGACACCACGAGGATCGCGACGATCGCCAGAACACCCAGCTGGACCACACGCGTCCCCGCGATGCGCGCCTCAGAAACGGAGGAAATAGTCTCCGGCATCAGCCCTCCTCGGGGTGAGGCCGGTCTCATCGAAGACCGACACCACCTGCAACAATTCCCACCCGTCCTGGGCCAGCCGATCTTCAATCACCGGCGCCGCCGCCTCGACCGAACAGGCCTCATCGGGCAGTTCGATCACACCGTAATGCAGTCTGAGGGGGTTATCCATCTTTGCGCGATAGTCGGCAAAACACGCCGCGTGAAGCGGGCCGGCTGCGGCGGTGACCAGCAGGGCGATCAAGGTGGTTCTCAAGTGTTTCATCATGTCCTTCACCCGGTGTCCGGCCCCCAAGTCGGTCGCTTGACCACACATGCGTCAAAGTCTGCGTGTCATTCAATGTCACGCTCCGTGCAAGCCCCCCGTTATTCAATAACACCGCGCCGATATTGAGCGGCAGGGGCAGTCGGGCGGACGGTGGTGTCATTGCAGCACCGACGTGCCGTTCGACGTATCGCTCTAAAGGAGACTCGCTCATGTTCAGATCCATCCGCATTCCGGCCACCGCCCTTGTGGCCAGCCTCGCCATCGCCATCGGGACGATGGGGGCCACAACCACCGCCGCGCGCGCCGACGGCGATGATGCCGCGCGCATCCTTGGCGGGTTGCTGGCGTTGTACGCCATCAGTCGCGTGATCGAAAACGGCCGCGACAACCGCAATGCGCAGGTTCACCGCAACCCGCCCCCGGCCTATTCCAACAACCGCCCGCACAATGGCAACCAGAACGGGTACGGCCATCGGCCGCGCCCCCAGCACCTTGTGGCGCCCGCGCGGTGCTACATCGAAGGCAGTGATCATGGTCAGCGCTACCGCGGCTATGTCCGGCGCTGCATGCAAAACAGCGTGGCGCGTCCCAACCTGCTGCCGTCCAACTGCCTGCGCCTGGTCCAGACCCAGCGCGGCCAGCGCCAGATCTATGGCGGGCGCTGCCTGGCCCAGAACGGATGGGTCCGCGGCTGATCCGACATATCGAGCAGCCATCGGCAAGAGGGGCGGCGGTCTGAAAAGGCCGCCGCCCTTTCTTGTGCGCGGGGCCTGCCCGTGGGATGAGGGGTCATGAAAACCCTGCCCGATTTTTCCTTTGAGACGGCCCTTGGCGGGCGCGTCGCCGGCGTGGATGAGGCGGGTCGCGGCCCGCTGGCCGGCCCGGTTTCAGCGGCCGCCGTGGTGTTGAACCCGCTGGACCTGCCCCTGGGGCTGAACGATTCAAAGAAACTGTCCGCCGCCCGGCGCGAGGCCCTGTTCGACGAAATCCATGCCAGGGCCGAGGTCAGCCTGGCCTGGGCCAGCGTCGAAGAAATCGACGCGATCAACATTCGCGCGGCGTCCCTCCTGGCGATGCGGCGCGCGGTCGAGGGGTTGGCGCACCGGCCCGATGCCGCGCTGATCGACGGCAACGCGATGCCCGACAATCTGCCGTGCCGGGCCGAAACGCTGGTGAAGGGCGACGCCCGCAGCCTGTCGATCGCCGCTGCCTCCATCATCGCCAAGGTGGCCCGCGACCGCGTGATGGCAGACCTGGCCAAGGCCTTTCCCGGCTACGGCTGGGAGGGCAACGCAGGCTACCCTACGGCGGCTCATACCGCCGCCCTACAACATCTAGGGGTTACACCCCACCATAGACGGTCCTTCAAGCCGGTGCACAACATCTTGCTATCTGCCCCCGCACAACGCATTGATTCCAATTAATAAATTGACTGCGAATCACTTTTGGGTGATTCTGCCCCTCGATCCCGAGAACGCCCGACAGAGGCGCGGAAAAAGAGGCAGAGATGAAAACCAACACAAAACAACAGGGCGCGTCCGCGCTGCCCCTGAACACGATTCTGGCCGGTGATTGCATCGAGGTCATGCGCAGCCTGCCCGAGGGCAGCGTCGATCTGATCTTCGCGGATCCGCCCTATAATCTGCAGCTGAAAAACGCCCTGCACCGGCCCAACAACACCAAGGTCGATGCCGTCGATGACGCCTGGGATCAGTTCGACAGCTTTCGCGCTTACGACGTCTTCACCAAGGCATGGCTGGCCGAGGCGCGCCGCTTGCTCAAACCCGATGGCGCGATCTGGGTCATCGGCAGCTATCACAACATCTTCCGCGTCGGCGCCGAGCTGCAGAACCAGGGCTACTGGATCCTGAACGACGTGGTCTGGCGCAAATCGAACCCGATGCCGAATTTCCGCGGCATGCGGCTGACCAATGCCCACGAGACCATGATCTGGGCCTCCAAGGCCGAAGGCGCGAAATACACCTTCAATTACGAAGCGCTCAAGGCCCTGAACGACGGCGTGCAGATGCGGTCCGACTGGGTGATCCCGATCTGCAATGGCGGTGAACGCCTCAAGGACGACAAGGGCGACAAGGCGCATCCCACCCAAAAGCCCGAGGCGCTGCTGCACCGGATCCTGGTCGGCTCGACCAATCCCGGCGACGTGATCCTCGACCCGTTCTTCGGCACCGGCACGACCGGCGCCGTGGCCAAGATGCTGGGCCGCGACTTCATCGGCATCGAACGCGAAGACAGCTACCGCGCCATTGCCGAAAAGCGTCTGTCCAAGGTGCGCCGGCTGGATCGTGGCGCGCTGGAGGTGGCGACCTCGAAACGCAACGAACCCCGTGTGCCCTTCGGCCAGGTGGTCGAACGCGGCATGCTGCGCCCGGGTGAGATGCTGGTGAACCTGCGCGGCCAGATGGCCAAGGTCCGCGTCGACGGCACGCTGATCGCCGATGATGTCAAAGGTTCGATCCACCAGGTCGGCGCAAAGCTGGAAGGCGCGCCATCTTGCAACGGCTGGACCTACTGGCATTTCAAGCGCGATGGCAAAACGGTGCCCATCGACGTTCTGCGCCAGCAGATCCGGTCCGAGATGGATCGCTGAGCAGACGGTGAAACCAACACCGCGCCCTTCCGGTCAGGGGCGCGGTGCGGCCGCCCGGCGCAATCTGTCATTGATGGCGCGGCCCAGCCCCGTATCGGGAATGTCCACAACCCGGATGCACGCCGCACCGCGGGCGCGCGCCAGGGTGTCGGCCTCGTGCAGCATCGCAAACAGGTTGGCCGCCGCCTCCACCGGATCGCCGGCGGGCGACAGGTTCAGGTCGCCGCCAACGGATCCGAACCCGATCACCACGTCGCCTGCTGCCGCCGTGCCGCCCATCCGCAGCGGCGTGGCCGGGGCATAGTGGCTCGACAGCTGGCCCGGCGCCTCGACACGGCCCGGTGTGGTGTCCACCAGCAGCGGGCCCGTCAAAGGCTCGATCATCTCGCGCGGCAGGCCGCCTTCGCGCAGCAGGCGGGTGCCGGTGTCGGACGGTGCAAGGATCGTCGATTCCACCCCCACCGCCGCCGCCCCGCCATCCAGAACGGCCGCGATGCGATCGCCAAGCCCCTCGATCACATGGGCCGCAGTCGTGGCGCTGATCTTGCCGGATCTGTTGGCGGACGGTGCTGCGACCGGCCCGCCGAATGCCGCCAGCACCGCGCGCATGGCCGGGTGGCGGGGCAGGCGAACCGCGACGGTTGACAGGCCCGCCGACACCAGCGGCGACAGGCCATGACCCGCTCGCAGCGGCAACACCATCGTCAGCGGGCCGGGCCAGAACGCTGCCGCCAGGTCGCGGGCGGGCCCCGGCAGATCGGCCAGCGCCTCGACCTCGGCCAATGACGTCAGATGCACGATCAGCGGATTGAAACGCGGGCGACCCTTGGCCTCGAAGATGCGCGCCACCGCCCGGTCGTTGCGCGCATCGGCGGCCAGACCGTACACCGTCTCGGTCGGAAGCGCGACAAGCGCACCCGCCCGCAGAAGGGCAGCCGCCCGCGCGACCCCTGCGGCATCATTGACCAGAATTTGCGGTGAAGCTTGGGGCATTAGTGACGTAACGTAAAAGTTGATCGGGGGACTGACGGCCCCCTAGGTCAGCGTGTCAGGCCCGAGGGCCTAGCGCGAATTGGCGTTCCGTGCAAACGCCGCGCATCGTAGAGTTGACCGACCAGGTCCGGGGGAGGGATTTGTCATGCCGTACAGAGCACCGATTGCCGATTTCGATTTCCTGTTGGGCCATGTCGTTGGGTTCGACCGCGTGGCCAGGCAGGACCGTTTTTCCGAGGCAACGCCTGATACCGTTCATGCGCTTCTGACCGAGGCCGGGCGCATCTGCCAAGACGTGCTTGCCCCGCTCAACCGCGCCGGGGATCTGCACCCGGCGGTTCTGGAAAACGGTGTGGTGCGCACCTCGCCCGGCTTCGCCGGTGGCTACAAGGCGATTGCCGAGGCCGGGTTCGTCGCCATTTCCGCTGATCCGGAATACGGCGGGCTTGGCCTGCCGCAGACGGTGACGACCTGCGTCAACGACATGATCGGGGCCGCATGCCTGTCGCTGGAACTGAACCCGCTGATGACGCAGGGCCAGATCGAGGCGCTGGAACATCACGCCTCCGATGACTTGAAGGCGCTGTACCTGCCCAGGCTGATCTCGGGCGAATGGTGCGGAACCATGAACCTGACCGAACCGCAGGCCGGGTCCGATGTGGGCGCGCTGACATCCAGGGCGGTGCCCAATGGGGACGGCACCTACGCCGTATCGGGCCAGAAGATCTACATCTCATGGGGGGACAACGACTTTACCTCGAACGTCGTGCACCTGGTGCTGGCCCGCCTGCCCGACGCGCCGGCGGGGACCAAGGGCATCTCCCTGTTCCTCGTGCCCAAGAAACTGCCCGACGCCGATGGCAACCCCGGTGTCGCGAATGCGCTCAAGGTGGTCAGCCTGGAACACAAGATGGGCCTGCATGGCTCGCCCACCTGCGTGATGCAGTATGACGGCGCGACCGGCTGGCTGATCGGCGAGGAAAACCGCGGCATGGCGGCGATGTTCACGATGATGAACAATGCGCGCCTGGGCGTGGGCGTTCAGGGCGTGTCGGTCGCCGATGCGGCCACGCAGCACGCGATGGCCTACGCGATGGACCGCAAGCAGGGCCGGTCCATGATCGAAGGCGGCACCGGCACCATCATGGACCATGCCGATGTGCGCAGGATGCTGACCGAGATGAAGGCCGAAACCTTTGCCGCCCGCGCCATGGCGCTGGACCTGGCGGTGTCGATCGACCTTGCCCGCGCGGGCGATGCGGCGGCCGCATCTCGCGCGGCCATCCTGACGCCGATCGCCAAGGCCTACGGGACGGATACCGGCATCAAGGTCGCGAACATGGGCATTCAGGTTCACGGCGGCATGGGGTTCATCGAGGAAACCGGAGCCGCCCAATATGCCCGCGACGTGCGGGTGACCGCGATCTACGAGGGCACCAACGGCATTCAGGCGATGGATCTGGTGGGCCGCAAGATGATGGATGGCGGCGCGGCGATCCTTGCCCTGGTCGACGAGGTGGAGACCGAGGCCAAGGCCGCAGGCGATGCCGGGCAATCCCTTGCCGCCGCCGCAGCGGCCTTGCGTGACACGACACAGGCGGTTCTGGCGCTCGACCTCAACGACCGGTTCGGCGGTGCCGCGTCCTATCTTGCGGGCTTTGCCCGTGTTCTGGGGGCGTTCTATCATCTGCGTGCGGCACGGGCCGGCGACCGGGTGCGTCAGGCCATGGCCGGGTTCTACATCGCCCGCCTCTTGCCCGAGGCGCAGGCCGCCTTCGTCCAGGCCCGCAGCGGGTCCGCCGGGCTGTACGACCTGTCACCCGAAGATCTGGCCGCATGAGGCGCCCATGATCCAGACCCCCGTAGACACCGCCCCGGCCCCCGGCGACGCAGTTGAAATCGCCGACGGCGTGCTGTGGTTTCGCCTGCCGCTTCCCATGGCGCTGGATCACGTCAATGCCTACGCCCTGCGCGACGGCGATGGCTGGACGCTGATCGACACCGGGTTCGACACCCGCAAGACCCGTGCCATCTGGGATCAGGCGATGGCGGGCCCGCTGCAGGGCCTGCCGATCACCCGCCTGATCGTGACCCATCACCATCCTGATCATGTCGGGCTGGCAGGGTGGTTCCAGGCCAGGGGGGCCGAGCTTTTCATGACCCGCACCGCGTGGCTGTTCGCGCGGATGCTGACGCTGGATGAACAGGCCCGCCCGACGCAGGAAACCCTGTCGTTCTGGCAAGCTGCCGGGATGGACCCGGCCGTGTTCGACAAGCGCCGCGCGGAACGCCCGTTCAACTTCGCCGATATCGTGCATCCCATGCCGCTGGGCTTCACCCGGCTGGGCGATGGCGGCACGATCGAGATGGGCGGGCGGACCTGGGATATCCGGTTCGGACAGGGCCACGCGCCCGATCACGCGACATTCTGGAGCCGCGATGGCGACCTGGTCATCGGGGGCGATCAGCTTCTGGCGACGATATCGCCGAACCTGGGGGTCTATGCGACCGAACCGGGGGCCGATCCGGTGGGTGAATGGCTGACCGCCTGCGCGTCCTTCCAGCCGCATGCTCGCGACAGCCAGCTGGTCCTGCCCGGCCACAAGCTGCCGTTTTCGGGGCTGCCGCACCGGTTGCACCAGTTGATCGACAATCACCACGGCGCGCTTGCCCGCCTCAAGACGCATCTCGCGCAGGGGCCGCGCACGGCGGCGGAATGCTTTGCGCCGCTCTACAAGCGCCAGATCGACGAAGGCACCTATGGCCTGGCCCTGGTCGAGGCGGTGGCCCATCTCAATCACCTGTATGCCGAAGGCGTCGTGACCCGCACCCGGCGTGCGGATGGCGCGTGGCTTTTCGCATTGGCCGATTGAGACATTGGGTCGCTCCGCCCAAGGAGCGGCGGGGCTGACAACGCACCCAGAATCCGGTATCGCGGTCATTGAACGCAAACTGGACCCGGACATTGGGGAAACGACATGGCTGATCAAGACCACAAGCACGGTGAAATGGACATCACCGAGCAGGAAAAAACCTTCGACGGATTCATGCGCTGGTCCGTCAACGTCGGGATCGCGTGCATCCTGATCGTGATCTTCCTGGCGCTGTTCGCAAGATGAGGGCGCTGCCGCGCATTGCCGCGGCGCTGGTGCTGGCGGGAATGCTGGCCGGTTGCGTCGCTGAAGAGGTCTGGGCGCCCGACGTGGCGGTCAGTTCTGCGTCGTATCAACCCGCCGGCGGATCGACGGTCACGCTGATGACCATGGTCAGCACCCGCAACGGGTCCGGAGGGCATTCCGGCCTGATCATCGACGGGGCGCAGCGGGTTGTCTTTGACCCGGCGGGCAGTTGGCATCATCCCAACATCCCCGAACGCAACGACGTGCTGTTCGGCATGTCGCCGCAATACATGGACTTCTACATGGATTACCACGCGCGAGAGACGTATTACGTCGTCTTGCAAGAGGTCGATGTCAGCCCGGAAACAGCGGCCTCCCTGATCGCGGCGGTGCAAAGCTACGGGGCGGTTCCGTCCGCACAATGCTCGCTGTCGATCTCGCGGATCCTCAGCCAGACACCCGGCTTCGAGACCATCAGCCCGGCGTGGTTTCCGACGCGCACCATGGAACGCTTCGCCGCCATCCCGGGCGTGCGCACGCGCGAAGTCTATGACGATGATTCCGACAACAACCTTGAACTGTTGCAGGCCCAGGCCCGCGCGGCTCAGGCGCAGCAGGAAATCCAGGCGCTCGCCAACTGAGGCCTGATCGAACGCCGCGTGAAGCCGGACAAAACAAAACCCCCGGGCCTCAGGCGCGGGGGTTCTTTTTTCGTGTCGGGCCGCGCCGGGCGCAATCCCTTGGCTCGCTGAGCCGATCGTGCAAGAGCCTTACAAAAGCCCTTCGCGCTGCGCTTTTTTGCGCGCAAGCTTACGGGCACGGCGAATGGCCTCGGCCTTCTCACGCGCACGTTTTTCCGAGGGTTTTTCGAAATGTTGCTTGAGCTTCATTTCCCGAAAAACGCCTTCGCGCTGAAGTTTTTTCTTCAGGGCACGGAGCGCCTGATCGACATTGTTGTCGCGAACACTGACCTGCA
>CAYWTM010000078.1:0-16020 GCA_964460185.1 uncultured Roseicyclus sp. | reverse complement strand
CGCAGCCCGTCGCGCGGGTTCTGGTGGACGAAGGCCCAGTCCGTGCGCCCCAGCATCCGGCGTTCGGGCTCGGACATGCGCAGCACATCGCGCGGCCCCTCTGCACGGGTGTCAAAGATCACCCGGCCGGCATCGGGGGCAAGGTGTCCGGCCAGGCAATTGAGCAGCGTCGATTTGCCAGAGCCGCTTTCCCCGACGATCCCCAGCACCTCGCCGGGATAGAGCCTGAACGACACATCCGTGCAGCCGATGCGGCCGCCATAGGTCTTTGTCAGGTCCTGCACATCCAGGAGTGGTGTCATCCCCCGATCCCCTTCATCTGCTCCACAATACACATGCTTCCGCTTGCAGGTCCGGACCACCGGCCCGTCTTGCCGCCCCCCGCCCGCGCCACGTCACCCAATCCCTTGCAAGGGATTGGCCAAAGCCTTGCAAGGCTTTGCCCGCCCCTCATGCGGCTTCTCCGTCGGCCCGCCGGTCGGTGCAATAATCGGTGTCGGAACACACGAACATCCGCCCACCCGCATCATCGACGATCACCTCGTCGAGATAGGTATCCTCGGCCCCGCACAGCGCGCAGGGGTGCGGCGCCTTGGACGGGTCGAACGGGTAATCGTCGAAATCGAGGCTGACGACCTGGGTATAGGGCGGCACCGCGTAGATGCGTTGTTCGCGCCCTGCCCCGAACAGCTGGATCGCCGCGGATTCCAGCTTGGGGTTGTCGAATTTCGGAATCGGCGAGGGATCCATCACATAGCGCCCCTGCACCTTCACCGGGTAGGCATAGGCGGTCGCGATCTCGCCATGGCGGCTGATGTCCTCGTAAAGCTTCACATGCATCAACCCGTAATCCTCCAGCGCATGCATCTTGCGCGTCTCGACCTCGGAGGGTTCGAGAAACCGCAGCGGTTCCGGGATCGGCACCTGGTAGACAAGGATCTGATCCTCGGTCAGCGGCACCTCGGGAATACGGTGCCGGGTCTGAATCACCGTGGCCTCGGCCGTCCTTTCGGTCACCGCTACACCCGATGTCTTTTCAAAGAACTTGCGGATCGAGACGGCGTTGGTCGTGTCATCGGCACCCTGGTCGATCACCTTGAAGCGATCTTCGGGCGTCAGGCAGGCGGCCGAAACCTGCACACCACCCGTGCCCCAGCCATAGGGCATCGGCATCTCGCGGCTGGCGAACGGCACCTGGTATCCCGGCACGGCCACCCCTTTCAGGATCGCGCGACGGATCATCCGCTTGGTTTGTTCATCGAGATAGGCGAAGTTGTAGTCAGACATGACATATTCCGAAAGGACGCAGGATGGAGTGGGTGATCTGGGGCTTTGCGGCACTGACCGGCGCGGTGGCGATCATCATCGGCACCGCGGTGTGGATCGTGTTCCGCCGGGACCGGGACGTACCCAACCAGGGCGTGCGGATGCGTCCGCCCCCGGCGCACAGGCCCCGGTCGGACCCGCGGCGCGGCGTGCCAAAGTCGCGATAGCGCGCATCGCGGGTCATTCCGCGGCCTCCCGAGCGGTGGCTGCGATCGCCTCGGCGCGCAGCCTCCGGATCAGTTCCAGCTCGGATTGGAAATCGACGTAATGGGGCAGCTTGATATGCTCCAGAAAGCCCGTCGCCTGCACGTTGTCGGAATGGTAGAGGACGAATTCCTCGTCCTGCGCCGGCGCGCCGACATTGTCCTCGCCCAATTCCTCCCACCTCAGCGCACGGTCCACCAGGGCCATGGAAATGGCCTTGCGTTCGGTCTGACCGAAGACCAGCCCGTAGCCGCGGGTGAATTGCGGCGGCTCGGTCCTGGACCCGGTGAACTGGTTGACGGTTTCGCATTCGGTCAGCACGATCTCTCCCAGGTCGATCGAAAAGCCCAGCTCGGGGATCTCCATCTCGACCGGCACGCTTCCAATGCGCAGTTCGCCCACGAACGGGTGGTTGCGCCCGTAGCCCCGCTGCGTGGAATAGGCCATCGACAGCACGAACCCCTCGTCGCCGCGCGTCAGCGCCTGCAGTCTCAGCGGCCGGTCTGCGGGGAAATCCAGCGGCTCCCGCGTCAGGTCGCGAGGCGTCTCGTCGCCTGCGGGCTCGCTCTGGATCAGGTCTTCGCGCGCCAGGAAATCCGTCACATGGGGCTTGGGCGCCGCATCATCGGGCGTGTGCGGGGCGGGCTGCGGATCCAGCCCCTCGGCGGCCAGCGCGAAATCCAGCAAACGGTGCGTGTAGTCAAAGGTCGGCCCCAAGACCTGCCCGCCCGGCAAATCCTTGAACGTCGCCGAAATCCGCCTGTCACATGCCATCGCCCCGGTATCGACCGGCGCACTGGCCCCGAACCGGGGCAGCGTCGTGCGATAGGCGCGGATCAGGAACACCGCCTCGATCAGGTCGCCGCGCGCCTGCTTGATCGCCAGCGCGGCCAGGTCGGGATCGTAAAGCGACCCCTCCGCCATCACGCGGTTGACCGCCAGCGCCAGTTGCTCGCGGATCTGCGGCAGCGACAACTCGGCCACATCCCTGTCGCCCCGGCGTTCCTCCGCCAGCCAGGCATGCGCATTGTCGATCGCGCGTTCACCACCCTTGACCGCCACATACATCGCCTCAATCCTCCGTCACACGGGTGGAGCGCGGCAGCCCGGCCATCCGGTCGCCACAGGTGAAATAGCAATCGAAACCAAGTGGAAACTGCCGGCGATTGGCCTGGAAGGCCGCGATCTCGGGCAGGTTCAACCGCGATACATCCTTGATGCCGGGCCCGCGCAGCGCGGCGCCATCAGCCTTCAGCGCATCCATCTCGACGATCAGGGTCGCAGCGCGGTCGGGGCATTCCGAGGTGCCGATCCGGTAGTGACCCAGCGGGCCGAGCGTATCCCAGGTGCCAAGCGCGAACATCGCGTCCTCGCGCGCCGCGATGGGCGCGCCGGTGTGAAAGGCGATCCAGCCGCGCAAGGCCTCGGTATCGTGAGAAGGCGCCAGAAACAGCGGCGTGGTGGCATCACACAGCGTCAGCACCAGCGCTCCCGCAGCCACCGAACACGGCGCGGGCGGGGCAGCCGAGGTCACGGTTTCGATCCGGCCCGGCCGCGCCATCGCCTGCAAGGCCGCCCGAAACGCGCGCGCCGCCTCGCGGGGCGGATCGGCGAAGCCACCATCAAGGTAAAGTCTACTCATCCGTTGTCCCCCCGAACCATCGTGAAGAATTCGACCTTGGTGGCCGCCGCCTTGGCCGCGCGAGAGGCGCGCCGCGCCGCCGCCGCCTCGGCCAGCGGCGCGATGATGGCGCGATCCAGCGCCGCCGCGGCGCCGGCCTGCGCCAGCGCATCGATCAGCGCCACCAACGTCGCCGCATCCTTGTCGCGGCCCTGCACGTGACCATGGCCGACCGGGCCGCCCTGCAGGCGGATCGCGGTCCGGGTCACGGTCATTTCACCAAGGTTGAACGCAGCCCCCCTGGCCCCGGCACGGCCGCGCACCATGACGGTGCCGATCTCGGGCGCGCGCAGCACCTCGTAGGCGGGCGCCTGCGCCCCGGCGAGATAGTCGACCCAAAGGGATTTCAGCCGATCAGCCGGCGCCTTGGCCAGGTGCGACAAGCGCGCCTTGCGGGCGGCGACAGCGGGATCGAGGGTTGGTGCGACAGTCGACATCTTTGCAAGTTGTCCATTTATGTATACAACTATACAAATTCATACAGGCACCCCCCGAGTCGGGGCAAGGCCAATAGCATGAAGATTTGGTGACACATGGGACGATCCCCTCTATGGACCGCGATCCGCGACCGGCTGGCCGACGAGATCGCGCACGGCCATTATGCACCGGGCGACCGCCTGCCCACCGAGGCACAGCTGTCCGACAGGTTCGGGGTGAACCGCCACACCGTGCGCCGCGCGCTGGCCGCCCTGGCCGAGCGCGGAACGGTGCACGCAAGGCGCGGCGCGGGCGTTTTCGTGCGCCACCGCCCCACCCCCTACCCCATCGGCCAGCGGGTGCGCTTTCACCAGAACCTGCTCGCCGCAGGCCGGGTGCCGGAAAAACGGATCTTGCACCTGGAAACCCGTCAGGCCGACCCGCGCGAGGCGCGGGCGCTGCATCTGCCGGACGCCGCGCAGGTGCATGTCTACGAAGGCCTCAGCCTGTCGGATGGCGCACCTATGGCGTTGTTCCGGTCGGTCTTTCCCGCCGCCCGCTTTCCCCGGATGCTGGACGACCTGCGCACGAGCCAATCGGTCACCGCGTCATTCGCCGCCCATGGCCTGACCGACTACACCCGCAGTTTCACCGAGGTGACGGCAAAACGCGCGCCCGCCACGACGGCAGCGCATCTTCAGCTTGCCGCCGGCGATCCGATCCTGCGCACGATCAGCGTGAATATCGACCCGGACGGCGCGCCGGTGGAATATGGCCGCACGTGGTTTGCAGGCGACCGCGTGGCCCTGACCCTGGGCGATATGCCTGCTTAGGCGTTCTTACTGGGCCTGCTGGCCCGCACATGCCGGAACACCAACGCCGTGCGTGTGGCATGGCCGGCCTCGCGCAAGCTGGCTACCCCGTCGGCGTCGATGGCTTCCGGCGTGAGGGCGTCGATCTGATTTACCACGCCGGTCAGGCCAAGCAGGGCCGCTCCGCCGCGCAACTTGTGCAATTCCGCCGCGATATCTGACACGGCCAGGTCGGGGTTTTCCAGACGGTCCGCGGCCTCGGAGAGGTGCACAAAGAACCTGTCGATGGCCTCGCCCATCTTGTCTTGGCCCAAAGTCTCCAACAGTTCGCCCAGAACCTCCGTGTCAAGCACGCCCCTGCCCTTGCGCGGGCCTGCCGGTGTCTGGCTCGGCACCTCCGCCTGCTCCGACACCTTTTCCAGCACCTCGATCAATGCACCAAGCCGGATGGGCTTCGTGAAGAGACTGTCCATTCCAGCCTCCTCGGCGACGTCGCCGTATTCCTCGCGGCCATGGGCCGTCAGCCCCAGGATCTGGCAATTCTGATTTGGCCCCGGCGTATTGCGGATGCGACGAACCGCGTCGATCCCGTCCAAAACCGGCATGCTGATATCCATGATGATAAGGTCAAACGGCTTTTCTTGCGCGATGTTGACGCCTTCGAGGCCATCGCGGGCCTTGGTGACCCGATGCCCGATCCCTTCAAGCATGTCACCCAGAACGGTGCGGTTGTCCAGGTTGTCCTCGACGATGAGGACATCTTTCGACCCATCGCCTCCGGTCTCCAACATCGCTTCAGGGTCGGTGCTGTCCTGGCTCCGGTCTGTGGCGACCCGGGCCAAGGGGATATTCAGCACGAAGGTGCTTCCATGACCGATCATGCTGTGGGCGGTCAGGTCACCGCCCATCAGGCGGGCGATCTTGCGCGAAATCGACAGCCCCAGACCATCACCGCGCGCCTGCCGCCCCTTGGCGTTGGACAAGACCACGAAATCCTCGAAAATATCGTCCAGCCGTTCCTTCGGGATTCCGTTCCCGGTATCGCGCACGATGATCGTGACCGAAGTGTCGTCCGCGCCATGTATGCCGGAGACCTGCACGATGATGGACCCGGTACTGGTGAACTTGATCGCGTTGCCGATCAGGTTGGTCAGGATCTGCCAGATGCGCCCCCCGTCGCCGACGAACCGGTGATCCATGCCCGCTTCGAATTCCAGCGCGAGATCCAGGTCCTTTTCCTGTGCCAGCGGCCTAAGGACATCGGTGACGTTCGCAACCGTGGCGTGCAGGTCGAAGGGCAGCGACATCAGGTTGATGGACCCCGTCTCGATCCGCGTGACGTCGAGCGCGTCATTGATCTGTTCCAGCAAGATCTCGCCCGATGCGGCGGCCAGGTCCACGTAGCGCCCCTGGAGCAGGTTGAGATCCGTCGTGCGCAAGAGATCAAGCACACCGAGAATTCCGTTCAGCGGCGTGCGCATCTCGTGGCTCATCATGGTCATGAACTGCGATTTCGCGCGATCCATGCTTTCTGCGCGGTCGCGCGCGTCGATCAGCTCTTGCTCTGCGATCTTTCGGGCGCTGATATCGCGCAGGTAGGCGATGAACAGTTCCCCCCCTTTGCTCTGGACGGTTGTGATGTTCATCTCGACCGGGAATTCTTCCCCCGATTTGCGCATCGCGCTCATCTCGAAACGTCCTGCGTCGACCAGATGACTTTCATGGTTCGCATTGTAGCGGGCCATCCCGGCGACATGCGCCTCGCGGTGGCGGGGCGGAACGATCGTATGTTGCATTTTCTTGCCGATCACCTCGTCCCGCGACCAGCCAAAGATGCGTTCGGCAGAGGCATTGAATTCCACGATCACGCCCGCAGCGTTCGCGGTCACAATGGCATCCAGAGACGCCGCAACGGTCGACGCCAGCCGCGCATTGGACGTCAGCAGGGCCGCGTCACCGCGTCGCGCGCGCACCACAAGACGGTCAGACAGCAGAAACAGCGCGCCCAGACCCGCGATAAGGGCAATCGCGATCGCGCATGTCTGCGTCAGAAGCATTGAAAAATGCGCGCGCTGGGCCTCGTCCTGGCGCATTCCGGTATGCAGCGCAGCAAGAACGATCTGGCGCACATCCGGGCGAATGGTCTCCGTCAGCACGCTCATCCGCGCCAACTCGTCCGCCGACAGGGTGTCATCCGCGTCAAGGATGGATGCGATTTCGTCGGAATACGCCGACAACCTGTCGAGGGCGTCGGCGATGTGCGGGGTGTTGCCCAACAGCTCCGCCGCGCGCCCGCGCCCCGCAATGCCAAGCCGGCTGAGCGCGATATCGGCCCGCAGCCGCACGGCGGTCTGATCGGCCCCGTCACCCAACGCGGCCTGTTCGAGCATCGCGTCATTCAGCGCCACCTGTAAATTCGCGATCTCGGTTTCGGTCTGCACGATGGGCCACTGCACGCTGTCCACTTCCGCGGTGGACAGGCTGCGCAACTCTCGCAAGACGCTGTTGCCCAATGTTCCGAACAGAAACATCAAGACCCCGACGGCGACGAATCCCGCCACGCGTATCCATGCCATTCCGCCGATCATCCCAGCACCCTCCTTGCGCCCGAGGGTCGTTTGCACACCATTCTCATTCGACCGCTGCAATGCGATCAAGCTGCCAGATGCTGTGGAAATAAACGGTTTCTGACCGATAATCCGGGTCGCTGTCATAAGGGTACACGACCCACAACGGCCCCTTGTCGCGCACCGACATGATGTCGCCGTTCATCCGTGTCGCAATGATGGGATAGGTCGCGTCCGCCGATGGGGCCTGCATCGTGACCGTGTAGTTGTCCAGCGCCGTCAGGATCAGCTCCCTTGCGTCCAGACCGGAGGCCTGCAGCACCGACGCCAGCGACGGCCCCTCAAAGTCAACCAGCCCGTCGGTCCAGGCCGTGGTTGTCGAAAACGCAACCTGCGGCAACGCATCGAGATTTTCGAGTGTGAACGATATCTCGACACCGCCGCCCGACACCTGCAACGCGGCCGGGTTTTGCGCGAATACCGGTTGGCTTATGCCAAAAAGCACATCCGAAATTGCCAGCGGGATAATCGAACGAAGAAACATCATTAGGTACCGGAAGGCGCGCCGCTGTCACGATACACACTTTTCCTTGGGCCGGAAGGGGATCATCGGGATAGCACCCTGTCCTTTCGGATAGCGCGCGACACCCGCAGAGGCCAATTCTCCCGGCCCGGAATCGCCGCCACAGGCCGGCCGATCTGCGTCGACGGACCTTGCCCCCGCGAATCAACCGGGCACCGCGCCCCGCCACGGATCCGGCGCGCCTCGGGCTTGTTCATCGTGCGGCCAAAACCCGTTGAGTCACGGCCGATCAGGCGTGCAAGGGCTTGAAAACACGGCGATACAGTTGAAAATTGGTGCCCCCACACGGACTCGAACCGCGGACCCTCTGATTACAAATCAGATGCTCTACCAGCTGAGCTATAGGGGCACTCAGGCATCGAATACGTCAAGGTCTGCCAAGGTGCAAGATCAGGTGCGGGGTTGGCACGTCAGCCTTGCACGGTATAGGTTCGCGGGCGGGCAGAAGAACCGGAAGGTCAATTCAACATGCAGGTCGTTTTTCATCTCGGCGCGCCGTGCACCGATGGTGATTTATTGGTCAAGTCGCTGCTGAAGAACCGCGCCGGACTGGCCGAAGGCGGTGTCATCATCCCACCGCCCGGGCGTTATCGGCCCGTCATTCGGGATACGTCCAGGGCGCTCAAGGGGCGGCCGGCCAATCCCGATGTTCAAGAAGCCCTGCTGGACGCCATCGTCGATGAAGCCCAGATCAACCGCCTGGTCTTGTCGGACCCCAGGTTCATCTGCATCAACAGGCTGGTTATCCAGGGCGCCCAGATCTGGCCGATGATCGGACGCCAGACCACCAACCTGCGCGCGCTTTTTCCCGAGGCCCAGGTCGAATTCTTCATCGGAATGCGCGATCCGGCCACGTTGATCCCGGCGCTGTTCGCCGCCTCGCGGTTCTCAGACTTCGAGGAATTCATCGAAAACATGCAACCCCATGCCGTTGCCTGGTCCGAAATGCTCAGACGTCTGAGGACCGAACAGCCCGACGCGCCCGTGACCGTGTGGTGCAATGAGGATACGCCCCTGCTGTGGGGCCAGATCATGCGCGAGATGGCCGATGTTCCCTACGAGTCCGAGCTGACGGGGGCAGATGACCTGGTGCAGACGATCATGGAAAAATCCGGCTTCAGGCGGATGCAGCAATACTTGTCGGAAAACGCCACCACCTCGGAAATGCAGCGTCGCAGGATCGTGGGGGCGTTTCTGGACCGCTACGCGATCGATGGCGAGATCGAGGAAGAACTGGATCTGCCCGGTTGGACGGACGACCTGATCACCGAGATGTCGCAGGCCTACGAGGACGACATGGCCGAGGTGGCGCGCATTCCCGGTGTGACCTTTCTGACCCCCTGAGGGCGTCATGGGCAGGGGCAACGCCCTGGCTGCCCCGTGCCCCCTGTCCGTATCGGATGACGCTGCGGCTCAGCGCATCCCGAGCGCTTCCTTGTACATCTCCAGAACCGCTTCCTCTTCGGCGATGTCATCGGGTTCGCGCCGGCGCAACGCGATGACCTTGCGCATCACCTTGGTGTCGTAGCCGCGCGATTTCGCTTCGGCCATGACTTCCTTTTGCTGTTCGGCAATGTCCTTCTTTTCCGCCTCGAGACGCTCAAAGCGTTCGATGAATTGGCGCAGCTCGTCTGCGGTCACGCGGTAGCTGTCGGGGCGGTCTGGGGTGATGTCGTCCATCGGTCCTCGCATCGGGTCACTTGGGATCGGATCGCGCCGCGATCGGTGGCGCGGCAGACCCTTCGTCTACCCGCCCGCGCGCCGGGCGACAAGCCTTGCCAGTGCGGGCCCATTGGCCTAGCTCTGGGCCGGGCCATCACCGAAGGGGACCGCGCCATGGCTAGCCTCGTCTATATCGGAACCGCATTGGCGGTGATCGGGCTTGGGGTGCTGGTCTACTGCATCTTTGCGGCCATTTCCGCCAAGCGCGCAGGGCTGGAGGATGCGGATCTGCGCGCGCGCCTCCAAAGGATCGTGGCGATCAACATGGGCGCGCTCCTGATCTCGGTTCTGGGCCTGATGAGCGTCGTGATCGGTGTCGTGCTGGCCTGAGCCCCCCTTGCCCGCCCCCCGCTTTCGCGGCAAGGGAGAACCATGAGCACCATCGACACCCTGCCAAGTCTGCGCGAGGTCATCGCCACCCACGGGCTTTCCGCGCGCAAGGCGCTTGGGCAGAACTTCTTGCTGGATCTGAACCTGACGGCCAAGATCGCGCGACAGGCGGGCGATCTGACCGGATGTGACGTGCTGGAAATCGGCCCCGGGCCGGGCGGCCTGACGCGGGGTCTCCTGGCCGAAGGCGCGCGTCGCGTGGTCGCCATCGAAAAAGACGCCCGATGCCTGCCCGCCCTGGCCGAGATCGCCGCCGCCTATCCCGGCCGGCTCGAGGTGTTGAACGCGGACGCGTTGCAGATCGACTGGGCCGCCCATCTGAGCCCGCCGATCAAGGTCGTGGCCAACCTGCCCTACAATGTTGGAACCGAGCTCCTGGTGCGCTGGCTGACGCCGCCCGCATGGCCGCCGCTTTGGGATAGCCTGACGCTCATGTTCCAGCGCGAAGTGGCCGAACGGATCGTGGCGGCGCCCGGCTCCAAGGCCTACGGACGGCTGGCCGTTCTGGCGCAATGGCGCACGGATGCCCGCATCGTGATGGGCCTGCCACCCGAGGCGTTCACCCCGCCACCCAAGGTGCGCTCGGCCGTCGTGCACATCACCGCCCTGCCCGAACCGAGGTTCGAGGCCGATCAGAAGGTTCTGGAACGAGTCGTGGCAAAGGCCTTCAACCAGCGCCGCAAGATGCTGCGCGCCGCGTTGAAGGGTTTGAGCCCGGATATCGAAGACAGGATCAAGGCCGCCGGTCTGACGCCCACGGATCGGGCGGAACAGGTGCCGGTCGAAGGATTCTGCGCCCTGGCGCGGGAAGTGGCGCGCTAACGCGCCGCCACCCTATTCAGCCGCTTCTTGCGGCGGGGTCGACCCGCCGGACCCTTCGGAGCCATCGCCGCCGCCCGTCTGGGCGCCATCACCGCCTTCGGGTTTGCGCGGCCGGCGCGTGCGGGGGCGTTTGGGCTTGGGCGCGCTTTCGGGCGTTTCCACAAGACCGCTGTCGTCGCTACCGGAATTGTCGATCACGGCATTGAAGCCGTTGTCCGAAGACCGGTCGCCCTCGTCCGTCATCGCGGTATCGGACTGCTGCGACCGCGATCCCTGTCCATGGCCCTGGCCATTACCGTCGGCATTCCCGCCATCACCGCGATCGCGCTGCTGGTTGGCGTTTTGCTGGTTGTTGCCCTGCTGATCCCGGCGCGCTTCTTGTTCGCGCATCGCATCTGCAAGCATTCGCAGATAATGCTCCGCGTGCTGCTGGAAGTTCTCGGCTGCGACACGGTCATTGCTCAGTTGTGCATCGCGCGTCAGCTGATTGTACTTGTCGATGATCTGCTGCGGCGTGCCGCGGACCTTGCCCTCGGGGCCGGACGAGTCGAACACCCGGTTGACGATATTGCCGCCGACCGAGCGGTTGCGGTTCCCTTTGGACCGCGAACGGTTCTTCGATGATCTCATTGCTTGTTTATGATCCAGTTGTCCTGGTGGGCAGCGCCCCGGGTAAACCCGGTATCGCTCGTCACCCGCGCCGACCATCATGGCCAGTTGGCACGGAAATTGTGGCGGAGCCGCGGGGGACAGTAATCACTCCTGTCGCGCCCACTGCCCCTGAGTAATCACGCGCGGGGCGCGCTGACAAGGCAAAATTGCATGTCGACGGCCATTTACCGCCTGTTTTTGCGGTTTTTCAACCTGAGTGGCCGTTTGGCATCGCACCGGATACGACGCGATCCTTGCCATTCATGTCGGGATGCACGCCCACATCGTCAAGCCCGGCAGCCCGAAACATCTCAAAAACCGCTGGCCCCTGCAGATGCCCGATCTCGACCACAAGCCTGCCACCGGGGTTCAGATGATCGCAGGCGCGTGCCGTGATGACCCGGTATGGGTCAAGGCCATCGCCGCCCGGTGTCAGCGCCCGCCGGGGTTCCCATCGGGCGACATCCGGGGCCAGCGCCGCGAACTCCGCCTCGCTGATATAGGGCGGGTTCGACACGATCAGGTCGAACCGGCCCGTGACCCGGTCGAACCAATCCGATTGCACGAACTGCGCGCGCGCGGCCAGACCCAGATCGAGCGCGTTCAACCTTGCCACTTCAAGGGCGGGCGCGGACAGATCGGTGCCGATGCCCGTCGCATCCGGTCGGGCCGCCAGCAAGCTCAACACGATCGCGCCGCTGCCCGTGCCCAGATCCAGAACCGTCGAAAACGGCGCGCCCAGCGCCAGGTCGACCAACCCTTCGGTCTCGGGCCGCGGATCCAGAACCGCGCCGGTGACCCGAAACCAATGCCCATGAAACCAACGCCCGCCGATGATATGGCTGACCGGTTTGAACGCGCATCGGTCTTGAATGGCGGCTTCGAATGCCCGCTCACGCTCGGCGCTCAACGCATCGTGCACGAACAGGATCAACCGGTCCGGCACGACGCCCAGCACATGCGCCATGATCCAGCGCGCGTCGATATCGGCGCTGTCGATCCCGGCGTCGCGCAGGGTCGTGCGGCCCCAGGTCAGCGACCGCTGGACACTCACCCCGACATCTCCGCCAGCATCCGCGCCTGCGCATCGGCGGTCAGGGCGTCGATGACCTCGTCCAGATCGCCCGCCATGACCTGATCGAGCTTGTAGAGCGTCAGGTTGATCCGGTGATCGGTCATGCGCCCTTGCGGGAAATTGTAGGTGCGAATGCGTTCGGACCGATCCCCCGATCCGACCTGCGCCTTGCGATCGGCGGCCATGGCATCCGCCGCCTTCTGGCGTTCCATGTCGTACAGCCGCGCCCTGAGAACCTGCATCGCGATCTCTCGGTTGCGGTGTTGGGATTTCTCGGAACTGGTCACCACGATCCCGGACGGAATATGGGTGATGCGCACGGCGCTGTCGGTGGTGTTCACATGCTGCCCCCCCGCCCCGCTGGCCCGCATCGTGTCAATGCGGATATCGGTGGCGGGAATGTCGATGTCGACCTCTTCGGCCTCGGGCAGGACGGCGACGGTGGCGGCTGAGGTATGGATGCGCCCGCCGCTTTCGGTCTCGGGCACACGTTGCACGCGGTGCACGCCGCTTTCGTATTTCAGCCGGGCAAAGACGTTTTCGCCCTCGATCCGCGCCGTCACCTCCTTGATGCCGCCAAGATCGGATTCCTGCAGATCCACGATCTCCAGTCGCCAGCCCCGCCCTTCGCAATAGCGCGTGTACATCCGCAACAGATCGCCCGCGAACAAAGCGGCCTCGTCACCACCGGTGCCGGGACGGATCTCGATCATCGCAGGGCGCGCATCGGCGGCATCCCTGGGCAACAGGGCCAGCTGCAGCGCATGTTCCGCCCCTGGCAATGCGGCCTTGATGCGGTCAAGTTCTTCACCCGCCAGACCGGCCATTTCCGGATCGGACAGCATCGCCTCGGCCTCGGCCCGGCCCTCGCACAACTGGTCGTAGGCCGCGATCTGTTCGACCACCGGTTTCAGTTCGGCATATTCGCGGCTGATGGCGGCGATCTTGTCGCCGGCGGGCCCGGCATTCAGCTGCGCCTCGAGATACTCGAAACGGTCGGTGATCTGGCGCAGGCGGTCTTGTGGCAACATGGGCGCGGTGTGACGATGGCGCGGGTCTGGGTCAAGACCCGGAATTCACGATCCCTGCCCGGCCTGCGCCTGGGCACCGGCCTTGCCCATCCAGCGCTCGACCCGCGCGGCATTCACGCCCAGGTCCGATTGGCCAAAGCGAGACCGCGAAAAGATGTCGACGCGGGTGTCCTCGCCCTCGGCATGCAGGCGCATCGAAATGGCATCGGGAAACCCGAAAAACCGGCTGCGGGCGACATAGGTCATGAACCCTTCGGCCGGCGATCCCGCGATCAGGACGGCCCCCTCGGACGTGGCCACGATATCCAGCGCGACAGCGACCTGTTCAGGCGTGCCGGGCAGGCGCGGCGCGTCCTCTTCCACCAGCAATTCATAATTGGGCGTGGTGGGCAGTGCGGCCACATCGGGGTCCACGTGCCAGACATCCGGCGGCATCGGCGCCATCCGGAAATAGAACGCCGCCCCCACGATGGCGGCGGCACTGACAGCGATGAGGACAAGAAGAATGCGCATGCGAATTTCTTGTGGCGTCTGCCGCTTATCGTCAAGGGGTGTCGTGCAGGGCGTCCACGGTCGCCCGCGCGATGACGCGTTCCTCATCGGTGGGGATCACCAGGATCGGCACCCGGCCCGAATGGATCGTCATGGCGTTGGCGGCATTGGCCTTGGCATCGACCGAAAGGCCCACAAACCCCATGCGCTCCAGCGCCATGGCCCGGATCGGGGCCGCGTGTTGGCCCACGCCACCGGTAAAGACCAGCGCGTCGAGGCCACCAAGGGTTGCGGCCTGCGCCCCGATTTCCTCGGCCAGCCTTGCGCAGTAATAGGTCACGGCCTCGCCCGCTTCGGGGGCGTCGCTGGCCAGCAGTTCCCGCATGTCGTGCGACATGCCGGACAATCCCCTGAGGCCGCTGTCGCGGTACAGCAGCCGCTCCAGGTCCGGCGCCGTCATGCCCTGCGCCATCAGGTAGAGAGGTATACCCGGGTCCAGCCGCCCCGACCGTGTGCCCATGGGCATGCCATCGAGCGGCGAAAACCCCATGCTGCACGCCACCGACCGGCCCGCCTGCATCGCGCAAAGCGATGCGCCATTGCCCAGATGGGCCACGATGACCCTGCCTTTCGCGATCTCGGGATGATCCTTCGCCAGCAGGCCTGCGATGTAATCGTAGCTCAACCCGTGAAACCCGTAGCGGCGGATGCCTTCGTCGTAGTACCGCCGTGGCAGCGCGTAGGCGTCGTGGACAAACGGGCGGCCACGGTGAAAGGCGGTGTCGAAACACCCGACCTGCAGCGCGTCCGGAAAAGCCTGCATCGCCGCGCGCACGCCCATCAGGTTGTGCGGTTGATGCAACGGCGCCAGCGGGCTGAGCGCATCGAGCCGGTGAAGCAGGTCGTCATCCAGTATCTGCGGCCTGTCCAGATCCGGGCCACCATGCACCAACCTGTGGCCCACCGCCGCGATCGATTGCCCCCCGGTCAGGGGCGCCAGCGCGCGGATCAGCGCCGAAAGCCCGGTGCCATGATCGGCCGCGCCGATCGGCTTGCGGGTGGATCGGCCGCCGACCTCCACGATCAACGTCGCATCGGACCCAAGGGCGTCGACCTGTCCGCGCGCCTCCTGACGGGGCTCGGGCGTGGCCGCGTAGAGGCCGAACTTGATCGAACTGGACCCGGCATTCAGGGTCAGGACAAGGCTCATCTCAGGCTGTCCGCGTAAAGCGCCGCCACCGCGCACGAGGCCAGCCGCGCCTTGTCGTCATCGGCGCGGCTGTTGAGAATGACCGGCACCTGTGCCCCCATGACGATCCCAGCCGCCTCGGCATGGGCCAGAAAGGTCAGCTCCTTTGCGATCATGTTGCCCGCCTCGAGGTTCGGCACCACAAGGATATCGGCATGCCCCGCCACCAGCCCGGTCAGCCCCTTGGTGCGCGCCGCGTCGAGATCGACGGCATTGTCCATCGCCAGGGGCCCATCCACCAGCCCGCCGGTGATCTGCCCCCGGTCGGCCATCTTCGACAAGATCGCCGCATCCAGCGTCGACGGGATCGAGGGCGTGACCGTTTCCACCGCCGACAAGATGCCGGCCTTGGGCTGCGCCACACCCAGCGCGCGCGCCAGGTCGATGGCGTTTTGGGTGATCGACACCTTCGCGTCGAGATCGGGCGCGATATTGATCGCGGCATCGGTCACGAACAACAGGTGATCCAGACCGGGCACATCCATCACGAAGACATGGCTGAGCCTGCGATTGGTCCTGAGCCCGCCGTCTTTCTTGAGGATCGCATGCAGCAACTGATCGGTGTGCATGTGTCCCTTCATCAGCGCGGCCGCGCGCCCCTCGTGGATCAGCGCGACCGCGCGCAAGCCGGCCGCGCGTTGATCGGGCACATCGATGATCTCGATCCCCGAGATGTCCGCGCCGGCCTCGGCCGCGGCCTCGGCGATGCGCGCGGCCGATCCCACGAAGAGCGGCGCGATCAAGGTATGGTCACGCGCAAGCATTGCCCCGTTCAAGGCATCCGCGCTTTCGGGGCAGACTACGGCCGTGGGCAGCGGCGGCAGCGGCGCGGCGCGTGCCAGCAACGCGTCGAAATGCACATGCGACTGCACCGTGAGCCCCGGCACGTCGCTGGCATCGAACGTGCGCGCGGCATCGGGCGCGATCACGCGCGCCTCCCCTTCGGCCAGCACGCCGTCCGGTCCGGTGACCCATGTCGCCAGCCGTACAACCCCGTC
>CAYWTM010000077.1:0-16158 GCA_964460185.1 uncultured Roseicyclus sp. | reverse complement strand
TGTGGCTGATCAAGGACGGCGTCGCCACGACCGCCGAAATCGACGATGCGATCCGGATGGGCTTTGGTCTCAGATGGGCCCAGATGGGCCTGTTCGAAACCTACCGCATCGCAGGCGGAAATGGCGGCATGGCGCATTTCCTGCACCAGTTCGGCCCGGCCCTGCAATGGCCATGGACCAAGCTGATGGATGTCCCCGATCTGGACGATGCGCTGGTGGACATGATTGCCAGCCAGTCCGACGCACAATCCGGCGCACGCTCCATCGCACAGCTCGAAGCCGCACGCGACGGCAATCTGGTGGCGATCATGCGGGGCCTGAAGGCACGGGGCGCAGGGGCGGGTGCCGTCCTGTCCGAGCACGAGGCCACGATCGCTCCCCCGGCGCCAAACCCCGATCTGCCCACGCCGCCCCGAACCATGTTCCGCCAGGTGCCGGGAACCTGGGTCGACTACAACGGCCATATGAACGAATCCCATTACCTGACCGCCTTCTCCGAGGCGACGGACAGGATCTTGCTGTGGGCCGGTATGGATGCGGCCTGCGTTGATCAGGGCCATTCGGTCTTCACGGTAGAAACCCACATCCGCCACATTGACGAGGTCAACATCGGCGACACCATTTCCGTCACCACCCGCGTCTTGCAAGGCGGCGGCAAAAAGCTTCATCTCTGGCATGAGTTGCGGGTCGGCGAGCGGCTTTGCGCCACCGGTGAACAACTGCTGTTGCATGTGGATCTGGCCAGCCGCCGCTCGGCCGCGCCGCGCGCCGATGTGGGCGCCTGGTTCACCCGCGCGCAAGCCGCGCACGCCGCGCTGCCCGACCCCGATGGCCTCGGCCGCCATGTCGGCCAAAGGACCTGATCCTTTCTCTGTTTCGGAAATATCCTGGGGGTCCGGGGGTGAAACCCCCGGCGGGTCGGCCTGCGCAGCGGGCCGAACCTCCTACCTCACCTGCGCGCGCAACCCTTCGAGGTAGCCCGGTATGTCGCGCGCCGAAATCGTCGCCTCGCGTACCAGCCAGTCGAAATGCTGCGTGACGGTCTTGACCCTGTCCCGGTCCCGGAACGCGATGTAGTGGCGCCCCATGTAGATCACCGCCATCAGGGGTCCGAAGACGGTTATGGGCGAGGAATAGACCTGCCGCGCATCGAACAGGAAGATCCGCAGGGACGGATAGAACTGGTCATAGATCTCGATCAGCCAGTCGAGTTGTTCGCGGCGGTGCGACGCTTCGAGGCCTGCGTAATATCCTTCCCCGCGGGCAAAGCTTTCCAGTTCGTGGACTGCCATGGCCATCTCGTAATCGCTTTGCGTCAACCGCAACCAATCAAGCCGTTCGGCGGCGGCATCGATGGCTTCGTCCGGGCGCCGATGGGTCAGGGGCGCGTATTCCCATTTCAAAATGGCGTTGGTCTTCAGGATGTCCGGCAAGGTCGCGGGCACATGCCGGATCTTGTAGCCCTCGGCCTCCCGGTGCCAGGCAAATATCTGATCGTCGAGCCCGGTGGCACGTCCTGTTTCCGAAATCGACAGCGATGATTTCAGCAAGGCCCCCGCCTGTTCCGGCCGGTCCGTCAGTCCCAATAGCCAGTCGGCAGACACATCCAGCGCCTGGGCCGCGGCCGCGATCACATGGCCCCCCGGCATGCGCAGCTCGCCCTCGGCCAGCATTTGCGTGACCGAGGACCGATCCACCCCGACGGCACGGGCAAAACCCGCCCGGCTCAGACCGGACGTGACAAGAGCCGCCGACAGGCGCTCCCGAAAGGTGGCGGCCACGGCGCGTTTGTCGGGAAAATGCATCATCGTTTAATATATACCACGATGTTGAGTGAAAGTGGATAAAATCCCGACTGCCTGGCTTTGGCAAGGTCACCTATCAGTGATCACAGAGGCCGGGTTTGTGTACGGCCGGTCCAAACGGGGAACCGAATGCGGGTCGAATGGCCAACACTCACCTTGATCTTTGTGTGTTACGGGGTTTTTGGTCTGGCGGTTTTTGTCCTTCCCCATGTCCACCCCGCGCTTGCGATCCTGGCGCTTATCCCGGTCATCGCGCTGCAGTCCTCGCTGCAGCACGAAGTCATCCACGGACATCCCTTCCAGGAACGCCGACTGGGGGAGGTTCTGGTCTTTCCATCGTTGAACCTTGCCATTCCGTATCTGCGGTTCCGCGACACCCATCTGGCGCATCACATGGATGCGACGCTGACCGATCCCTACGAAGATCCGGAATCGAATTACCTCGATCCCGCCAGGTGGGCGCGGCTGTCATCGGTGACGCGCGCGGTCCTGAAGGTCAACAACACGCTCCTGGGTCGGATGTCGATCGGCCCGGCGGTCGGACAGGTGGCCTTCATCGCCGATGACCTGCGCCTGATCCGTGCAGGCGATCGCAGCGTGCTTGCAGGATGGCTGTGGCATGTGCCGCCGACCCTGGCGATCCTGGCCCTGGTCTGGGCCTCGCCATTGTCGGTCTGGGCTTACCTGCTGGCCTGTTACGGCGGTCTGTCGGTCCTGAAGATCCGCACCTTCCTCGAGCACCAGGCCCATGAACGCGCCCGCGGCCGCACCGTGATCATCGAGGATCGCGGGCTGCTCGCCTTCCTGTTTCTCAACAACAACCTGCATGTGGTCCATCACATGCATCCGAAACTGCCCTGGTACCGCCTGCCCAGGATATACTTCAACAACCGCGAGAAATACCTCGCCCGCAATGACGGCTACCGGTACGCCAGCTACGCCCAGATCTTTCGCCAGCATTTCCTGCGCGCCAAGGATCCGGTGCCGCATCCGCTGTACCCGCAGAAATAGATTGCAGGTCCCCGGCATGAGGGCGATGAAGCCTGCATGCCTTTGTGGATCATCGCCAGCGTCTTTGCCGCCTTCATGCAGAACCTGCGGTTCTTGCTGCAACGGCATCTGAAGATCACCACGCTGTCGACCGGGGGTGCGACATGGGCCCGTTTTGCCTTTGCCACGCCGTTCGTGGCGCTGGCGCTCGGGGCCTGGATCGCGATCACGGGCCAGAGCCTGCCCGGCACAACACCAGCCTTCTGGGGCTACGTGGTCACCGGTGCCATGGCACAAATGCTGGCCACGGCAAGCGTGGTGGCGTTGTTCGCCCATCGCAACTTCGCCGTCGGCATGACCCTGATCAAGACCGAGGTCATCCTGACCGCATTCATCGGCCTGATCGTCCTGCAAGAGGCCGTATCCACCCCCGTTCTGGCCGCCATCGCGGTCGGGTTCGTCGGTGTGGTGCTGCTGTCCGATCCGCCCAGGACGGACACCGCCCTGCCGTGGACGGCGCGCGTGTTCAACGTGGCGTCGGGCTACGGGCTTGCCTCGGGGTTTTTGTTCGGAGTGTCGGCGGTGTGCTACCGTGGCGCCACCCTGTCGCTGGAGGGCGGCGACGAGATCTTGCGCGCGGCCACGGCGCTGTTTGCGGCAACCTCGACCCAGACGCTGATACTGGGGGCATGGCTGTACCGCCGCGAGCGCGGGCAGATATCCCTGGTCTTCGCGGCCTGGCGGGTCTCGGCGGCCACGGGCGTAACCTCCATGCTGGGATCGCTGGGTTGGTTCACCGCCTTCGCGCTGCAGACGGCGGCTTACGTCAAGGCGGTGGGACAGGTGGAACTGGTCTTTACCTTCCTGTTCTCGGTCTTCTGGTTGCGCGAAAAATCCTCGCCCAAGGAACTTGCGGGTATCGCGCTGATCCTGGCGTCGCTGGGCATCATCATCGTGGGAAGCCTGTCATGAGCATGATCGCGCTGTCGCTGGCTCCGGTCTTCTTGCTGATCTGCACCGGCTATGCCTTGCGCCGGGGCGGCATCCCGTCCGATGAATTCTGGATCCTGAACGACCGGCTGGTCTATTTCGTGCTGATGCCCGCGCTGTTCTTCGTGCGCATATCCGAGGCGGACCTGTCGGACCCCGATCTGATCCCGTTTGCGGCCACGCTGTACGCGGGCTTTGCGGTGGCGACAGGTTTCGGACTAGTCAGCGCGTTGGCCTTGGGCCGCGACATGCCGGTGGCGACCTCGATCATACAGGGGGCAGGGCGGTTCAACACCTTCGTCGCGCTGGCCGTGGCCGAGGCGCTGTACATGAGCCCCGGCCTGCAACTTGCGGTTCTGGGTGGTGCGGTCCTCGTGCCGGTGGTCAATCTGACGGTGGTGGCGATCTTTGCCGTCCTCTCGCGTAGGCCGGGCGCGAACATGCTGTGGGGCGCGGTCAGGAACCTTGCGACCAACCCGCTGATCCTTGCCATTCTTGCCGGCGCGATCATCAATCGCGTGGGGCTTGCGCCAATTCCTGTCTTGCAGGACACGCTGGACATCCTGGGGCAGGCGGCGTTGCCCATCATGCTGCTATGCGTCGGGGCAAGCCTGACGCTCAAGGGTCTGGGAACCGAACTGCTGCCCATGGCGCTTGCCGGCATCGGCAAGCTGGTGGTGTTTCCCGCCGTTGTCATAGGTGCAGCGCTGGCGCTGGATCTGCCGCCCCTGACGGCACAGGTAGCGTTGATCTACGGCGCGCTGCCGGTCGGGGTTGCGGCCTATACCCTGGCCCGCCAACTGGGTGGCAACGCGCCGTTGATGGCCGCGATGATCACCGTCCAGACCCTGTTGGCGTTTGCCATCATGCCGCTTTGGCTGACCCTGGGGGCCCGCCTGTTCGGCCTGCCCTGAGGCAGACCGTCAAAGCCGGGAGAAGCGGCTGACATTGTCCCGGTTGTCGAAAAAGGGCACGCCGGGATGCGCTGCGCCTGACAGCTGCGCGGTCAGCTCTGCCAGAACGACCTCGGTGATGAAGGGCATGTCGAAGCGCCGGGCATCATCGAGATGTACCCATTGCAGGTGGCTCAGTTCATCTTCCGCGCGGGAGAAATCATCCGGGTCGCACCGCAGATCGTCAGCGGCCACCAGAAAGAACCGCGCGTCAAATCGACGGGGCCGCCCCGGCGGGGTGATGGCGCGAAACACGAACCGCGCGCCCCCGCCATCGGGCAGGTGCCCGGTTCCCAGGTACCCGCGCCAGCCTCTTGGCGCTTCGATTTGAGTTGCGCGTGGGTCGGGCGCACCAAGCAAGAGCCCCGTTTCCTCCCACAGTTCACGAGTCGCGGCGGCCACCAGCGCCTCGGGGGGGCGGGCCGACTGAGCCGACAACGCCTTTGCGGCGGCAGGCGGGCTGGCCAGCGGAATGGTGGCATCGACCGCATCGACGGCGCCGCCCGGGAACACGAATTTCGAGGGCATGAAAGCGGCCCCTTTGCCACGCTGTCCCATCAAGACGCGCGGGCGTGTGGCGGCATCGCGCAGCACGATCACCGTCGCGGCATCCCGGAGGGCCGATTTGTCGGTCAAAACCCGTGCATCCGCTTGGCCCATTGGATCCCCACGATCATTCCCTTGAACCGGGGCAGCAAGAACAGCGCCATGGCGACCACGCCCACGGAAAACGTCAACGCCAAGAGCCACGGGCTCGGTTGCCAGGCCTGATAAACCATCAGCTGCAGGGTGCCCATCACCTTGGCCGTCAACAGGATCGACAGATAGGCCGGCCCATCATCGGCGCGCGCGTGGCTCAGGTCTTCGCCGCACCGGGGACAGGTCGCACGCAGCGTCAGATACCCCTGGAACAAATGGCCCTGACCGCAATTCGGGCAATTGCGGGTCAACCCGCGCCGGATCGCGGGCCAGGCCGGACGTTCGGGCGCGGCGGGGGTGAATTCGGGACGAAGGGCGGGATCATCATGCAACATGTCCTTTAGATGCGCTGCCGGATCGCCCGCGTCCAGAGACTGAACGCCGCGCCCGGTCGAAAAAAGTTTGCCGATCGGCGACGGAAACCTGCGCGCCGGGCGTGTGACCCATCAGACAGCCCCGAAACAAAGGAGAGACAAGATGTCGATGATGAAAGCAGCCCTTCTTGGTGCGATGATACCGCTGGCGCTTGCCACCCCGATCCTGGCGCAAGGTCATGGTGAGCGCGGCGCGCGGGCCGAGCGCGGGCCACAGATGGTCTTTGCGGACCTTGATCTGAACGGTGATGGCTCGGTGACCCTGGAAGAGATCACGGCGCATCGTGATGGTCGGTTCGCCACGGCCGATGCCGATGCCAACGGCGCGCTCAGCCGCGACGAGTTGCTGGCGCAGGGCGCGGATCGGATGGCCCGTGGTGTGGACCGCATGCTGGAACGCGCCGATGCCAACGGAGATGGCGAACTGACGCAAGACGAATTCGCGGCGGTTCGGTCGGATCGGCGTGGTCCGAACCCGGAACGGATGTTCGACCGGTTCGACGCTGATGGCGACGGCCAGGTGACCGAGGCCGAGTTCGATGCGGCTGTCGCCCAGTTCATGGAACGCCGTGGCGGTCGCCACGGTGAGGGCCGCAATCGCGGGTGATCCTGAAGGCCGCGCGCGGGTTGCCCCCGGACCGCGCGCGGCCCTTTGCGGGCGGCCTCGCCCACGTTAAGGAAAGCCATGTCCGGCGAAGTCCCAGAACTGGATGCGCTCGAAGATGGCGCGCTGATGGTCCTCTTCGCCAATGGCGATCGGGGGGCCGCGCGCGTTTTGACGGGGCGACTGTTGCCACGGGCGCTCAACCATGCCGCCCGTGTGCTGGGCGATCGGGCCGAGGCCGAGGATGTAGCGCAGGAGGCGATGATGCGATTATGGAAAGCGGCCCGCGATTGGCGGCAGGATGGCGCAGCGGCGCCCGCGACCTGGCTTTACCGTGTCGTGGCCAATCTGTGCGTGGATCGTTTGCGACGCCGGGGCCGGTCAGAGCCGTTGGATGATCCCGACATGGCGGCAGATGCGGCACCGGGGGTCGAGGCGCGCTTGGTGCACGCAGACCGTATCGCGGCGCTGGACCGCGCGTTGGCGGACTTGCCCGAACGCCAGCGACAGGCGGTGGTGCTCCGCCATATCGAAGGGTTGAGCAACCCGGAAATCGCGATGGTGCTGGATCTGGGTGTCGAAGCGGTCGAAAGTCTGACCGCGCGTGGGAAAAGGGCGCTTGCAAGGGCGCTTGCAGGCCAGAAGGAGGCGCTGGGTTATGGTGACTGAGCCAAATGACAAAATGCTGGAGGCGTTGTTTGCGGACGCGCGGGACGGCACGGATCCGTCCGATGACCTGAAGGCGCGTGTTCTGGCGGATGCCGCGTCCGTTCAGGCCGGTCTGGCGCACGCGGCACAGTCGCGGCCTGTTTCGGGCGGGTCGGCCGGGACGGTCGATGGCGGCGGCTGGTTTGCGGGTCTTGTGGATGCGATGGGCGGTTGGCCGGCAGTCTCGGGCGTCACGCTTGCGGGCGTCACCGGGCTCGTGCTTGGGTTCTACGCACCGGACATGATCGATACCCTGTCGGGTGGGCAGATCTGGTCGCTGTCCGGCGAGGTCGGCGCGACCCCCGATATCGGAACACTTTGGGTGGAGGCGGGCGATGTCTGATGCAGGGTCCACGGGGCCGATCCAAAAACCGCCCCAAAAGACCGGTCGCGGGTTGAAGATTGCGCTGGCGTGCTCGCTGGCGCTGAACCTCATGATTGCCGGACTTGTGGCTGGTGCGGTGTTGGGCGCGGGGCCGCGCGGCGATGATCAGCCGGCATTGCGCGCGCTTGGTTTGGGGCCTTTTGCACTGGCCCTGACGCGCGAAGACCGGGCCGAGATGCGGGGCCGGATCGACGGCCGCGCGACGCGGTCGGATCGGCAGGCAATCGGGCAAAGCCTTGTGGCCTTGCAAACCGCGCTGCGAGCCGACCCGTTCGACCGCCCTATGGCCGAAGCCGCGATGGCGCGGTCGCGCAATGCGGCGCGGGACCTTCAGGCGTTTGGACATGATGCCTTGCTGGATCAGATCGAGTCGATGGACGCCCGGGCGCGTGCCGATCTTGCGGACCGATTGGGGCGCGTGCTGCGGCGTGTGAACGGCAGAGGCGGCGATCGGCCGTAAGGGCGTATGGCCCTGACGCCCTATGCAGCCGGGCGGGGCGCCATCGTCACCTGATCGCGACCTTCCGCCTTGGCGCCGTACAACGCGCCATCCGCGCGTTCGATCAGGCTTTGTGCGCTGTCCGCGGCCTGTCCGCCGCTGCGTGTCAGGGTCAATCCGACACTCAGGGTGACCGACAGGGGGGGCGTATCGCCGGAGAGCTTGACGGGTTCTCCGGACACAGCCGCACGCAAACGCTCGGCACAGTCCAGCGCCGAGCTGCGATCCGTATCGGGCAGGGCGACAAGGAATTCCTCTCCCCCGATACGCGCCAACAGATCGCCACTCCTGAGTTGCGCCTGCAATCGGCGCGCGACATGGCGCAAGACCTCGTCACCGACCGAATGGCCGTGACTGTCGTTGATCTGCTTGAAGTGATCCAGATCCAGCATCATCACCGCGACCCCGCGCCCCGGCCTGGTCAGGATGCGGTCCAGTTCGAACATCGCATAGCGGCGATTATGCAGCCCCGTCAGGCTGTCGGTCACGGCCATTTCCATACCGGCCCGCGCCGAAGCCCTGAGGAGGTCCGCTTGTCGCTTGCGGCCCAGTTGCGTGCGGATCCGGATTGCCAGCTCTTCCGCGTCGAACGGATCGTAGAGAATATCTGACGCGCCCAGATCCAGCGCAATCGCGGCACGCTCGCTTTCCCCTTGTGGCAAGATCATCACAATGGCCGCGTGCCGGGTGCCGGGGCGCGACCGCAGGTCGGACAAGAGCCTCAGCCCATCGTTCCTGTGCGCCAGATCCGCATCGATCACGAAGACATCGGGACTCTCGCCATCGGCCCCGGCAAACCCCGACAACGCCGCATCGCGCGGCAGGATGCACACCTGACCGCCCATGCGGTCGTCCAGCGCCGTCTTCCACATCATCGCCCCTTTCGGCCCGCTGGCCACCAGCGCGATGATGTCGGGTTTTTCGCGCCCGTCGAACGGTCTGGCGGATTCTGCAAATCCGAGGGCGGGTTCCCCGCTTTCACGCAGCTCGCGCGCGGTCTCCTGCGCGCGCAAGAGCGACCGGACGCGCGCCAGCAGCGTGACTTCGTCCACGGGCTTGGTCAGGAAATCATCGGCCCCGGCCTGCAGGCCTTCCATCTTGGCCGTGCGGTCACTGAGCGCCGTGATCAGGATGATCGGAATATGGGATGTGACAGGATCCGCCTTGAGCCGGCGCAGCACCTCGTGGCCCGACATGTCCGGCATGACCAGATCCAGCAAGATCAGATCGGGCTGGTTGTCGCGGGCGGCGGCCAGGGCCGCGGCGCCGCAATCCGCCTGGTCGACGGTGTAGCAGGCAGATGTCAGCTTCACCTTCATGACGATTCGGTTCGTGGCGACATCGTCTACGACCAGAATTCTCCCTGTCATGTGCGCCTCTTACCAAATTGCTCGGCTGCCCGGCTCGACTTCGCGATCGGCATGGCTATAGGGGTGTTGTGGCGCGCAATGGTTAACAAACCCTTTAACCCGGAACGAGGTCTTGTGGATGCAGCAAGAATTTGCAGAAACCCGCGCATTGCAGGCCCTGGCATGGCTGGCCTCCCAGGAAGAGCTGTTTCCGGTCTTTCTGGGCACCACGGGCGCGTCCGAGGCCGATTTGCGCGCGCGCGCCGGAGAAGCCGAGTTCCTGGCCTCCGTCCTCGATTTCCTGATGATGGATGACGCATGGGTCGTGGATTGCGCGGCCGCGCTGGGCTGGGCGCCCGAGGATCTGATCCGCATCCGGGCGTTCCTGCCGGGTGGTGATCTGCCGAACTGGACATGAGCGATGCGCCGCGCATCACGTGAACGGCCACTACGGCTATCCCCGAACAAGGGGCAGGATCGCGGTGTTGCTTTTTCATTGTAAGGCAGAAAACTACTGCCATTTTGGGGCCAAGTCATCTTGTCCAAAAGTCAGTTTTCGCGTCAGAAAGCCGATCGAACACAAAGGAATAGATCTTGAACACCACCATCACGGCCGTCTTGTTCGACAAGGATGGCACCTTGTTCGATTTCCATCGCAGCTGGAGCAGCTGGGCCGCGCGCCTGATCTCGGACGTGGCGGGCGATTACGGGGCCGACGCGGCAGACGTGGCCGAGTGCCTGGGGTATGACCTGACCCTTGGGCGGTTCCGCGCGGGCAGCCTTTCGATCGCGGGATCGGTGCAGGACCAGGCCTTGGCGCTGGCCCCCGTTCTGGGCGAGGCCGATCCCGGCGTGTTGGCGCGCCGGATCGCCGGTGCTGCGGTTGGCAACGTGATGCACCCGATCGTGCCCCTGCTGCCCTTGCTTGACGGTCTCGCCTCGCGCGGTCTGCTTCTGGGGGTGGCGACCAATGATGCCGAGGTTTCGGCCCGCGCTCAGCTGACGCGCGCCGGCGTCGTGGATCGCTTTGCCTACGTGGCGGGGTACGATTCGGGCCATGGGGCGAAACCCGCGCCGGGCATGTGTCTTGGTTTTGCCGAAGCGATGGGCCTGGATCCGGCCACTGTCATCATGGTGGGGGACAGCCGCCACGATCTGGATGCGGGGCGCGGCGCGGGAATGCGCACCGTTGCAGTTCTGAACGGCCTGACGCCCGAGGTCGAACTGGCGCCCCTGGCCGATGTCGTGCTGCCCCATATCGGCCATTTGACGGGCTGGCTTGATGATCGGGGTGGCCTGCCGGAACGGCGATCATGAGTGTCGGGTTGCAAGCCACGGTGAAAAAGCGACGCGAGGCGTCGGGAACGGGAAAACCGTCCGGGGGTCTATCAACGAGGATGGACCGCGACACCAAGGGCCCCGCTTAGCGTTATCGTCACGCACATGGCGTCGGGCCCGCAATGCAAAGGGCCGGTACCATGAATGACGCCACACCCCAACGCCGCCGCCGTGCAGGCGGGCGCAGCGCGAACGTCGCCCGCGCCTCGGCCCATGTGATCGAACAGACGCCCTGGCGCGTGCCGGTCAATATCGATCGCCCCACCGAACCCCTGGGCGAAGAGGGGGTCGCGGCCATCCATGACGGGGCCATGCGGGTGTTGGAAAACATCGGTATCGAGTTCCTGAACGAAGAGGCCGTCCGGTATCTGAAAGAGGCGGGCTGCATCGTCGAAGGCGAAAACGTCCGGATGGATCGCGCCTTTGTCGAAGAGATGGTCGCGCGCGCCCCGGCCCAGTTCACGATCGTGCCGCGCAATGTCGAAAAGGCGATCACCATTGGCGGCAAGTACATGGTGTTCGGCAATGTGTCTTCGCCGCCCAACGCGTGGGATCTTGAGCGCGGAAAACGTTCGGGCGATTTCGAGACCTACAAGGAATTCATGAAGCTGACGCAGTATTTCAACTGCATTCACTTCGCGGGCGGGTACCCGGTGGAACCCATCGATATCCATGCCAGCGTGCGGCACCTCGATTGCCTTTATGAAAAGCTGACGCTGACCGACAAGGTGTCCCATGCCTATTCCCTTGGCACCGAGCGGGTGGAAGACGTGATGGAAATGGTGCGCATCGCTGGTGGTTTGACCCACGCGGAATTCGACGAGACCCCGCGCATGTACACCAATATCAACTCGGTCAGCCCGCTTAAGCATGACTGGCCGATGCTCGATGGTGCGATGCGGCTGGCGCGCCGCGGACAGCCCGTGGTGGTCACGCCCTTCACCCTGGCAGGCGCGATGGCGCCGGTGACGATCTCGGGCGCGGTGATGCTGAGCCTTGCCGAGGGGTTGGCCGCGATCGCCCTGCTGCAATACATCGCCCCGGGCTGTCCCGTGGCGATCGGCACCTTTACGTCGAATGTCGACATGAAGTCCGGCGCGCCCGCGTTCGGAACCCCGGAATATATCCGTGCGACCCAGATCACCGGCCAGATGGCGCGGTTCTACGGGTTGCCGATGCGGTCTTCGGGTGTGTGTGCGGCCAACGTGCCCGACGGGCAGGCCATGTGGGAAACCACCGCCAGCCTGTGGGCCGCGGTCCAGTCCGGCACCAACATGGTTTATCATGCCGCCGGTTGGCTGGAAGGCGGCCTGATCGCATCGCCGGAGAAATTCATCATGGATTGCGAGGTGTTGCAGCAGTTCCAGCGATATTTCGAGCCCCAGATCCTGGGCACGACGGAAGATGATCTGGCCATCGACGCGATTGCAGAGGTTGGTCCGGGTGGGCATTTCTTTGGCTGCGATCACACCCAGGAACGCTACCAGGAAGCGTTCTACGGCCCGTTCTTGTCGGATTGGCGGAATTTCGAGGCATGGCAGCTGGATGGCTCGGTCTGGACGGCCGAACGGGCGCACAGGATCTTCAAGGAGATCCTCAACGAATTCGAGGCCCCGCCGATGGATGAAGCGATCCGCGAGGAATTGCAGGACTTCGTGACCCGCCGCAAACTCGAGGGCGGCGCGCCGACCGATTTCTGACGCATGAAGGCCTTGAAACCCTCACAAACGCGAAAGGTTTTGTTTACGTCTGTGATCTAGGTCCTGTCTTCAGCCGCCCGTGCGATTGACGGGCCGAATTGAGAGGCAGGCGATGCATGGCATGGTCAACCGGGCCCTACAGGGCTTTGTCACGACGACTTACGGGGCAGACGCCTGGGCATCGGTAAGAAGTCAGGCGATGCTGCCGGTCGAGGATTTCGAGGCGATGCTCGATTATCCCGATGCGTTGACCATGCAGTGCTTTCAGGCCGCGTGCGGTGTGCTGCAGAAACATCCGAACGTATTGCTCGAAGATCTGGGCACATGGCTGGTGACCCACGATGATCTTGAACCGTTGCGTCGGTTGTTGCGGTTTTCCGGGCCTACCTTTCTGGATTTCCTGTATTCTCTCGAAGAAGTGGGCGATCGGGGCAGGCTGGCGATGCCGGACCTGGACATGCCCTCCATCGTGGTGGAGCCGCAGGATGGTTCCGGCTTTCGCATCCGCGCCACCTGGGTCTTGCCTGGGATCGGTCCGATCCTTCTGGGATGCCTTCGGGCGATGGCAGATGATTATGGTGCGCTGGCCTTCCTGACACTCGATGGCATCGAGGGGCAGGAGGAATGCCTGCTCGTACAGCTTCTGGACACGAAACACTCCGCCGGGCGCCGGTTCGATCTGGGGCAGGCGCAGACATGACGGGCCTGTTGCCGAACCTGAACCGTGTGATCGGCCTGTCGGGCGGGGCACTTGATACCCTGATGCCGATGCATGTCTGGGTCGATCTGGATGGTCGCATCGTACAGGCGGGGCCAACGCTGACCAAGATGGCGGGACAGGGCGAATTGACCGGAAAGCCTGCGTTTTCCGTGCTCGAGCTTCGGCGTCCGGTGCGTGTGCGCGGCGTTCAGGCCCTGATGCGGTTGGAAGGGCGGCGTCTGGGTCTTGTGCTGAAGCAAGCGCCAGATCTGCCATTGCGCGGAACGCTGACCGGCCTGCCGGAAGGGGCGGGCGTGATCATGGATATTTCCCTGGGGCTGTCCTTTGCCCGGGGGGTCACTCAATTCGACCTCACGTTGAGCGATTTTTCCCCGTGCGATCAGACGCTTGAGCTGTTGTACCTCAATGAGGCCAACCGATCGACCATGCGCCTGTCGCGCCATCTGTCACAACGGCTGGAAGCCGCTCGTGCCGCGGCTGAAACCCAGGCCATGACCGATGCCCTGACGGGCCTTGCCAACCGCCGCGCGATGGATCTCGACCTCTTGCGAAGCCTGCGCGACCCGACGCAGGATTTCGGCCTCCTGCATGTGGATCTGGACCTGTTCAAGCAGGTCAACGACACCCATGGCCACGCGGCCGGCGACGCGGTTCTGGAACGGGTCGGGCGGGTCCTTCGCAGCGTGACCCGCCAGGACGACATGGCGGGCCGGGTCGGTGGGGATGAATTCCTGATCCTGGTCCGGGACTGCACGGATGCGGGCCATCTGGGTGCGATCGCGGCCCGTGTAATCCGCGAGATAGAAGTTCCGATCCCGTTCGAGAACCACAGCTGTGAGATCTCTGCCAGCATCGGCATCACGGCCACTGGAACCTATGCGGTGCGACCCGGTCTGGACGAGCTGCTGGTGGATGCCGACACGGCACTTTACCAGGCAAAACGCGGGGGGCGGGGGCGGTTCGTTTTCCACGGGATGGCAGGCTCCGAAATACCCACCGGGCGCAGGGTCGGCGATCCGGCACCGCGCGGGCGCCTGGCTCGGCACGAGGGGGATGGTGCGGCTTTGGACGGTCCGGGTGAAAAAACCGCCCATTGAACCGGTCTTTCACGATTGGATCGGGCATGCGCCCCTCGCCGCGTTGCAACCCTGACCTATGTGGTGCGCCATGTTGGAACTGGCGACACTGAAAACCGCATCCTTGGCACATGATGGCTGAACCGGGCGATCTGCGTTCGCGCGCCGTACCCTCGGGCAGATGGGCCCGGATGGGTCGCATGGGTGGCCTGGCCACGGGCCTGGCCGGTAGTGTCGCCATGGGTGGCGCGCAGGCGCTTGCGCGCGGTGAACGGCCCCGGCTCAAGGACCTGGTGCTGACACCCGCCACCATCGGGCGCCTGGCCGATCGGCTGTCGGAAATGCGCGGGGCAGCCATGAAACTCGGCCAGCTTCTGTCGATGGAGGCCGGCGATTTCTTGTCGCCCGAACTGGAAGTGATCCTCGCACGCCTCAGGTCCGAGGCGCACGTGATGCCGCCCGCGCAATTGAAACAGGTGCTACAAGATGCGTATGGCGCCGATTTCCGTCGCTTGTTCAAAGGGTTCGACACAAGACCCCTGGCCGCTGCATCGATTGGTCAGGTGCACCGCGCGTTGTCAGCCGATGGCACGGCGCTGGCGGTCAAGCTGCAATATCCCGGTGTGCGCGACGCGATCGACAGCGACCTGGACAATGCCGCGTCCCTGATCCGCTGGTCCGGTTTGTGGCCGCGGGAACTGGATCTCGAACCGCTGATGCGCGAAGCGCGCGCGCAACTGCATGAAGAGGCCGATTATGCCCGCGAGGGCCGGGCATTGGCGCGGTTCGGGGATTTGCTGGCAGGGGATGCGCGCTTTGTCGTGCCGCAGCTTGATCCGACGCGGACCAATGCGCGCGCCCTTGCGATGAGTTTCGAGCCCTCGGAGCCGATCGAGACCCTGGCCGATGCAGCGCCCGGCGTCCGGGATGCGGCCATGACAGCCCTGATCGAGTTGTGTTTGCGCGAATTGTTCGATTTCCGATTGATGCAGACGGATCCCAACTTTGCCAATTATCGGTTCCGACCTGAAACCGGGCAAATCGTGCTGCTGGATTTCGGTGCGACGCGTGAAATGTCCACGGCCATGTCGGCGGATCACCGACACCTCTTGCAGGCGGGCCTTGCGGGGGATCGTGCCGGCATTCTGGCAGCTCTCGAACGTATCGGGTTCATCCGCGCGGGGCTGAGCGAACCCCACCAGGCGACGATCCTGGACATGGCTGAAATGGGCTTTGCCATCCTGCGATCGCCAGACCCGTTTGATTTCAAGGGAAACGATTTCGCAGATCGGATGCGCACCCGCGGTATGGAGATAGGGTCCGAGCGGGACCTATGGCATTTGCCGCCACCCCAGACCTTGTTTTTGCAGCGCAAGATCGGGGGGCTGTACCTGTTGGCCACCCGCCTGGGTGCCCAGGTCGATGTGGCTGCGCTGGTACGCGGTTTCACCTGAGGGCGTATGGGTCAGGCCGGGCGCTACAACACCTGGCAGACATGGATCTTGTTGCGCACATCGGGCTCTCCCAGGGGCATGGTCGCAAAATCCGGCGTCAGGTGAACCGTGCGGATACGACCCATCGCCTCAAGCATGGGTGGATAGGCCAGATACGTCGGATCCTGCCCCGCGTCATGGCGCAACGAAAAGACCAGGTGCCCCCCCTTGCGGGTGACGCGGACCAGTTCATCAAGGGTCTCGATCGGGGCATGGCCCGGCGTGATTGTCCCGCACGACAAGGTTGCCGCGAAATGTCCGGTCTCGAACGGCAACACCTCTCCCAGGGTCACCCGGCGCAGATCGTCGTAAAGTCCCTTGGCGCGGGCGACGGCCATCATCCCGGTCGACAGGTCGATGCCGGTAAACCCGCGCCACCCCATCAGGTGCAGCGGTTCGATCTGAAGCCCGGTGCCACACCCGGCGTCAAGGATCGGACCAGTATCCCGGGGGAGATAGTTCAGCACGGTGGCC
>CAYWTM010000076.1:0-16737 GCA_964460185.1 uncultured Roseicyclus sp. | reverse complement strand
GATCACCGCGCCCGAAGGCTGCATCCTGGCCGCGCGCAGGCCCGCGCCGGTATCGGTGCGCCACGTCCTGGGGCACCTGGTGCCCGATGTGGTTCTGGGCGCCTTGCACAAGGCGCTGCCGGGGGTGGTGCCTGCCGAGGGGGCATCGGCGCTTTGGAACATCCAGATTTCGGCCCGTGCGACAGATCCGGGCAGCGGTCTGCCAGGGGCCGAGCTCTTGATGTTCAACTCCGGCGGCACGGGCGCGCGGCCCACGCTTGACGGCTTGTCCGCCACGGCGTTTCCGTCGGGCGTGTCGACGATGAGCGTGGAGGCCACCGAACATGTCGGCCCGATCACGGTCTGGCGCAAGGATCTGCGCGAAGGGTCGGGCGGCGCCGGCACGCTGCGCGGCGGGCTTGGCCAGGTCATCGAGATCGAGGCGCGGTCCGGTTACGATTTCTACTTCAACGCCATGTTCGACCGGGTGGAAAACGCCGCCAGTGGCCGTGAGGGCGGGCAGATGGGCGCGCCGGGCCGGGTGGAACTCGCCGATGGCACGCCGCTGAAATCGAAAGGTCGCCAGTTGGTGCGCAGTGGTCAGCGCCTGCGCCTGTCGCTTCCGGGCGGCGGCGGCTATGGTCCGCCCGCGGATCGCGACCGCGAGGCGGTGGCGGCGGATGTCAGGGCCGGGTTCATCACCGCACAACAGGCCCGCGAGATTTACGAAGCAAACGATGAGGATTGAACCATGAGCGATGCACCCCTGGCCCTGGTGACGGGCGGCGCGCAAGGGATCGGATATGCCTGCGCCGAGGCCTTGAAAGAAGACGGCATGCGCGTGGTCCTGGTCGACATCAACGCCGATGTCCTGACCGCGGCGGCCAAGACCCTTGGCGCCGAGGCGGCCATCGTCTGCGACATGGGGGATCCGGCGCAGATCACGGCCATGTTCGATCAGGTCGAGGCCGACCATGGCCCCCTGTCGGCGCTGGTCAACAATGCGGGCGTGGCAATGCCGGGCGATTTCCTGAGCTATGATCTGGATACCTTCGACCGGGTCATCGACATCAACCTGCGCGGCGTGTTCCTGGCCATGCAGCGGGCCGGGCGGATCATGGTGGCCGCCGGTATCGAGGGCGCGATCGTGAACATGTCGTCGATCAACGCGCAACTCGCCATTCCCGCGATCCCGGCCTATTGCGCCTCCAAGGGCGGGGTGATGCAGCTCACCAAGGTGGGGGCCATCGCACTGGCCAAACACAATATCCGCGTCAATGCCGTGGGCCCCGGATCCATCGATACCGCGATGATGGCGGGCGTGAATGCCAACCCCGATGCCTTTCGCGTGGCGATGTCGCGCACGCCGCTGGGCCGCGCTGGCACGGCGCGCGAAATCGGGGATGTGGTGGCCTTCCTGTGCTCGAAAAAAGCCAGCTACATCACCGGAGAGACGATCTATGTGGACGGCGGGCGGCTTGGCCTGAACTATACCGTCTGACCCAACCCGAACAGGAGACAGCGACATGATCCAAAGGATCGAAACCGGCCAGCGGATGAGCAAGATCGTCATCCACAATGGCGTGGCCTATCTCAGCGGGCAGGTTGGCGAAGGCGACAGCGTCACCCAACAGACCGAAAGCTGCCTTGCCAAGGTCGAAGCCTTGCTGGAACAGGCGGGTTCGGGGCCTGATCATATCCTTCAGGCCATCATCTGGCTGTCGGATATGTCGAATTTCGCCGAGATGAATGCGGTCTGGGACGCCTGGGTGCCCGAAGGTCATGCGCCTGCACGCGCCTGCGGCGAGGCGCGCCTGGCGCGTGACAGCCTGTTGGTCGAAGTGACCGTGATCGCGGCAGTGCGGGGGACGTGAGGCGCCGAGGATGGTGGCGGATCAGGCGTAAAGCCCCGCCACCCGTCCCCTGAGTTTCGTCAGCGCCAGCACGGTATCGATCGTGGGCGTGGCATGGCCGGAGATCCGTCCCAGTTCCTGCACCGACCCCAAAAGCGCATCGATTTCCATCGGGCGCCCAGCCTCCAGATCCTGCAGCATCGACGTGCGGTGCGCGCCCACCGCGGCCCCACCATCGATGCGGCGGTCGACGTCGACGGGGAATTTCACCCCCAGACCTTCGGCGATGGCCTGCGCCTCGAGCATCATGGCGCGCGCCACGGCACGGGTGCCGGGATCGGTGCACAGCACATCCAGCGTGGCATGGGTCAGCGCCGAGATCGGGTTGAACGACAGGTTCCCCCACAGCTTGACCCAGATCTCGTCGCGCAGCCTTGGCCGGACGGGGGCCTTCAGCCCCGCCGCGCCAAGAGCCTGTGACAGGGCCATCGCGCGGTCGGACTTGGAGCCATCGGGTTCGCCAAGGGAAAACCGGTTGCCCTCGATGTGGTGGATAATGCCCGGTTCCGGCACTTCGGCGGCCGGGTAGACCACGCAGCCCAAAACCCGGTCCGGCCCAAAGCCGTTCCATTGCGCGTCACCAGGATCGACACTGGCCAGGCGCGTGCCTTCCAGCGGGCCGCCGATCTTGTGGAAATACCACCACGGCACGCCGTTCACCCCCGAAACGATCGTCGTGTGATCGCCGATCAACGGCTGCATCCGGCCCACGACAGGCGGGACCGAATGGGCCTTGAGCGTCACGATCACGTAATCCTGCGGACCAAGAGCCGCTGGATCGTCCGACGCGGTGACCGCGACGGTGGTGGTCTGACCTTCTTCAACAAGGGTCAGGCCTTTTTCGCGCATCGCCGCCAGGTGCGGGCCTCGTGCCACGAGGCTGACATCGGCCCCGGCCTGCGCGAGTTTCACGCCCATGAAACCGCCGATGGCGCCTGCGCCGAAGATGCAGATCTTCATGTGGTGTCGCCCGTCAGCCCAAGCTTTTCGGCCAGCCCGATCCGTTGCATCTTGCCGGTGGCGCCTTTGGGGATCTCGTCAAGGATCACCACCTTGCGCGGGACCTTGAACGCCGCCAGCCGGTCTGCGGCAAAGGCGCGAATGTCGGCCTCGCTGGCCTCGGCGCCGTCTTTCAGGACGGCGGCGGCGGCAACCTCTTCCCCCAGTTTCGGGTGTGGCAGTGCAAAGGTCACCACCTGCGCGATGGCGGGATGGGCGGACAAGACACCATCGACCTCGAGGGGCGACACCTTTTCGCCGCCGCGATTGATGATCTCTTTCAGCCGCCCGGTAAGGGTCAGGTAACCGTCCGCGTCGAACTGCCCCTGATCGCCGGTGCGGAACCATCGCCGGCCGTCCGCCTCGAAGAAATTCTTGGCATTGGCCTCGGGGTTGCCCTCGTATCCGGGGGTCACGTTGGGGCCCGAGATCACGACCTCGCCCACGCCATCCATCAGGCGGTTTTCCACCTCATGGGCGATACGGACCAACGGCCCTGCCTCGATGCCCACGGCACCGGGTTTCTGCGCGCCCGGCGGCAACGGGTTCGACGCCATCTGGTGGGCGGCTTCGGTCATGCCGTAGCCCTCGATCACCGGTGCGCCGAAGGTTTCGGCCAGCGTTTCCATGACCGGCCCCGGCAGCGAGGCCGAGGACGAACGCAGGAACCTCAGCGGCACGTTCCGGATCGTGTCGGCATTGCGCGGCGCGCGCGACAAGATCGCCTGATGCATCGTCGGGACGGCGGTGTACCAGTTCGGCCGCGCCTCATCCATCCAGCCAAAGAATTTCAGCGCGTCGAAGCCTGGCGCACACCAGACCGACCCGCCCGACGCCAGCGTGGCGGAGACGGCCGCGATCAGCCCGTGAATATGGAACAGCGGCATCACGTTCATGCAGCGGTCGTTGGGCGTCAGCATCAGCGACGTTCCGATATGCCTGGCCGAAGCGGCGACGTTGGACTGCAGCAAAGGCACGATCTTGGGCCGCGACGTGGTCCCCGATGTGTGCAGGATCAGTGCCACGTCATCGGGGCCGGGGGCGGATGTGTCGGCCTGTCCCGCGCTGGTTTCGGCCCGCAGCGTGAAACGGCCCGCGGGCGCATCGGGGTCGCTGGCCAGACGCAAGATCGCCAGCCCCTGCGCCGTGGCGGCGGCAAAGGCGGGGCCGGTTTCACCCTCCGCCAGGATGATGGCCTTGGCCTTGAGATCCTCAAGGTAAAAGGCAAACTCGTCTTCCTTGTAGGCGGGGTTGAGGGGGCAGGTGGTGGCCACGCCCGCGACGGTGACGAAGGCCGTGGCCATGTCCGGCCCGTTGGGCAGCACGATGGCCACCCGGTCGCCGCGCCCGACGCCCGCTGCATGCAGCGCGTCCGCGGTTTGTCCGGCCTGCGCGCGCAGACCGTCATAACTCAGCCAGTCGCGCCCGGGCGCCCCGATGGCGGGTGCCGTGCCCGCATGGACGCCAAGCATGGCGATCAAGGTATCTGTCATCTGTCCCCCTTCCCGGTTTTCCCCCCGGTTCGGTGACCTTAGCGTTATTTTCCGCTTTGGCGAGACCGCCCGTGCGGGAAAAAGCGATGTCAGGCCGGCTGGGGGGGCTGGGCATACATGGCTTCGGCCGATTGGCGCACAACCTCGGCGATATCGTGCAATTCGGTAGCCATGGGGCTGGACTTGCGCCAGATCATGCCGATGGTTCGGGCTGGTCGGCCCCGGTCGAACCCTGCCACCGATACCGCCGTGCCCCGCGTTTCGACAGCCACCGCCATATCGGGGATCAGCGTCACGCCGATGCCTGCGCCCACCATCTGCACCAGGGTCGACAGGGAACTGCCATCAAGCCCGGTTCGGGGCTGGCCCGCGCGCAGACCGCATACCGCCAGCGCCTGGTCGCGAAAGCAATGGCCCTCCTCCAGCAGCAGCAGGCGCATGTCGCGCAGCGTGTCGGCGTCCGGCGCAGGAAGGCCCGCATCGCTGGACGGGCGCACCAGCATGAAGCCTTCGGAAAACAGCGCGACCTCTTCCAGCCGGGGTTCCGAGACCGGCAACGCCACCAGGGCGGCATCAAGCTGCCCGTCGTGCAGTTCCGCCACCAGGCGTTCGGTCTGGGTCTCGCGCACATGCAGGTCCAGGCCCGGGTATAGCCGGTTCAGATCCCCGATCACGCGTGGCAGCAAATAGGGGGCGATCGTGGGAATCACCCCGACCCTCAGCCGCCCCGTCGGCCAGCCCTGCCGCGCGCGCGCCAGATCGCCCAGTTCATCCACCGCGCGCAGAATGTCGCGGGCGCGGGCGGTGATTTCTTCACCCAGGGCGGTCAGGCTGACCTTGTGCGCGCCACGTTCGAACAGCGGAGCGCCAAGTTCGGCCTCCAAATCCTTGATCTGCATGGACAAAGCCGGTTGCGAAATCGCGCAGACCTCGGCCGCCCGTCCGAAATGGCGATGACGGGCCAACGCATCCACATAGCGCAACTGCTTGAATGTTATGTTTGTCATAACCATAACTTATCGCATCTATCAGGAAATCCAACTTAAACTAATCGTCGGAGTTTGTTAGAACGACTCTAAGAGGGACGTCTTCCTACCGGTTTCGAGATGCGGAATCGCTGCATGGTGTCCTTTTGTTTTTCGGAATTCTATCTCAGGGAGAGAGACATGGACGGAGCCCCCAAGGACATGGCCGGCCGCTGCCCCGTGATGCACGGCGCGCACAAGGAACAGGCCACCGGCAACACGGCGAACCTGCACTGGTGGCCGAACCAGCTGAACCTCAAGGTGTTGAACCAGAACGCGCCCCAGATCGACCCGATGGGCGAGGCGTTCGACTATGGCGAAGCTTTCAAGAAACTCGACCTGGACGCGGTAAAGGCGGATCTGACCGCGCTGATGACCGACAGCCAGGATTGGTGGCCGGCCGACTATGGCCACTACGGCCCGTTCTTCATTCGCATGGCGTGGCATTCGGCGGGCACCTACCGGATCGCCGATGGCCGTGGTGGCGGCTCGACCGGGACGCAGCGGTTCGCGCCGCTGAATTCGTGGCCCGATAACGGTAACCTCGACAAGGCGCGCCGCCTGCTGTGGCCGATCAAGCAGAAATACGGGGCCAACCTGTCCTGGGCCGATCTGATGATCCTGGCGGGCAATGTCGCCATTGAATCCATGGGTGGGACCACCTTCGGGTTCGGCGGCGGCCGTGCCGACGTCTGGGAACCCGAGGAGGACATCTACTGGGGTCCCGAGGCCGAATGGCTTGGCGATGAACGCTACAGTGGTGACCGCGAACTGCTGAACCCGCTGGGCGCGGTTCAGATGGGCCTGATCTACGTCAATCCCGAAGGCCCCAATGGCAACCCCGATCCGCTGGCATCCGGTTTCGACGTCCGCGACACCTTTGCGCGGATGGCGATGAATGACGAGGAAACCGTGGCACTGGTCGCGGGCGGCCACACCTTCGGCAAGGCCCACGGCGCGGGCGACCCTGCGCTGGTCGGCCCCGAACCCGAAGGCGGCAGTCTCGAGGAGCAGGGATTTGGCTGGACCAATGCCTTTGGCACCGGCAATGGCGTCGACACCACGACCTCGGGCATCGAAGGCGCCTGGACGCCGACGCCCATCACGTGGGACATGTCCTATTTCGATGTCTTGTTCGGCTATGAATGGGAACTGACCCATTCCCCCGCGGGCGCGCAGCAATGGCAGCCCAAGGGCCTGAAAGAGGGTGACATGGCCCCCACCGCCGATGGTGCGGGCAAGACCCATATCATGATGACAACCGCCGACATGGCAATGCGGATGGACCCGGCCTACGAAAAGATTTCGCGCCGCTTCCACGCCAACCCGCAGGAATTTGCCGATGCCTTTGCCCGCGCGTGGTTCAAGCTGACCCACCGCGACATGGGGCCGGTTGACTGCTACCTGGGCAAGGAAGTGCCCGACGAAGTCCTGATCTGGCAAGATCCCGTGCCTGCGGTCACGCATCCGCTGGTGGGCGACGCCGAGGTTGCCGATCTCAAGGCCACGGTGATGGCATCGGGCCTGACGGTGTCCGAACTGGTGCGCGCGGCCTGGGCCTCGGCCTCGACCTTCCGCGGTTCCGACAAGCGGGGCGGGGCCAACGGTGCCCGCGTCCGGCTGGCGCCGCAAAAGGATTGGGCGGTCAACCGTCCGACCGAACTGGCCAAGGTGCTGGACACGCTGGAGGCCATCCGGTCCGAGTTCAACGCAGCCCATGCCGGCGGCGTCCAGATCTCGATCGCCGATCTGATCGTGCTGGCGGGCAATGCTGCGGTCGAAGCCGCAGCTGCGGCCGCCGGTGAAACCGTGACGATCCCGTTCGCGCCGGGCCGGACCGATGCGACCGACGAGATGACCGATGTCGACAGCTTCGCCGTTCTCGAACCCCGTGCCGACGCGTTCCGCAACTACGTGAAGGGCACGCCGTCACGCGATGCGGCGGAACTCATGGTCGACAAGGCTGCGTTGATGAAGCTGACCGCGCCCGAGATGACGGTTCTGGTGGGCGGCATGCGCGCGCTTGGCGCCAATGCCGATGACAGCGACACCGGCATCTTCACCGATCGCCCCGGTGTGCTGAGCACGGATTTCTTCGTGAACCTGCTCGACATGGGCACGGCCTGGAAGCCGGCCGCGACCGAAGGCCTGTACGAGGGCCGTGACCGCGCCACCGGCGAGGTCAAGTGGACCGGCACGGCGGTCGACCTCGTCTTTGGCTCGAATTCGATCCTGCGCGCCGTGGCCGAAGTCTATGCCTGCGAAGACGCAAAAGGCAAATTCGCGGCCGATTTCGCCAAGGCCTGGACCAAGGTGATGAACGCGGATCGTTTCGACCTGGCCTGAGCGCCTGCCACACGATAATCGAAACGCCCCGGTTTGCGCCGGGGCGTTTTGCATTTCGGTGGCCGGGGTGGCGGGTCGGCCGGGGGTTTGCGGATCGCCGGGGCGCGCTACAGCAAGACCGGCTGGCCCGTGCGGATGCTTTCATCGGCGGCCAGAACGATCGCCAGGCTTTGCACCGCGTCATTCATGTGGCGGCTCAGGTCCAGATCCTCGCCGATGGCGCGCAGAACGAAGGCCTGCTCGGCATCGCACAGTGCCTGGTGGCCGGGTTCATCGGGCAGGTCGATCATCCGGTCACCTTCGGGGCGATGAACCAGCAGGCCGCCCACACGGGTATGTCCGTCGATATCGGCGCTGGCCCCCTTGTCGGCATCGGTGATCGAGACAGAGCCCCTGGGGCTGACCACATCCTTCACGAAAAACGCCGTCTCGGACATCATCGGGCCCCAGCCCGCTTCGTACCAGCCGACCGACCCGTCGGCGAACACCACCTGGAGCTGGCCGTAATTGTACATGTCGCTCGCGATCTCATCGGACAGGCGCAGGCCGATGCCCTGAACGCGCACCGGTCTGGCATCGGTGATCTGGCACATGACATCGACGTAGTGCACGCCGCAATCCACCAGCGGCGAGGTCGTCTGCATCAGCGCCCTGTGCGTCGCCCATTCCGCGCCGCTGCTTTGCTGGTTCAGGTTCATGCGGAACACGTAGGGCCCGCCGAGTTCGCGCGCCTCGTCGATCAACCTCATCCAGGACGGATGGTGGCGCAGGATATACCCCACCACCAGCTTTCGCCCCGTGGCCTTTGCCACGGCCACGACCCTTTGGGCATCGGCGACCGTGGTGGCCAGGGGTTTTTCGACAAAGACATGCGCGCCCGCCTCCATCGCGCGGATCGCAAGATCGGCGTGACTGTCCGAATAGGTGGCGATCACGACCAGGTCCGGGGATTGCGCAAGGCCGTCGGCGATATCCGAAAAGACCGGGTAGCCTTGCAAGGCCTCGGGCAGATCGCGAGGCGATCGGTTGACCAGGCCCACGATTTCGCAGCCCTTCAGCCGATGATGGGCCAGCGCGTGGCTCTGCCCCATGTTGCCCAATCCGATGACGAGAACCCTGACCATGCGCGCACCCCCTTGCCGCGTCAGGATGGACTGTCGCGCAGGGGGCCGCAAGTGATGGACAAGCCCCCGCAGGCGGGGCAGGGTGGCCGCGAAGGAGAGGCAAATGACAGACTCCCTGATGCGCCGGGAAATCGCGGAAATCCCGCAAGCCGTGGCGCGGCTCCTGGATCGGGGAAGTGGGCCCGTCCGCGCCGCCGCGGCCGCCATGCGCGCCACGGACCCGGCCGTGATCGTGACGGTGGCGCGTGGGTCTTCGGATCACGCCTGCACCTATCTGAAATACGCTGCCGAACTGCTGCTGGGCCTGCCGGTTGCATCGGTCGGGCCGTCGGTGGCCTCGATCTACGGGGCAAGGTTGCGGGTGAAGGGCGCGGTTTGCCTGTCGGTGTCCCAGTCGGGGCAAAGCCCGGACATCGTCGAGATGACACGCGCCGCGGGTGAGGGTGGCGCGCTGACCGTGGCGTTGACGAACAACGCGGCCTCGCGCCTTGCTGACGTGGCCGAGGCTGTTATCGACATCCATGCGGGCCCCGAACTGAGCGTTGCTGCCACCAAGACATTCGTGACCTCGGCGGTGGCGGGATTGTGGCTGATCGCCGAAGTGAAGGGAGACGCGGCATTGATCGCCGCGATCCACGATCTGCCCGAAAAGCTGGACCGTGCGCGCGGCATGGATTGGTCGGCGGTGAGCGCGGCGCTTGGGGTGGGGTCGATCTACACGCTCGGGCGCGGGCCATCCTGGGCGATGTCGAACGAGGCGGCGTTGAAATTCAAGGAAGTCTGCCAGATCCACGCCGAAAGCTATTCTTCGGCCGAAGTGCTGCATGGTCCGGTCTCGATCGTCGATCGCGGTTTTCCGGTGTTGGCCTTTGCGGCGGCCGATGCGGCCGAAAGCCCCTTGGCCCAGGTGGCCGATGCCTTGGCCGAAAAGGGGGCCGAGGTCTTTGCGACGACGTCCCTGGTGCGCCGTGCGTCGGCTTTGCCCCTGGTGCGCACCGGGCACCCGCTGACCGACCCGCTGGCTCTGATCGTGAGTTTCTACAGCATGATAGAAACCGTGGCACGTGATCGTGGGCTGGATCCTGACATGCCAAGGCACTTGAAGAAGGTGACCGAAACCACCTGAGGGCGGGCCCCGCCTCACCCCGGGATTGCGCCGACGTTGTCGTCGCTCGGCGCAGAAAATCATGGATTTTCTGGGCCTGGCCCGATCCGGTCCGACAGATTTCGGTCGACGTGCGTCGGGCTGGCCGACCGACGCCTCCGGCGGCCATATTTGACGGATAAAGATGATGGGCGCGAACCGGGATGGGCGACACCTTCCCCCGCTATCCCGAAGGGCTTCGCCCGGGGAAGGTGTGCATCTTCATCCGCGGTCATCGGCATGGCTGCCTGTACCGCACCCAGAACATGAAGGATGAAGATTAACAGGGAGTTGACGCAACCATGCTATCTTTATCCTTCAAATATGGCCGCCGGAGGCGTCCCGAGGGGGCGGCGCGCGCTGACGTGCGTGGTGTCGATGACCGGCCCGCAACCGGCGGCGGAAAATCCATGATTTTCCGCATCGGGCGATGCGCGTCAGCGCAGCGCAAACCCCGAGCTTGTCATGACATCAGCCGCCTTGTGCGGCCCACCGCGATCTCGCGGCCGCTGATCCGGCTTTCCACGGCGGCAAAGGCCATGGCCAGCGATACCAGGTTCCCGCGCGCGCCGTTGGACGGCTCGCGCCCCTCTTCGATCGCGCAAAGCAACTCTCCCATGGTGCCGCGGAACCCGTCGTTGAACCAGTTCCCTGCGAGGTTCGGGTGTGAGATCCCGCCGGGCCGGGTCAGGGTGATGGCCTGCTGGCTCAGATCGGGGCCATCGGACACGATACTGCCCAGCGTTCCCGCCAGAAACGTTGTGTCGCGCGGGCCGTGCGGTACGAAGCCGTCAAAGACCAGCGACGCCTGCCCGCCGTCCATTCGAACCAGGGCCTGCGCGAGCAGGGGCACCTGGTTGCCTTGACCCAGCCCGCGGGCGGCGGTGGCAAAGACGGCCTCGACCCTGTCACCGGCAAGCGATGCGATGAAATCGAACCAGTGTACCCCGAAATCATACAAGATCAGGTCGGCGATCCGGTCAAAGGGTGTGCCGGCGGTCCAGCCGTGATCCCAATGCACCCGTGCATGGGCCGAAATCAGCTGGCCGATCAGGCCCGCCTTGACGGTTTCACGCATGAAGGCCTTGTCGGGGGCCCAGCGCGCGTTTTGATTGACGGCCAGCCGCACGCCCATGTCATCGGCCAGCTTCACCAGATCCTCGCCCACATCCAGGTCGGTGACGAAGGGTTTCTGGCTCAGCACGTGTTTGCCGGCCTTCAGAGCCGCCTCGATGATCGCGGTACGATGTTCGGGGTGCAGCGTGACATCGACCACGTCGATATCGGGGTTTGACAAGATCGCCTGCCAATCGTCCTCGATCCGGGCATCGGGGCAGTATTGGGCGGCTTTTGCCTCGGCCTTGTCGCGGGTGCGGTTCCACAGGGCCGCGACCTCCCACCCGGCATTGCGGTAGGCATCGAGATGACTGGCCGAAATCCCCCCTGTTCCGATCATGCCGATCCGGGGACGGTAGGATTTCGGCATCGGGGGCTGATAGGGCACATCGGGGGCGCTGATCTCGGGCAGGTCGGCGGATTTCAGGGCGTAGGTATCGGTATCTGCGGCGTCATTCATGGGATCAGCTCCAACGTGCGTTTCCGTGCGGCCGAGAGCGCGGCGGTATCCACGATCCGCTGCGCGGTCAGGCACAGTTGCGGATCGAGCGGGCCACCCACCGGGTCACCGCGGGCGATGCACCCAAGCACATATTCGATGGCGTTGCGCGCGCCCTCGGGCAGGGGATCGGCCGCGATCTCGTGACGGTCGGGCCGGGCGCGCGTCTGGACGGTCAGGTGGGTGGCATAATCGGGGCTGCTGATCGTGCCGTCGCTACCCACGAAGACAAAGCCGCAGGTGGGTTGTGGCTGGATCGTCCAGGGATCCGTGAAGGTGCCCCAGCGGGTTTCCATCTTGCTCAGGCCCTGCGCGTAGCGACACACGGCGATGGCATGCTGGTCGACCTCGATGCCGGGCGTGTTGTCGATCGTGCAGGTGACCTCCAGCGGGGCCGCGCCGGACATGAACCACGTGCCCAGAGTGGCGCCATAGCCCATGTAATCCAGCAAGGATCCCCCGCCGGCTGCGGTCTTGTACCACCAGCTGCCGGGCTTCTGGCGCTCGACCTCCTCGGGGGTGACCTCGACCTTGTCGGCGAGGTGGTAAAGGGGCCCGCGATTGCCGTCGTAGAAATGCACCTCGCGCAGGTCCCCGATCAGGCCCTCGTCGATCAGGCGCTTGGCGGTGACGTGGCTTGCGACCCATCGCAGCGGCCAGTTGATGGCCATCTGCCGCCCCGTACCGGCCATCGCCGCTATCATGCGGCGCGCATCGGCGGCGGAGGCGGCAAACGGTTTTTCCACGAACAGGTGCACCCCGTGCGGGGCCAGCCGTTCGGTGAAATCGGCATGATCCGCCGTGGCGCAGCACAAGATCGCCATGTCGTAGGGGCCGGCGGACATGCAGGCGTCGAAATCGGTGAACACCCGATCCTCGGGGATGCCGAAATTGTCGATGGCGCCCTGCATCCTGGCCCGGTCGGGGTCGTAGATACCTGCGATCTCGGCCTCGGGATGGTCCGAGACCTGGCGCAGCAGATCGCCCATGTGCATGTGGTCAAAGCTGATGCCGACGATGCGAAACCTGGCCATATTACCCCTCCCGGTCAGCGATTGGTTGTGAAACGGACATAAAGCGCCGTGACGGCCAGGATGATCAGGCCGAACAGGATGCGGCGCGCGCCTTCGGGCATCTGCAACAGGGTCAGCAGCGTGCCCAGAACCGTCAGGATCAGCGCACCGACGATGGCCCCCGCGTAACTGCCGCGCCCGCCGAAGATCGAGGTGCCCCCGATCACTGCGGCGGCCACCGATGGCAGCAACAGCGGGTTGGCCAGCGACAGGGACGGGGCGCGGATCATGCCCACATACAGCAGGCCGGTGATGCCCGCGATCAGGGATGCCAGCGCATAGAGCGCCATGTAGACCTGCCACGACCGCACACCTGACAGTTTCGCGGCATTCTCGTTCGATCCAAGCGCGAACAAGAGCCGGCCAAATCCCGTGAACCGAAGCCCCAGAAGGATGACCGCAGCGAATGGCACGAACAGGAACAACCCGTTGGGCAGGCCCGCTGTGCGCCCGGTGCCGAGCCATTCCAGGAAGTCGGGAATGTCCGAGCCGGTGTTGATGACGTAGCGCTGATAGACCTGCAGGCAGCCGGTTGCGATCAGCCCCGTGCCGAGCGTCATGATCAGCGGATGCACCCGCGCCACGCCAACGCCGAAGCCGTTCACCAGCCCCACCAGAACCGCCGCTCCAAGGGCAATGGCGACGCCTGCAAAGGGCCCGTAAAGCGGGGTGATCGAGGCCGCGACAAAGCCCGCCACCGTCGCCACCACCGCGGCCGACAGGTCGATGCCGGCGGTCAGCATCGTCAGCATCTGACATGCCGCCAGCATCGCCAGCGGGATGGCGAACTTGATGGTGTTGGCGAACCAGAAGGGCGAGATGATGCCAGGGCGCATGATTTCGAGCACGCCGACCAGGCCGCACAGGATGATGATCAGCGGTATCACCGGGTTGTCGCCCAGAAAGCGGCCCAGTCGCACAAGCGTGGGGGTCGTGTCTTGGGTATCCGTCACGTTCATGCCGCGCGCCTCCCTCGCATCATGACAAAGGCGCCGAACATGACCACGGCGACCATGATCGTGCCTTCGACGATTGTTGTGACATTGGGATCGACGGCTGCCAGCGTCAGGATCGTGCGGATGATCCTGAGCACGAAAACCGCGATGATCGGCCCCAGGATGCCGCCGATCCCCCCGCCCAGAACGACGCCGCCCAGGACCACCGCGGCGACCGAGGCCAGCAGGTAGGGGCCGGGCACAGGTTCGCCGATGCCGGTCAACCCCAGCAGGCTGAGGCCCCCCATGGCCGCGAACAGCCCGCAGATTCCGTAGGCGAGGATCTTGGTCCGGCCCACCGCGACACCCGACCGGAAGGCGGCCAGTTCGTCGGATCCGGTCGCATAGATCGACAGGCCCAGTTTCGACCGCTTGAGCGGGATCCAGACCACGGCGATGGCGATGGTCATGACCAGCACCGCACGCGGCAGGCCGTCGATCAGGAAGGATCCCGTGATGCTGGCGGTCAGCCACGGTGCCGCCGACCCGCCGGGGGAATTCAGGATCAGCAGGGCCGTGCCTTCCCACACGAAGAGCATCGCCAGCGTGACCACGATATCGGGCACGCGCGTGCCCACGATCAGGGCGCCGTTGATCAGGCCCATGCCCATGCCCACCGCCAGCGCGATCATGACCGCGGGCACACCGCCCACTGTCGCCATCAGAACGGCGGCCGTCACCGAACACACCGCCATCATGGAGCCTACCGACAGGTCGATGCCCCCCGCGATCACCACCACGGCCATCGCCGCCGTCGCAAAGGCAAAGGGCAGGGCGGCGCGGGCAAGGCTGACCAGGCCGTTGGCCCCGAACGAGGGCTGGATCAGCTTGGTCATCGCCAGCAGCACCAGCAATAGCACCAGCAGTGCGATTGCCCAGGCATGTTTGCGGATCATGCTCATGCAGCGCCCTCCGTTCCGGTCAGGCCGTAGGCCGCGCGCATCAGGGTCGGCTCGTCGGCATCGGCGGCGTCGATCACATCGACCACGCGGCCGTTGAAGATGACGACGACCCGGTCACAGGCCAGCGGCACTTCCTCCAGTTCGGAGGTGTAGAACAAGATCGCGGCCCCCTGTTCGGCCAGTTCGCGCACCAGCGGGTAGATCTGGCGCTTGGTGCGCACATCGATCCCGCGCGTGGGGTCGAACAACAGCAGCGTCTGGACCCCCGTCGCCAGCCAGCGGCCAATGGTGACCTTTTGCTGGTTGCCGCCCGACAGGCGGCGCACCTCGCCCTGGGCGCGGGTGTCGATCTGCAGTTTGCCGATGGCATGGCCGACGCGGGCCCTTTCGCGGCGCAGCTTGAGGGGCCCCCAATCAGCGATGCGCGCCGCAAAGGGCAGGGCGATGTTTTCATGCACCGAGCGTTCCGCGCACAGCGCATGCGCCCGGTCCCCGGGCACGAAGGTCAGGCCGGCGGCAATGGCATCGGCTGGATGGGCGAAAGTCGCCTGAGTGCCATCAACGGCCAGCGTGCCGCTGGTGGGCCGTTCAAAGCCCGACAGAACCTCGAACAATTCGTCCTGGCCCTGACCTTCCAGCGCCACGACGCCCAACACCTCGCCGGGATACAGGTCAAAGGACACATCGACCAGCTTGGGGGCGGACGCGATCTTGTCCACCTTGAGGCGGGGCGTTCCGGTGCGGGCCCTTCGGGCGGCAGAGGTGTCGCGTTTGCCCAGGTCGATCCTCGATCCGAGCATCAGTTCGACCACCTGGTCCTCGATGCCTGGTTCGATCTTGAGATCCCCGACGCTGCGCCCGTCGCGCAGCACCGTCGCACTGTCGCAAAGCTGCGATATCTCGGTGAACCGGTGGGAGATATAGATGACACCCCGCCCGGTATCGGCCTGTTCGCGCACCACGCGCAGCACCCGGTCCACCAGATTGGTGGGCAGCGCGGCCGTCATCTCGTCGAGCAGCAGCACATCGGGCTCGCTGGCCAGCGCGCGGGCCAGATCAAGGATGCGCAAGGTGGCAAGCGGCAGGTCCCGGATCATGTCGGACAGACGCAGCCCCGTGATGCCCAGGTCCGCGACCCAGTGCTGAAACGCCTCTGTCGGGGTCCCGCCAAGGCGCAGATTGTCGGCCACGTCCAGATCGGGGATCAGCGAGGGTTCCTGGTAGACCGGCACAAGGCCCGAGGCGCGGGCCTGCGCGGGGTTGCCCACGCGCGCCTCACGCCCCCGGATGAGGACCTGTCCGGCGTCCGGTTTCAGCGCACCGGTCAGGATCTTGACGAAGGTGGATTTGCCCGCGCCGTTGGCGCCCATCAGGGCCACGACCTCGCCCCTGGCCACATGCAGGCTGGCGTCGGTCAGGGCACGCACGGCACCAAAGCTTTTGGCGACGCCCGAGGCATCAAGAAGGGCGGTATCGGACATGAGGGCCTTTTGGAATTCGTGGGGCAGGAAAAGGTGGCCCCCGCCACGGCGCAAGGCCTGGGCGGGGGCCGGGGGAGGTACCGGTCAGCCTTCGCAGGCGATGATCTGTTCCATCGTGTAGTCGGTCCAGCCCGGGATCGAGACCGAGACCGGCCATTCGGGATCAAGGCTGGGGTTCTGGGCTGCGGCAATGGTCGCGCGGCCTTCGTCGGTGGTGTTTTCCCACAGAACCGGATCGACCAGAACCGTCGTATCCGCAGGCGCATTGCCGTTCAGGATGTCGACCGCCAGCGCAATACCCGCGCCGCCTACGGATCCCGGGTTGGTCACGGCCGCACCTTGCAGGCCTTCGACCTCGGACAGGTACTGGACAAAGCCCGCATTGTCCGCGCCCACGATCGGCACCAGCGGCGCGCCGCTTTCGGTAAAGGCATCCACGATCACGTTGTCGATGCCCGAGGTCCAGACACCATCGAACGGAATGCCGGTGGACAGGAAGTCGAACATCTGCTGCTTGCCCTGATCCTGTTGCCAGCCGGTAAAGACCTCGTGCACCACGGTGATGCCGGGGTATTCGGCCAGCGCGCGCTGGAACCCGTTGTCGCGGTCGGTATCGGCCGATACGCCGGCGATGCCGCGCATGTAGAC
>CAYWTM010000075.1:0-16997 GCA_964460185.1 uncultured Roseicyclus sp. | reverse complement strand
CGATGCCGGTCTGGCGCATCGCCTCGATGCAATTGTCGAGCGGCATGAAATGCGTGCCATCCCCCCGCAGCGCCAGCGAGGCCGCCGAGACCGCCTTGATCGCGCCCAGGCCATTGCGTTCGATGCACGGCACCTGCACCAGCCCGCCCACCGGGTCGCAGGTCATGCCAAGGTGGTGTTCGAGCGCGATCTCGGCGGCGTTTTCGACCTGTTCGTTGGTGCCGCCCAAGGCCGCGCAAAGCCCCGCCGCCGCCATGGCAGAGGCGGACCCGACCTCTCCCTGGCACCCCACTTCGGCACCCGAGATCGAGGCATTGTGCTTGATCAGCCCCCCGATGGCCGACGCCGCCATCAAGAAGACCCGCCGCCCGTCTTCGGTCGCGCCGATGCAATGGTCGCGGTAGTAGCGCAGGACGGCCGGCACCACACCGGCCGCGCCATTGGTGGGCGAGGTCACGACGCGCCCACCGGCGGCGTTTTCCTCGTTCACGGCCATCGCATAAACGCTCAGCCAGTCATTCACGGTATGGGGTTGCGCGATGTTGGATCCGCGTTCCGCCAGCAACTGGTCATGGATCTTTTTGGCGCGGCGTTTCACTCGCAGTCCGCCGGGCAATTCGCCATCCATCCGCAGGCCCCGGTCGATGCAATCATCCATCGCGGCCCATACCGCATCCAGACGCTTCTGCACCTCGCTGGCCGAGTGTCGGGCGGTTTCGTTGGCCCATTTCATGTCAGCGATGGATTTGCCCGAGGCAACGCCCATCGCCAGCATCTCATCGGCCGATCCGAAGGGAAACGGATAGCCCGCGGCCTCTTTCTCGTCGCGGAACGCATCGGCGCCACCCTGGTCCTGACGCGCCAATTCGCGCGCCGTCAGGATGAAGCCACCACCGATGGAATAGTAGGTTTCCTCCAGATACAGATTCCCGGCCGTATCGAAGGCCCGCAGCACCATCCCGTTGGCATGGCCGGGCAGGGGCGGGCCGTAGTCGAAAACCAGATCCGTGTCGGGCTGGAATTTCAATGGCGGCAATCCCGGCGGCGTGACCATACCATGCGCGCGCACCTCTGCCTCCAGCGTTTCGGCGCGGTCCGGGTCCAGCGTGGCGGGCTCGAACCCCGACAGGCCAAGGATCACGGCGCGATCGGTGGCATGGCCCTTGCCGGTGAACGCAAGCGAACCGTGCAGCGAACAGCCAAGAGCCGCCAGCTCACCCGCCCCGGGCTCCTTTTCGCGCCCGCCGCGCAGATCGACAAGAAACCGGGCAGCGGCGGTCATCGGTCCCATCGTGTGCGACGATGACGGACCGACCCCGATCTTGAATATGTCGAAGACGCTTAGAAACATGCCCCCTAGATAGGGCGGCACGGCCACAAGACCGCAACGGAAAACGACCTGCGTCATCCGGATCACGACGAAAACACGGCTGCGGATCGAGGCGCAGCCGCGCGAAAGCGACGGGGTGACCGGTTTGCAATCGGTCAGTCAGACGCCTGTGCCCCATTCTCGATTCCCGTGGCATGGCCTGGCGACGCGGGCTTGATCAACCGGACGACCGGCCACCAGGCATTCAGACGCGCATCGGGGCGGGACATCTTGAGTGTTCACGGCAACGACGCACGCAATTGCGCGATGGCGGCCTGCGTGCCATCCACGATGGCGACAGGACATTCGGAGGACACGCGGCCGGCAAGCCCCGCCAGAGGCCCGCCGCCCAGGACGATGCTTTGCGCCCCCTCGGACGCGCATTCGAGGCATAGGTCGCGCAGCTCGGCGCACATCTTGTCGGCGACGTCGGCAGCGGCGTGCAAGAGCGGCCCGGGCGGGCTTGCAACGCGTATCAGCTCGGCGGCGGCCCCATGTTCGGCGGCCTTTTCCACCAGCGGGCCCGCCACTTCGGCCGCAAAAGTCACGATGGCGAATGGCCCACCAATCCGCCGGACTTCGCGAAACGCGGCCTCGGCGATTCCGACGACGGGAAGATGCGGGTAGGCGGCCCGGACCCGCGCGGCACCGGTATCCCCGAACGAGGCCAGGACGATGCCGTCAACCGTCTCGTCGTAGTCCGCTATGGCCTTCAAGACACCTTCGGTGGCCTGCTCTGCATCGTTCTTGTCGACGATCAGGGGGGGGCCGAAGGCCGCCGAGATCGTGACGAAGTGATCGCCGGGCTGCGCGACGCTCTGGGCGGCTGCATCGATGCGCGCGGTTACACCGGCAGAGGTGTTCGGATTGACGATCAGCAGCCGCATCAGAGGATGACCGAGGGAAGCCAGAGGACGATGGCCGGGAAGACGTTGACCAGGATCAGCGCCACCAGCATCGCGCCGATGAAGGCCAGCATCGACGGGATGATCTTGGCGATGGATATCCTGGCGATGGCGCAGGTGATCAGCACCACGGAGGCGACCGGCGGCGTCTGCTGTCCGATCCCGAGGTTGATCGTCAGGATCAGGCCGAAATGCACCCGGTCGATGCCCAGCTGGTCAGCCAGCGGCAGGAAGATCGGCACCAGCATCAGGATGGCGGGCGTGCCATGGATGATCGTGCCCGCCAGCAGGAAGAAAACGTTTATGGCGGCCAGAACGACCCAGTAGTTCTCCGAGATCCCGAGGATCGCCTGCGCGATGTCTTGCGGAATGCGCTGATTGGTCAGGTACCAGCCCAGCAGCGTCGAGGTCGCGACGATGAACATCAGCATCGCGCTGCGCTTGCCCGCGATGCGGAACGTATCCAGCAGGTTACCCAGCTTGATCGTGCGGTAGAGGAACGCCGCCAGGATGATCGACCAGAAGGCCGCGATGGCGCCCGCCTCGGTCGCGGTGAAGATGCCGCCGAGGATGCCGACGAGGATCAGGATCGGCAGGGTCAGCGGGATGGCGGCATCCTTGCCGGTTTCAAGGACACGCTTGAACTGGAACTCGCCCTCGGTCGGGTAGCCGCGTTTCACCGAGATGCCATAGGCGGTCGCCATGAGAAGCGCGCAGACCATGATGCCCGGCAGGATGCCCGCCGCGAACAGCTCGGCAATCGAGGCGTTGGCGACATAGGCGTAGAGGATGAGGTTGAGCGAAGGCGGCACGATGATCGCCATCGTGGCCGAGGTCGACGTCACCGCGGCGGCGAAGGCGGCGGGATAGCCGCGTTTCTTCATCTGCGGGATCATGACCGAGCCGATGGCGGCCGCATCCGATGTGGCGGTGCCCGAAATCTCGGAAAAAAACAGCGATGTCAGGATGTTGACATGGGCCAACCCGCCGCGGATGTGCCCCACGAGGCTGGAGGCGAAGGCGATGAGTTTCTCCGCGATGCGTCCCTGGTTCATCACCTCGCCCGCGATCATGAACAAAAGCGCGGCCACCAGCAGGTAGTTGTTGGCCCCGCCGAAGGGGATCAGCCCGATGATCTGCGGCACCACGGCCGGGTCGATCAGGATCAGTGTTGCAGCGGTCACGCCAAGAACGAAGGCGATGGGCAACCCCGCGATCAGCAGGACGACAAGAAGGATCAGGATGATCCAGCCGGGATCAAGAAACATCACGCGTCACTTTCGGGAAGAAGATCATCGGGGTGCACCTGCCCGGTCAGCAGGCCGGCAAGGCGGGTGAGGCTGACCAGCGCGATCAGCGCACCGCCCACGGGCATGGCGTAGCGGAACAGCGCCATGGGCAGATCGACGGAAATCAGCATCCGGCTGCCAAAGCTTTCCGCCGCGATGCCGCCGTAATACGCAAGCAGGCTGCCGAAAAAGGCCATCAGGATCAGGTTTCCGGCCATCACCGCGCGCTTCAGACCGGGAGAGAGGATGCGCACCACCGCGTCAAAACCGAGATGCTCGGAGGTGCGCGTCAGGTAGGCCGCGCCGATAAAGGTCAGGACGGCCAGCACATGCGCGGGCAGCTCCTCGGACCACGACACGCTGTCGTTGAGCACGAAGCGGGTGAAGACCGCGTAATTGAGAAGGCAAAAGAGCAGCCCGGCCAACCCGATCACCAGCGCATCGAGGATGCGGATGAGCCAGAGGTCGATGAATTCGACAAGGACGATGAGGCGGGCCATGGGGCTGCTCCGGTGCTTGGGGTCACTCGATGCCGAGCGCCGCGCGGGTCGCCGCGATCATGTCCGCGCCGATCACCTCGACGAAGGTCGGGCTTGCATACAGGGGTGCTGCGGCCGACTGGAAGGCGGCAAAGTCGATCTCGTTGATCGCGATGCGGTCAGCCAGTGCCGCGATGACCTCTCCGTCGGTCGTCTCGCCCCACTCGAAGGTCCAGGCGGCGGTCTCGGTGGCGACGGTCAGCATGGTTTCGGCCAGTTCGGGCTCGACCGACGCGAGGTAGGGTTCGCCGAAGACGAGGAAGGTGGGCAGGTAGACGTGGTTCGAGAGCGACATGTATTCCTGCACCTCGTAGAGGCGCGCACTGTCGACGACCTGTGCGGGGTTCTCCTGGCCGTCGATCACGCCCTGGTCGAGGGCCGAGTAGACCTCGCCGAACGAAAGCGGCGTGGCGTTGGCGCCCAGCGTGTTGAACATCTCGACCCGCTGGCGGCTGGTGGGGGTGCGGATCTTCAGGCCGTCGAGGTCGGCGGGCACGGTGATCGGGCGCACGTTGTTGGTGATCTGGCGAAAGCCGTTGTCCCACATCGCGGCCAGCACCATGCCGGAGCCTTCGAAACCCTCGCGCAGCATGTCGCCGGCGGGGCTGTCGGCAAAGGTCTGCACGGCGGCGCGGTCCTCGAACAGGTAGGGCAGGTCGAAGATCGCGGCGCGGGTGTTGATCTGCGCGATGGCCGAGGCCGAGAGCGAGGCGTTGTGCGTGCCGAGCGAAAGGCCCTGAAGCACGTCTTCCTCGGAGCCCAGCGTGTTCGACATGAAGATCTGCACGTCGACGGCGCCATCGGTCGCGGTTTCGAGGCGGGTTTCATATTCCTGCAAGAACACGTGCGCGAAAGAGCCTTCGGGCAGGGATGAGTTGATCTGCAATACGGTCTGGGCCAGCGCCACACCCGGCAGGGCAACGGCGGCGGCGGTCATGAAAACGGTATTTCGCAAGAGGGTCATGGTACACCTTTCCAAGGGAAGCTGGGACGTGAAGCGATGTCTCATGCAATGATTTTTTCACAGATGCCCTCAAATGAAAAATGGTTTTCAGGGGCGGCAGCGCCCCGCGCTTTCAAGAACGCTCAATTTCTGGGCGGGAAATCAGCCCTTGTGAACAGGGATACTGCGGCCGATGGCCGGTGGCGCGCTCAAAGCTCGTCGAGCGACTCGTGCAGCGACTCGATCACGCGCAGCCGTTCACGGCCCCGGCTGCCCGATCCCTCGATCACCCCCGAGGCCAGCAGACCGCACAGCGCCATGACCCCGACATGGTCGAACAGCGCGCCCGCACCGGTCGTGCTGCAGGGCAGCGTCCAGCGCGCTGGCATCCCTTCGAGACCGGGCAGATCCCCGATCAGCGCGGTCTGTGCGCCCGACTCGTTCAACATGTCGATCAGGGCGCCGAACTGCTTGGGGGGGCGGCGCAGGGCAATGATGATCACGCAGTCGTCCGGCCCGATGCCGGCAAGGCTTTCCGACATCGTTTCACCATCACGCGGCAACGTGAACGCGTTCGGCCGCACCTGCATGACCTGCCACGCGAGGTAGCGGGCAAAGGATTGCCCTGCGCGAAACCCCACCACCCACAGGCGATCCGCCCCAAGCATCGCAGAGACAAGCGTTCCGATCTCCGCGTCGTCGAGATGCGCCAGGCTGCGTTCAAGGTTGCCATGGCACTGGTCCAGATGGCGGGCGGCCTGGCCATCGCGCGGGACACCTTCGCGATCGACCCTGAACAGGGCCGTGCCGGTGTCTTGTTCGGCCCGCACCGCCTGCCGCGCCTCTTCGAAGGAGCTGTAACCGATCTTTCGCACGAACCGCGTCACGGTCGCATTCGAAACGCCCGCCATCTGCGAAAGCTCTGTCGCGGTGTAGCTGGCGAGTTGACCGGGAAACCGCAATATGGCCTCCGCCAGCCTCAATTCGCTGGGATGCAGGCCGGGCGTCGCGTCTCGGATTCGCGCGAGAAAGGATGTCTTGGACGCTGGCGCCATGGCGGTGAAAATATCCTTTCATGGACCCCGTGCACAAGACGGCACATGCAGATTGGCGCATCAATGACACGATGCGCGCATGATCGTCACCCCGGATTGCCGGCAAAAACGCCATCCCGGTGCGACGCAGGCGGACACGGGTTGCCATGTCCGCCTTTCTTCGGTGTGGCGGCAGGACCTACGCCGCCTGGCTCTGGGTCATCCACATCAGGCTGAACAGCAACAGCGCGGCCGACGCGGCCGAGGCAGCCGTCCGGACGGTGTTCCAGAACGTCCAGCGGGGCAGATAGGTGCTGGTCCAGTAGTCCTGCGTCATCGGGTCTGAGACATCCATGCCCGCCAGCGCTTCGTTCATCGGGACATTGAAGACTACCGTTACGCCGAAACAGCCGACGAAATAGACCAGGCCTGCGATCATCATCAGCGTGCCCGGACCGCTGCCGACATGGAACCCGCCGTACCCGGCGATCAGAAGCGACAGGGGCGCCATGCCGATGAACAAGGCCATGAAGACCCAGCGAAAGACTTCGCGGTTGATGACCTGCATCGCATCGACGCCACCAACCCCGCCCGTATGCGCAAGCGCGCGCATGATGAAGTCGGAGAAGGCCAGAAAGACACCGCCCACAAGCGCGTAGGCAAGGATCGTGAATTGCAGCACAACAAAGATGAAAAGTGACATGAGACATGCTCCCGGAATCTGAGGGGTGGCGGCGGGAAGGGTACGCCCCCTCCCGCGCTTTGGGGTCAGGCCGCGTCGGCCCAGGCACCGGACCTCACGGCAGCGGCGGCATAGTCAGCAAAGTCGCGGGCCGGGCGCCCAAGCGCGCGCTGCACCCCGTCACAAACCTGAGCGTTGCGCCCATCCAGGGTCTCGCGCGCGATCCCGGTGAAGACATCCGCCACGAAGTCACCGCCCGAGGCCGCGACATTGGCGTGAAAATCCTCAAAGCTGATCGGGATGTGCCGGATCGGGCGTCCCGTGGCCTGTGACAAGGCCTCGGCCATGTCCGCAAAGCTCATCAACCGCGGGCCGGTGACTTCATAGAGTTCGCCCTTGTGCCCGTCTTCGGTCAGGGCAGCGACGACAACATCCGCGATATCGTCGATATCGATGATGGGCTCTTCGATCATGCCGCCGGGCATCGGCAGGACGCCGCCAAGGATCGGATCGCGCAGGTACCCTTCGGAAAAGTTCTGTGCGAACCACGAAGACCGCACCAGCGTGAAGTCGAGGCCCGAGTTGCGCACGGCCTCTTCGCCCAATCGCGCATGATGCTCACCGCGCCCAGACAAGAGGACGATGTGGTCGAGGCCCATGGGTCTTGCGACCTTGCAAAAAGCGGTCAATTTTTCCACGGCACCCGGAAAGGCGAGATCGGGAAAGTAGGTGACATAGGCCTTGCTGACGCCGTCCAGAGCGGCGGCCCAGGTGCCTTCGTCTTCCCAGTCAAACGGGATCGCGGCGCGGCGGCTGCCGCGGCGGACGGACATGCCCTTGTCTTCAAGGCGTGCGGCAACGCGCAAGCCGGTTTTCCCGGTGGCGCCGACAACGAGGATGGGTTGGGTTTGCATGGTGTTTCTCCTTGGTCGAAGTTGATGACCAAGGGATAGGCGACCGATACGGGCCCGGTATTGACCGGCGATGCCATCGTTTTGACCGATCCGGCCAAAGCGGTTCACCGCGCGCCCGCGATCTTTCGAAACTCCGCCGGGGTATGCCCCGTCCAGCGCTTGAACGCGCGCGTGAACGCGCTTTGCTCCGAAAACCCCGCCATGAACGCAATCTCGGACAGCGAGTAGCGTTCTTCTTTCAGCATACCCATTGCGATTTCGCGGCGCGTCTCTTCGGTCAGGGCCTGGAAGTTGACCCCATGCTCGCCCAGGCGGCGATGAAAGGAACGCACGCTCATGCCCAACCTGCGCGCAATATCCGCCATCTTGGGCAGACCTTCGCTGAGCGCCCTGGCGATCTCGTCTTTGGTTTGCGCCGCCAGGTTGGGCAGATCCCTGATCTCGCCCAGTTCTCGATCGAGGTAAGAGACCAGAAACTGCGTGATACCGGCATCGCCAAGGTTGTTCGGCTTCGACAGCGATGCGCGGGACAAGAGCATCGCATCCATGTCGGCGTCGAAATGCACGGGACACCCGAAATAGGCTTCGTGATGCTCCTTGGTCTTTGGGGCCGGATGCTTGAAATAGACTTCAACGGGGGCAAACGGGTCGGGCGACACCTGGCGGCTCAACGAAACACCGCTGGCCAGATCGGCCTCGATGGATATCCGCATCCCAAGCCGGCGCGGACCCTGCCGGTGTTCGGTGAACAGGACGCCGCCGTCGGTTTCCACAAGCTCGTATCGCACGATGCTGGTCCAGAGGCGCGCGTATCGCGCCACGCGCGAAAAGGAGCCCATCAGATCAGGCGCGGCTTTCCACGCTAGTCCAAGCGCGCCGTATTCATCGGGCCGCATGGCGTCGCCCACGAGCAACGGCAAGCGTGTCACGTCCATCTGTTGGGCCATGAGCTCCAGCATCCCGTAGAAGACATCTTCCTCGAGCATGTGCTTGGGGTCCCACGGACCGGCCGGATCCAGGCCGACTGACTCAAGCACGTCGTCGGCGTCGATTTGTCCCGCGGCGACACCGACGAGCTTGCGCGCAAACAAAGACGTGACCTGGCCCATGTCCGCACGATATTCTGAGGACCCTGGAAAACCAAGACTGATTGGCTGTGCAAGCCTCCGCAGGCTCGCGCGGCAGGCCCTGGCCATCAAGCACCGCTAGCCGCCGCAGCCTCGTGATCACCTCGTCTGGCGCCGTGTCGGGTGATTCCCATCCTTGATCCTCCTCTTCCGAACCATGGGGCAGACCGTTCAATCGCGCGGATCACTCGGCGTTCTGTCTTCGAAGCGGGTCAATTCCATCTTTTTGCTCGGAAATTTCCGCTCTGCGAAAAAACATTGCCCGTTCAAGGCGCATGGCCAAAAATACCCCCGAGTCATTCATGCATCGGTCATGATGCAGTCGGACGCATTGGCGTGTGTTTATGCAGATCACGATCAAGCAGCTCGTCTACTATGCTCGCGTCTGTGAAGCGGGCAGTATCACCCGCGCGGCGCGGCAGCTGAATGTGGCTCAGACCGCCTTGGGATTGCAGGTGCGCAGTCTCGAGGACGAATTCGGGATCAAGCTCTTTTGCCGAACGCCCAAGGGCGTGGTGCCGACAAAGGGTGGCCGCCTGCTCTACAAACGCTGTGTTGCGGTTCTGTCGGCGGTGGATGACCTCGCCGCCGAGTTGAAGGCGTATTCGGACAAGGACGTGCGCCATATCTCGCTTGGCCTTGCACCGACGGTGATGAGTGCGATCGGCCTGCAGGTGGTCGTGACGCAAGATGACCTGATACCGGGCGTGCATCTCGACCTTTGGGAGGGCTCACGGGACGACATCTTGCGAAGACTGCGCAACGGCACGGTCGACTGGGCAATCGTGCACGAGGCGACCGACGTGGAAGGGTGTCTTGCCATCCCGGTTTTCAGGCAGCCGGTCCTGATGGTCTGCCGACCGGGGATGGGCTTTGCACCCGGACCGGTGAAAATGTCCGAAGTCCTGGCACAGGACCTGGTTCTCGATGGTGCCAAACGCCAGATTTCCCGCGTGTTCCTGAAAGTCGCCGGGAAACTGGGACTGGAACCAAAACCTCGCTTCGAGGTCGGCTCCGTGCGCACGATCAAACAAATCCTGATGAAAGAAGGCGGCGTCGCCCTGTTCTGCCGGGAGATTGTCTCGGACATGATCGAACGGGGCGATCTGGAGGGCCACCGGATCGTCGATCCACCCCTTGCGATCACGGCGTATTTCGTGACCAGGTCGACGCATTCACCGACATCGAGAGACCGCGACGTGCTTGGCTTCCTCGACCAGGTGCTCGACACCTTCGCAACGGAGCAGGTCGACGGCGTCCAGCGGTTGGACTCCATCGCTTCCAGTCTGGTTGACAGTCCCGCGAATTAAGGCGCTGCGCCAATTCCGGGCCCGTGGCGATTGAGCCAGGCATTTTATGACTGGCGGTCAGCGACTCTTTGACTTGGACGGACTCGCCCGCCGATGTGATCCTTCGGGCAGATTGACACATGCTTGAACACCTCGTGGCGCTGCTTCCGGCCACTTTTTCGCTGTGTCGTTCACCAAAGCCCAACTGGGAGGGGGCCGCCATGTCCAGCAAAAACCAAAACGATGACCGCCGCGATGAGACCGCGGCAGACAGCGAAGGTCTGAACCGCCGTGATTTCTTCGTCGCAGGCGCCGCAGCCGGCGTCGGCGCCGCGGCATTGTCAGCGTCCAGCGCCGAGGCCCAATCCATGCCCGGCGCCGCCCGGAACACCGAATGGCACTACGAGGCCGATGTCGTGATCTGCGGCGGTGGCTGCGCTGGCATAACGGCCGCCATCCGGGCGCGGGACCTTGGTGCAAGTGTCATCGTGATCGACCAGAATTATGACCTTGGCGGACGGATGCTGCACTCCGGCGCGTTCGTGTCGCTTGGCGGGGGCGACCCGATCCAGCAACGCGACATGGCCGGAGACTCCGACCCCGAGGGCTACGTCACCGTGGCCCCCACCGAGGACCCCGCCGAACTTGATGACACGATCGAGTTGTTGTTCACCGACGTCACGGATTGGTCGATCGTCGACACCAAGGGGCAGAGCCCGTATCGCTACAACGACCGCCACATGATGCGGACCTGGGCCGAGAATTGCCCTGCAACGCGGCAGTTCATGATGGACAATTACGTCCGGTTCACCCGGATCAACGGCACCCATGGCGGCGGCGGTGTCAGCCGTGCGCGGGCGCCCTATTGCTTCCTGAAGCTGGGCGATGTCACCGACATCAGGGCCGGCACGATTTCAGCCGAGGATGCCGGTGTCGCGGATCCCGAACGCGTCAACGGCTTTGCCGCCGTGAACATGCAAGACGCGTCGGCCTATGCCAGCGAAGGAACCGTGCGCAACGGCACGGCTCTTGCCCGCCCGTTGGAGTTTTCGGCACGCGAGAAGGGCGTTCAGTTCATCCTCAACCGCCGCTTCGAAGAGGTGATCCGCGAAGAGCAATTCGCAGGTCGCGTGCTGGGTGTGCGTGCAAGCCATAGCCCACGCCATGACCCGGTCAGCCGGCGCCAACTCACCAGCTGGTGGACCGAAGGCAATATCGACGAGACCCGCGAAGAGATCACCATCAAGGCCAACAAGGCCGTGATCATCGCCAGCGGGGGGCATGCCGGCAACCCCGAGTTCCGGCAGATGTTCTACCCGGCCATGAAAGAACCCGCGTGGACAACCTCCGGCAAGGCGCTTCTGGGCGATGGCGCGCAGGACGCCAGCGGCATCATAGCGGGGATGAAGATCGGCGCGAACATGGCCGGCATGCAGCAGAACCTGTCCTACCCGACGACCTTCCACATCGACACGCGGCTTGGCACGCCTGATGCCTACACGGCGATGATGCCCGGTCATCCGACCTATAATTTCCGCGGCTCGGCGGGGCTTGAGGTCGGCAATGCGGGCTTCGAGGAATTCATGGTCGTCAACCAGGTTGGCAGGCGCTTTTTCAACGAGGTGAGGCTGCCGGTCCGGCCGGCGAATTCCCGGTATCCCGGTGGACCAAGCCGCGGCCAACCGAACGGCGGGCTCGACCATGTTCCGACCGATTGGCGCAACTGTCGCCATGAATGGGTCCGGGAGATGTACGACTATGATCACGGTCTCGACGCCGCGCTTGCCATCAACGAAGGCTCGGAGGCGCCGGATTACCTGCCGGGACCGATCTGGGCGATCATGGACAGTGACGCCATCGAACGGTCCGGCTGGGAATTGCGGGAGCCATACGTGTCGCGCACCAACGGCTACTTTTTCTCCGCCGACACGATCGAGGGGCTCGCGGGTGCGATCTACCGGGGCCATACCCATCAGCGCATGCCGCTGAGGTTCCTGTCCGAAACGGTCGACACCTGGAACGGCTATGTCGACGCCGGCGAGGACCCCGAGTTCGAACGCCATGTCGAGGCGCCGATGTTCAAGCTCATGACGCCGCCCTTCTACGCGTTGTCGATCATGGTGATCTGGCACGACTCCTACGGCGGGTTGCGCACGGACGGGAACATGCAGGTGATCGATCTTTGGGGGAACCCGATCCCGGGCCTCTTCGCAGGCGGCGAGGCGGTCGGAGGTTTCAACAAGCATGGTCTGGGCAAAGGGCATGTGCAGGGCTTCATCGCCGGCGCAAACGCGGCCAACGCCTGATTGACCGATACGGCCGGGCGTCCGTTGCGGCGGCCGGCCGGCGGTTTCCGCGAATTTGAAATGGACGAACCAATGAAGGACATGACTGTTCAGGAGGGGCGTCGGACTTGCCTTGTCCAAGGGCTTCCCGACACGGTCGATGCGGGTTCCGCGATCCCATTGCGTGTCGAGGTGACAGCCGATCCGCCCTGCGACCTCAGCGGTATCGAGGTGGAGATCGTGGACCACGATGGCGCAACTGTTCGAACCGCGCGGCTTGGCCCCGGTGCGGACGGCGACGCGCATCGCTTTGTCACCGACGAGGTCACGATCACGGCTCCGGGCAACGCGTGCGAAGTCCGTCTGCACGCGCACCTTGCGCCGCTGACCGTCGACGCCGTCTCTTATCCTGCCGCCGAGGCCGAAATTCGGACTGCGGTGGTCGCGCATCTCATCGCCCCGGTGGTCTGGGACGTGCCGCAAGCTGTTGCACCCGGCGAGGTCTTCACGATCAAGGTCGGCGCACGATGCCTGTCGGACTGCTGTTCCAGCGGTTGGGAGGTCACGGTCTTCGATACGGCGGGCACGGCGTGCGCCAGCTCTGTCACCGGCAACACGGCATGGGCCGGAACCGAGGGGCTTTTTTACGCAACGCTCGAGATCACCGCGCCGGACGAGGTCGGCCTGTCCAGACTCGAAGCCGTGGTCGCGGCACCGGATGCGGACCTGCCGCACGAGACGGGGCGACGCGGCTTCAGCTTGCATACCGCGCCGCCTGCCGATGCCGTCTTGCGGGTCTCGGCGGCCGATGCCGGGACGGGCGAACCCCTGTCGGGCCTGAAGGTGGTCGCGGGGCCGTTCCTTGCCCGCACCGGGACCGATGGCAAGGCGGTTCTTGCAGTGCCCCGGGGCCGCCATCGCGTTTTCGTATCGGGCGGAACCTACATTCCGTTCCAGACAGACTGCGTGATCGAAACCGAAGAGGTTCTGGACGTGGTGCTTGAGCCGGACACTGGGCTTACGGAGGGGATGATGTGGGGCTGATGAGGACAATCAACGGGTCCACTCGGCTGCGGAGGTTTGCCGTCGTGGTCGGGCTTCTGGCGGCCACAGTTCCGGCCCAGGCCCAGGCGCAGGACGATCTCCATGATCGGGGCATGGCGCTCTACGATCAGAACTGCGCGCTCTGTCACGATGCGACGGGCCTCGGCGACCCGCCAACCTTTCCCGCGCTTTCGGGAAATCCGATCGTCGCCGATCTTGGCCGCGTTGTCGCGAATATCCACGAAGGGCGGGGCAACATGCCGGCGTTTCCGACCCTCGAAACCGGGGATATCGCGGCGCTCGCCACGTATCTGCGCGGCGCATGGGAAAACAACTATCCCGCCGCCGATCCGGACGAGGTGGCCACGATCCTCGACAGCCTCGGTGGAACGGCCGAAGCCGTGAGCATCTGGGACGGGGTCTATACCCAAGAGCAGGCAGAGCGTGGAGCCGCCGCCTACCTGGGCCCCTGCGGTCTTTGCCATGGGCGCATGTTGAACGGGGCACCGGACGATCCGGACATGCGTCCGGCCCCGGCGCTTTCTCGATACAGGTTCATCCGGGTCTGGGATGGGCGCTCACTGGCCACGCTGTACGAATACACCCGGTCCACCATGCCGCAAAGCAACCCGGGATACATGGACGATCAGACTTATGTGGACATCATCGCGCTTATGCTTGAGCGCAGCGGCGCCCCCGCAGGCGACGCGGAACTCGTGCCGGACGTCGGCACCCTCTCGCGCATCGTGATCGAGCCTCGGGAATGAGACCCTCGACCACCATAGGCCAGACAGCAGCGGCCTCGCCCTGGGTCGTGGGGGTGGGGCTTGTTGTCGTGGGCGCCGTCTGCTGGGCGCAGGATATGGCCGCTGCACAACCCGGTATCGAGATTGAATGCGTGACGTCCGGCTACGATGTCGTTTTGAACAACTCCACGTCGCAGACCCTGGAGCCAGGTCAGGTCATAGCATGGACGGTTCGGTTCGTGCGCCGGTCAGGAGAGTTCGTGCTCGAGGGGCCCGTCGCCCCCGGCGAAAACATCTTCGTGTCGGGCGGCCTGGGGAGCGACTATCTCAGCAGTCCGCAGCCATGTACGGCCATTTTGCAATAAAGGGACCGCATAGGTTGCGGCGCGGCAGTTCAACATCCTGAATCACGGATACCGCTACACCCGATGCGGGCTGCGGGCTCACGGCAAACCAGGCTGTTGCCCTTCTGAAATGTGCGACACGCAACGCGCGTTCGCTGATTGAGCGCCAGGGCATGGCTCATCCGCCGTGCCGCATCCCCATCCGTCGGCCGCTGCTGCCCGACCCTGATCGCAGGAGCGGACTTTCCACCATTGCACGTGCATCAGAATCGCCGCTGCAGTTTTCCGCGCCGCCCGCTCTTCACTGTGGCGGCTGACCATTGGTTCCGGCATCGCCACCCGACCTGCAGGATCGTTCCCGGCTGGCCCTCGCGGCCTTGAAACGTTGGATTTTCAAGCCCGTGTTGAGCGCCAAGCAGACAAACCCGGTCAACCGGTATTGTCTTTCATCAACCCGCCGGAGCCACGTCGCCGCGCGACCGGCGCGACCGGCAATCTTCAATGGTTTGTTTATGTTTGGAAAAATGGTGAGCCCGACAGGATTCGAACCTGTGACCAATTGATTAAAAGTCAACTGCTCTACCAACTGAGCTACGGGCCCACTCAGAGGCGCCTACCTAAGAGGGGGTCCGAGACTCGTCAAGCGAAAATCCGGACGGGGGATTTCATTAGTGTCGCATCGGGTCTATATGCCCGCGCATGTCCAGCTCGACGCCCCATTCCGGCCTTCCCTTCATGAAAATGCATGGGCTCGGCAACGATTTTGTCGTCATTGACGCGCGCGTGCAGCCCGTGTCGATGAGCGCTGCCCTGGCGCAGGCGCTGGCCGACCGGCACCGCGGGGTCGGGTTCGACCAGTTGGCCGTGGTGGAACCCGATGACACCGCCGATCTGCGCCTGACCTTCTACAATGCCGATGGCTCGCTTTCCGCCGCTTGCGGAAACGCCACGCGCTGCGTCGCCCGGCACGAGATGACCCGGACCGGCAAGACCACGGTCACCCTGCGGACCGAACGTGGGCTGTTGCAGGCGCTGGACGCGGGCGAGGGCCTGACCTCGGTCAACATGGGCCAGCCCGAACTCGGTTGGGCCGGCATTCCCCTCAAAGGGGCCTGCGATACGCTGCATCTGCCGATCACCGGTGAACCGGTCGCCACCGGCATGGGCAATCCGCACTGCACCTTCTTCGTCGAGAATGCCGAGGCGGTGGACCTGGCCGCCGAAGGGCCGCGGATGGAACATCATGCCTTGTTCCCGCAACGCACCAACGTGCAATTCGCCCATCTGGTCGGGCGCGATCACCTGCGTATGCGCGTGTGGGAACGCGGCACGGGGATCACGCTGGCCTCGGGCTCCTCTTCGTGCGCCGTGGCCGTGGCGGCGGCGCGGCGCGGGCTGACCGGGCGCAAGGTGCGCATCACGCTGGATGGCGGCGACATCTTGATCGACTGGCGCGACGATGGCGTCTGGATGACCGGCCCCACCGCCCACGTGTTTTCCGCCACGCTGACCCCCGCTTTCCTGCAGGGCCTTGGCTGATGGACGCCAGGGCCCCCGTCTTTCACACGCTCGGTTGCCGCCTGAACGCCTACGAAACCGAAGCCATGCGCGAGATGACCGCCGCCGCCGGGCTGGGCGATACCGTCGTGGTCAACACCTGCGCGGTGACCGCCGAGGCGGTGCGCAAGGCGCGGCAGGAAATCCGCAAACTGCGCCGCGACCATCCCGACGCTACCCTGATCGTGACCGGCTGCGCGGCCCAGACCGAACCCGAAACCTTCGCCGCCATGGCAGAGGTCGACCGGGTGATCGGCAACACCGAAAAGATGCAGCCCGAAACATGGCGCGCCCTGCGCGGCGCCGATTTCATCGGCGACACCGAAAAGGTGCAGGTCGACGACATCATGTCGGTCACCGAAACCGCCGGCCACCTGATCGACGGCTTCGGCACCCGCTCACGCGCCTATGTGCAGGTCCAGAACGGCTGCGATCACCGCTGCACCTTTTGCATCATCCCCTTTGGCCGGGGCAATTCGCGCAGCGTGCCCGCCGGCGTCGTGGTCGATCAGATCAAGCGCCTCGTGGATCGCGGCTATAACGAGGTCGTGCTGACCGGTGTCGATCTGACATCGTGGGGTGCGGATCTGCCCGGCGAGCCGCGCCTTGGCGACCTGGTGATGCGGATCCTGAAACTGGTGCCGGATCTGCCGCGCCTGCGGATCAGCTCGATCGACTCGATCGAGGCGGATGACAACCTGATGCAGGCCATCGCCACGGAACATCGCCTGATGCCGCACCTGCACCTGTCCCTGCAGCATGGCGACGACCTGATCCTGAAACGGATGAAACGCCGCCACCTGCGCGACGACGCCATCGCGTTTTGCGAACAGGCGCGCCGCCTGCGCCCCGACATGACCTTTGGCGCCGACATCATCGCGGGCTTCCCGACCGAGACCGAGGCGCATTTCGAAAATTCGCTCCGGCTGG
>CAYWTM010000074.1:0-17063 GCA_964460185.1 uncultured Roseicyclus sp. | reverse complement strand
CGGCATCCCGCAGGGCCCCGTGCGCACCGCGGGCCATGTCGCCAACCGGCGCGGCACCTCCGTCACCTTCCATGCCGACGAACAGATCTTTGGCACGCACCGCTTCAAACCCGCGCGCCTGATGAAGATGGTCCGCTCAAAGGCCTACCTGTTTTCCGGCGTCGAGATCCGCTGGAAAACCGAAATCGACGACGGCGACACCCCGACCGAGGCCGTGTTCCACTTTCCCGGCGGCCTGGCCGATTACCTTGCCGAAACCCTGGGCGGGGCCGCCACCTATGCCGAGGCGCCCTTTGCCGGAAAGGTGGATTTCCAGCCGCGCTTTCACGTGCCCGGATCGGTCGAATGGGCGATCAACTGGACGCCCGCGCGCGACGGCTTCATCCAATCCTATTGCAACACCGTCCCCACCCCCGAGGGCGGCACGCACGAGGCCGGGTTCTGGGCCGCCATCCTCAAGGGCATCAAGGCCTACGGAGAGCTTGCCGGCAACAAGAAGGCCGCCCAGATCAACCGCGACGACCTGATGACGGGCGGATCGGCGCTGGTGTCGTGCTTCATTTCCGAACCCGAATTCGTCGGCCAGACCAAGGACCGTCTCGCCACCACCGAGGCCGCCCGCCTGGTCGAGGCCGCCGTGCGCGACCATTTCGACAACTGGCTGGCCGCCAACACGAAATACGCCGGCGCGATCCTCGATTTCCTGGTCCTGCGCGCCGAAGAACGCCTGCGCCGCCGCGCCGAAAAGGAAACCGCGCGCAAATCCGCGACCAAGAAACTGCGCCTGCCCGGCAAGCTGGTGGATTGCTCCCAATCCGCGCGCGACGGCACCGAATTGTTCATCGTCGAGGGCGACAGCGCGGGCGGATCGGCCAAGATGGCGCGCGATCGCAAGACCCAGGCGCTACTGCCCTTGCGCGGCAAGATCCTCAACGTGTTGGGCGCGGCCTCGGGCAAGCTGACCTCGAACGCCGAGATCTCCGACCTGTGCCAGGCGCTTGGCGTGGGCATGGGCACCAAGTTCAACATCGAGGATCTGCGCTACGACAAGGTCATCATCATGACCGACGCGGACGTGGACGGCGCCCATATCGCAGCCCTCCTGATGACCTTCTTCTTTTCCCAGATGCGCCCGATGATCGACGCGGGCCACCTCTACCTCGCCTGCCCGCCGCTGTTCCGCCTGACCCAAGGCGCGCGCCGCGTCTATTGCCTGGACGAGGTGGAGAAAGAGGAATGGATGGCCAAGGGCATCGGCGGCAAGGGCAAGATCGACGTCAGCCGCTTCAAGGGTCTTGGCGAGATGGACGCGAAAGACCTCAAGGACACCACGATGAACCCAGCGACGCGGAAACTGATCCGGGTGTCGGTCGACGAGGACGCCCCGGGCGAGACCGGGGATTTGGTGGAACGCCTGATGGGCAAGAAACCGGAATTGCGCTTTCAGTACATCCAGGAGAATGCGAGGTTCGTGGAGGAGCTTGACCTATGATTCATTACGTGATTTCATTGCCTTACAGGAAGTCCCTGTTTGGACGTAACAATGGGTAACATCTCTGTAAGGAATCGTTGGCACCATGGGGTTGCAAGCATTATATGTTTCATTGCTCCATGGGCCAAAAATCGAACACGAGTCACAGCAAAATGTGCAATTTACTGAAGGAGACTACAATGAATCGCCTTCTTCGCGAAGGGTATGGTGGCTAAGCGCCACTGCGGCTGCAGGGGTATACTTGATAGCCGCACTTCCAGTTCACGCTGAACCACTATCTCCAGAGCAACTCATTGCGCTTCTGGAACAGTGGGATGAGAATCTGAACCCGCAAAATTGGCTAGAGCGGAACGAGCATCTTCTCGGTCCGCTTGCAATCTTGTGTTCTGCGGCAATTTCACTTTTGCTTGCACGTCAGGCCATTAATGCCAACCGAGCAATCGCCCAGAAACGGGCCACCTTCGACTACATGTCGCACCTACGATGGGATAAAGATTTCATCGACGCATCGCAGACATATCTGGAATGCCGGAGGGGCAGCACCCGTATGGCACACCTTGCGGAGGAATACGAAAAAATAGATCCAAACAACGGCGATTTGACTTCAGAACAACAAGAAATAATGAAGAAACATGGACACATAAAACGATTGCTTAACGAGTACGAGGCGATCGCAGTAGGAATAAATACGCAGGCGCTGTGTGAAGAGGTTGTGGTTAGAAACTACAAGCAAGCAATTGTTTCGACCGTTGATGAATGCAACGACTTCATTGAAAAGACCCGCGAGTATGCAGGGAAAAAAGGCTACTCGAAGCCCGATAAAATCTACAAGGAAATACAAGACAAAGTAGCAGCGTGGAAACACAGATCTTAGCGCCTGACTACGGCACGGCGCTGCACCGGCGGAGCGGCGCGCTTTATGCCAGCCAACCCGAGGTCCCGCCCATCCGACCCTCACTCAACTCCACTGGAGCGATTGCCGCGCCAAGGCGCTGATCGGATCGAACCCCTCCCCGCCCTGCCCCAAGCATCCGGACCCGCAAACGCACCAAAGGTACGCCGGCCAATCGGCGGCACGCCTCCGGCGTGACGGGGCGCCTCTCGCACGGTGCTTCGCTCTTTGCGGCAGGGTCGCGCGTGCACAGCACACGCCCGGACACGCGCTGGCCCGCTGCCCGGTAGCCATCGCACTCACGATGCGCTCGGCCCTTCCCATTGTTTCCATTTCGTAAACAATTTAGTCTTTTTAACGCAATATCTGGACCTTACAAAACACGCTCAAACCTGAGCATGCCGCGCAGGTCATCGCCCGTCCGGCCTCTCACCCCAAGGCTTCCCCTTGTCGGCTCACCGCAAAACCCTTACCTTCGTGCCAGGGGCTTTTCAGATCCGCCCCCCCTCACCGGACATCATCGCCCTGCCCTCGCGCAGGCAACCCTGATCGCACCCTGAGCATCGGCCCCGTCCGGCATTGTGCCCCACGGGGAACCACGCACGGAGGACCCCACATGTCCAAGGAAAAGAACCGCGGCAACCGCGAAACCAAGAAACCCAAGAAGGAAAAGGTCAAGGTGCTCGCCACCGCCAACTCCAACGCCGGCAAGCCGCTTGATATCGGCAACGCGAAAAAGGGCAAATAAACCCGCCCGACCCCAATACCCGGGGGCCTCGCGGCCGCCGGGTACCTGCAGGCGCCGACTATTCCTGCATCTGTTCGAGGAACGTCACCAGGTCCACAACCTCGGGGCTGGTCAGCACCGTCTGCCCACCGGTCGAGCTGAGAACCTCGCTCATCGCGCCGAACCGGAATCCGAACAGCGGCATGTCCCCGCCATGGCCCACGATCGGATCGCGCCCGTCGATCTTCCACGCCATGCCGACGCGCGGAAAGCTGCCGCCATAACGTTCGGCAATGCGGGTCAGGTCGGGCGGCGGAACCAGCAGCAACTCGGCCATCGGCCCGTTGCCACGCAGGCTCAGCCCGTGACAGACCGCGCAGCTGTCTTCGAACAAGCGCGCGCCCCGGTCCGCATCTTGCGCAAGTAACGGGCCAGCCGCGACGAGGGCCAATGCCACCATCAGCCCCCTCATGATTGCACCGCCATCAGGTAGGCGACCAGATCCGCGATGGGCCTGCTCATCAGCACAGGTTGGCCACCCGGCCCCGCCATCGCCACATCCGCCCCGTCACCCTCGAACCACGGACCGAACAGGGGCATGTCACCCCCATGGGCCAAAAGCGGGTTGCGCCCGTCGATCTGGCCGATCACCTGCAACAGCGGAAACTCTCCGCCCTGCGCCAGCTGCGTCAGGTCGGGGGGCCGCACGATCAGCGCCTCGGCCAGCGGCCCATCGCCCATGGCGCCCACCCCGTGGCAGACTGCGCAGAAATCCATGTAAAGTTCGCCACCTTCCACAAGGTCCTGCGCCGTGGCCGGTGCGGCCAGCGCCAGGGATGCGGCAAGGATGACGGCGGCGTTCAATTGGGTCATGCTCGAACCCTCCTTTGGCCCACCATGACCCGCCCGTGCATGCGCCACCTTGATCCGTATCAAGAGCGCGGCCTATCTTGCGCGCATATGCGCATCATCCTGACCCTTTGCTTATGCCTGACGCTGATCGCCTGCGGCCGCCCCCTGACCGAGGCAGAGCGCGCCTACATGGTCGAGCTGCAGGGCGAAACATTCGATGCGTCACGCGCACGGATCGTGGAAAACAGCCTGGTTGGCCTGAACGTCCAGCGCTACCCGGCCCGGCCCCAGACCACCTGTCGCGAACGCGTGGTGCCACCGCCCGATACCCCCATCCTGGAGGGGCGCACGGGCGGCATTGTCCTGTTCAATACGCTTCATGTGCGCGCGGATCTGTTCACCGAAGACTACACACAGATGCGCGACGGACGCCAAAACCTGTATGCGGCCATGTTCTTTGCCCATGAGATGACCCATATCTGGCAATGGCAAAACCGCGAGCTGACCGGCTATCACCCCCTGCGCGCCGCGCGCGAACATGCCACGCTCGAGGATCCCTACCTGTTCGACACCACGCAGGACCGTCGGTTCCTCGATTATGGATACGAAGCGCAGGCCAGCCTGGTCGAAGAATATGTCTGCTGCCGCGCCATCGACCCGGGCGGCGCCCGCACCTCCCGGCTGGAACAGTTGATCGGACAGGTCATGCCCGTCACACCCTGGCGCGATCGTGCCGACGAGACTGACCTGTACTTGCCATGGGATGGCGTCCAGACACGCGGCATGTGTTCGTGAACAGAGAAAGAAAAACAATGGCCTACCACGCAACGCTGATGTTGTTTGCAGGGATTGGCGTCCCGCTTCTGGCCGCCTTGAATGCACGACTGGGGGCCAATATCGGGTCACCCGCCTCGGCTGCACTGATCTTGTTCCTGGTCGCCGTCGCCGCCACCGCAGGTGTCGTTGCGGTGACTGGCGCACGGGGCTTTTCGGCCTTGCCCGATCAACCCAGGCACCTGTTTCTGGCAGGGCTCTTGGTGGCGTTCTACGTTTTGTCGATCACCTTTGTCGCGCCCACCTTCGGCGTTGGAAACGCCGTCTTCTTTGTGCTTCTGGGACAGCTGGTCTCGGCCGCGGCGATAGATCATTTCGGTCTGTTTGGCGCGCAGGTCCAGCCCGTCAACCCATTGCGGCTGCTAGGCATTCTGGTCATGGCGGGCGGCGTGGCGCTGACCCAGCTGGCCGGGCGGGGTTAACCCTCGGACTTTTCTTCAAGCGCCAGCCATTCGTCCTCGGCCGCCGACAGCTTCGCCTGGCGCTCGGCCATCGCCTCCGTGGCCTTGCGAAACTTCACCGGCTCGCGGGTGAACAGATCCGCATCGGAAAGCAGGTCCGACAGCTTGGCGATCTCCGCCTCGAGGCGCGCGATCTCGGCAGGCAACACCTTGAGACGATGGGCCTCGGTAAAGCTCAGGCTCTTGCCCCGCGCCGGCACCACTGGCTTTTCCGGCGCGACCCGGGCTTTTTGCTTTTGCGACCTGCCCTGCTTTTCCTCGGCCGTCCGCGCCCCCCGCTGGGCCATCATGTCGGACCATCCGCCCGCGTAGACCACGGCGCGACCCTCGCCCTCCATCGCGATGGTCACGCTGGCCACCCGGTCCAGGAAATCCCGGTCATGGCTGACCAGAAGAACGGTGCCCGGATAGTCCCCCAAGAGATCCTGCAGCAAATCCAGCGTCTCGACATCCAGGTCATTGGTCGGCTCATCGAGCACCAACAGGTTCGATTCGCGCGCCATGATCCGCGCAAGCAGCAGCCGGGCCTTTTCCCCGCCCGACAGCGACCGCACCGGCGCGCGCGCCTGCGCCTCGTCGAACAGGAACTCCTTGAGATAGCCCACCACATGTTTCGGCTGACCGCGCACAAGCACCTGGTCGGACCGTCCGCTGACGCCGATGGTTGGATCGTTGGTCAGGCTGTCCCACAGCGTGGCGTCGGGATCCAGCGCCGACCGTGCCTGGTCGAACACCGCCATCTCGATGCCGGTGCCAAGGGTCACGCTGCCCTGGTCCGGCTCAAGGTCCCCCGTCAACATCTTGATAAGCGTCGTTTTCCCTGATCCGTTCGGGCCGACAAAGGCGATCCGGTCGCCGCGCAACACGCGCAGGTCGAAGGGCGCAAGGATCACCTGATCGCCAAAGCTCTTGGAAATCCCCTTGGCTTCGATCACGCGCTTGCCCGATTGTGCGCCCGCCTCCAGCGCCATCCCGGCTGTGCCCTGTCGACGGATCATCGCAGACCGGTCCGCACGCAATTGCGCAAGCGCGCGCACCCGGCCCTGGTTGCGCTTGCGGCGCGCCGATATCCCCTCGACCGCCCAACGCGCCTCGGACTTGATCTTGCGATCCAGTTTGTGGCGCTGCAGGTCTTCGTCTTCCCAGGTCTTGTCGCGCCATGCCTCGAAGGTGGCAAACCCCTTGTCATGCCGCCGCACGTTGCCCCGGTCGAGCCACAAGATCCCCCGGCTCAGCGCCGTCAACAGCGCGCGGTCGTGAGAGATCAGGACGAAGGCGGCCCGGGTCTGGGACAGTTCCGCCTCCAACCAGGCAATCGCCTCGATATCCAGATGGTTCGTCGGCTCGTCCAGCAACATCAGTTCCGGCGCCTCGGCCAGAAGCCTGGCCAATGCCGCACGTCGCCGTTCCCCGCCCGAGGCCTGTGCGGGATCAACCTCAAGCGACAGCTTCAGCCCGGCGGCGGCCGCTTCGATCCGCCACGATTCCTCAGGCCCAAGCGATGAGATTGCGTAATCGCCAAGCGTCGCAAAACCCGAGAAATCGGGATCTTGCTCCATGTAGCCGACGCGCACGCCATCTGGCGTGACCACGCCGCCACGATCAGGTTCGACCAGCCCGGCCATCACCTTCATCAACGTGGATTTTCCCGACCCGTTGCGCCCGACCAGCGCAAGCCTGTCGCCCTCCTGCACCACCAGCGAAAGGTCGGCGAAAACAGGATCGCCCCCGAAGGTCAGCGAGATGTCGGTCAGTTGGAGAAGAGGTGCACGGGCCATGCGGACCCGCTACTTGGGCGCGGCTATAGCGTCAAGCCGCGACCGTGCGTCCCTGTCCGCAAACCATGCCGCAGGCGGCATCCACCACGCGAGAAAAAGGGGCCGCGAGGGCCCCTTTCCATGTGGATCGGCTGCGCACCGCGTCACTGCGTGGCGGGTGCCTCGGGAAGCGGTTAGGGATCGCGGTCCAGCACCTGCACGCTGACCATACGATCGGGTTCCCCGATGACGGCGCCGTTGTTGCCACGGCCACGCTTGATCGCATCGACGACATCCATCCCCTGCACGACCTGACCCACGACCGTATAAAGACCGTTCAGATGCGATGCGGGTTCGAACATGATGAAGAACTGCGAATTGGCCGAATTCGGATCTTGCGACCGGGCCATGCCAATCACGCCGCGTTCGAAATCGAGATCCGAGAATTCAGCCGGCAGATCCGGCAATTCGGAGCCACCGCGCCCGGCATAGCGCATGTCCTGCCCGGCGCGGCCGAATTCCACGTCACCCGTTTGCGCCATGAACCGGTCGATCACCCGGTGAAAGACCACGTCGTCATAGGCGCCATCGGCGGCAAGCGTCACCATCCGGTCCACATGCTGTGGCGCGATCTCTTCGAAAAGGTCGACGACGATTGTTCCGCGCGCCTCGCCTGCCACCTCGATCTCGAGACCCGTCGCATGCGCCGCGGCACCGCCCAACAGCAGTGCCACGGCAGATGCGGCCATACAGGCGTTCTTACGCATCTGCGGCCACCTTGACCGAGATCATCTTGTCGGGCGACGCGGGCGGCTCACCCCGGACGATCTTGTCGACGAATTCCATGCCCGAGGTCACGCGGCCATAGACCGTGTATTGCCCGTTCAGGAAATGGTTGTCCTTGAAGTTGATGAAGAACTGGCTGTTGGCCGAATTCGGGTTCGACGAGCGGGCCGCGCCAAGAGTGCCGCGATCATGGGGCAGCTTGGAAAACTCGGCCGGAAGATCGGGCTTGGACGAGGCGCCGGTGCCCGCCATACGGATATTCAGGCCGGTGTCGGCATTGCCGTGCTGCACATCGCCGGTCTGCGCCATGAAACCATCGATCACGCGGTGAAACACCACGCCGTCATAAGCGCCTTCGCGCGCCAGTTCCTTCATGCGCGCGGCATGTTGGGGGGCGACATCGGCCAGCAGCTCGATCACGACGGTGCCGTCTTTCAACTCTACCAGGATGGTATTTTCGGGGTCTTTGTAGTCGGCCACTTGGCTCTCCTTTGTGGGCCCGCCTCAGCGCGGGAATTTCTCATATAGGGCGTCCCGGACGCGGTCGGTGACGAAAGGCGAGATATCGCCTTTCAGCCGCGCGATTTCCTTGACCAGTTTCGACGCGATGGGCTGGTGATCGGCCTCGGCCATCAAGAACACCGTGGTGATCGACGCATCCAGCTGCCGGTTCATGCCCACCATCTGGAATTCGTATTCGAAATCCGCCACCGCGCGCAGACCGCGAATGATGATGCCTGCCCCGACATCGCGCGCGCAGTCGATCAGCAGGTTCTCGAACGGATGGGCGATGATTTCGGTTCCGAACTCCTGGGTCATGCGCGCGCATTCCGCCTCGACCATCGCGACCCGTTCCTCCAACGAGAACAGCGGTCCCTTGTCGCGATTGATCGCCACGCCAATGACCAGTCGATCGACCAGCTTGCACGCGCGCTTGATGATGTCGATATGCCCCAGCGTGATCGGATCGAACGTGCCGGGGTACAGACCTGTGCGCATCGGCGCTCTCCTCATCGTGTCGGCGCGCATGGAAAGCGGAATGTCGGGGGCGATGCAACCCCCTGCGCCGGGTTGACCGGGTCAGTGATCAGGTTGACGGGCCGGAAAAGGCCCCGCGATCCTGTATCTCAAAAGCCTTTTATCATGCCTTCGAGGGCCTGTTTTTCCATCTCGAGCGTCAAAAGCTGCGCCTTGACAACATCCCCGATGGAAATCAGGCCGACCATCTCGTTGCCTTCCAGCACAGGCATGTGCCGGAACCGGCCCGCCGTCATCTTGGCCAGAACCTCGTCAGACGTTTGCGTGCGGGTGCAACTGATGATCTTGCTGGTCATCAGGTCATCGACAAGGTCCGTCATGCAAGAGGCCCCCTTGCTGCCCAGTTCGCGCACGATATCGCGTTCGGACACGATCCCTGCGACAGTCTTGCCATCGTCGGAAATCACGACGGCCCCGATCTTGCGGGTGGACAGCAACTGGGCTGCCTGACCCACGGTCGTTCCGCGCGGGATCGTCACCACCCCGTCATCGGATTTCGCTTTCAGGATTTGTTGAACCAGCATCGCAAGGGCCTCCCGTCCCTGTTGTTTCTGTCCCTCATGGGCAAGCGTCCTCCCCCAGAGGTTGCTCTGTCAAGGAAAACGGTCCGGAACCGGCCGGAGAAACGAAAGGCCCAAGGCGCCGATCAGGCCACGGCAGCCTCGAGCCGGGCCAGTTCGGCCCGCATTCCGTCGCGCAGAAGCGTCGAGATGCGATCCAGCCGCGCATCGCGCGGACCGGCATGGGTGACCAGCCAGAATGTCCGCGTCAATGCGACCTTGTCGGGCAGGACGCGCACCAGTTCCGGGGCGGCCGGCATCGCGAAATCATGAACGATCGCAAGACCGGCACCTGCGCGCGCATAGTTCAATTGCACCGAGACCGCATTGGACGCCATCGGCACCCGAGCGATGCCCAGACCACCGAGGTAATCCAGTTCGGCATCGAAGATCATGTCGGGGATATAGCCGATCATCCGCGCGCGTTTCAGGTCGCCGATGCTGCGTGGCGTGCCGTTGCGATCCAGGTATTCCCGCGTCGCCGCCAACGAGAGCCGATAGTCGGCCAGCTTTTCCCCCCGCAGCCTGTCGGTCTTGGGCGGAGAGACGGCCACCGCCAGATCCGCCTCGCGCCGCGACAGGTTCACGATCCGCGGCAGGGCCAGGATCTGGATATCCAGATCGGGATGCGCCTGCCCTATGGCGGCGCAGACTTGCGGCAAAAGGTAGTTCGCACATCCGTCGGGGGCCCCGATGCGGAACGTCCCCGACAGGCCCGCGCCAGCGGCCTGGCCGGCGCTGACCCCTTGCCGCAACGCGGCCTCGGCCGTCTCGGCCTGCGGCAACAGGCGCTGTCCGGCCTCGGTCAATGCGTATCCCTGGGGCGATTTGGCAAACAGGACCGCCCCAATGCTGCGTTCCAGCCGCGCGATGCGGCGGCCCGCCGTGGCAGGATCAAGCCGCAGGGTTTTCGCGGCCCCGCTCAACCCCTCGGCCCGTGCCACCGCCAGGAAAACACGCAGATCATCCCAGTTCAAATCACCACCCTTGCATTTTTGCAAAATGACTTTGGCAACCTGCCGCTTTTACACACGTCTTTGCAAGGGTAGACATGTCGGCAGATATGAAAGCACTCCGGGAGGGATGAAGATGGAACAGATCGGTCATTGGATTAACGGCAAACACGTCGCGGGCACGTCGGGTCGTACGGCGGATGTCTGGAACCCCGCCACCGGCGAGGTGCAGGCCAAGGTGGCGCTTGCCTCCACCGCGGAGCTGGATGCCGCCGTCGCGGACGCCGCCGCCGCTCAGCCGGCATGGGCCGCCACCAACCCGCAACGCCGCGCGCGCGTCATGATGAAATTCGTCTCGCTGCTGCACCGCGACATGGACAAGCTGGCCGAGGCGCTGAGCCGCGAACACGGCAAGACCATCCCGGATGCCAAGGGCGACGTGCAGCGCGGCCTCGAAGTCGTGGAATTCTGCATCGGCGCGCCGCATCACCTGAAGGGCGAATTCACCGACGCCGCAGGCCCCGGCATCGACATGTATTCGATGCGCCAGCCCGTCGGCGTGGCGGCGGGCATCACGCCGTTCAACTTTCCGGCGATGATCCCGTTGTGGAAGATGGCGCCGGCGCTGGCCTGCGGCAACGCGTTCATCCTCAAACCGTCCGAGCGTGACCCCTCGGTTCCCTTGATGCTGGCGGAACTGATGCAAGAGGCCGGCCTGCCCGATGGTGTGTTGCAGGTGATCAACGGCGACAAGGAAAGCGTCGATGCGATCCTGGACAACGAAACCATTGCCGCCGTGGGCTTTGTCGGGTCGACCCCGATTGCCCAGTACATCTACGGGCGCGGCTGTTCCAACGGCAAGCGCGTGCAATGCTTTGGCGGCGCCAAGAACCACATGATCATCATGCCCGATGCCGATCTGGATCAGGCCGCCGATGCGCTGGTGGGTGCAGGGTACGGCGCGGCGGGCGAACGCTGCATGGCGATCTCGGTCGCGGTTCCGGTGGGCGACGAAACCGCCGACCGCCTGATCGAAAAGCTGGTCCCCAAGATCGAGGCGCTGAAGGTCGGCCCCTACACCTCGGGCAATGACGTGGATTACGGCCCCGTCGTCACGCCGATGGCCAAGTCCAACATCCTCAAGCTGGTGCAATCGGGCGTCGATCAGGGCGCGGAGCTGGTCGTGGATGGCCGCGATTTCAGCTTGCAGGGCTATGAGGACGGTTTCTTCGTCGGTCCGCACCTGTTCGACCACGTGACCCCGGACATGGACATCTACAAGCAAGAGATCTTCGGCCCGGTCCTGTCGACCGTACGCGCCAAGACCTATGAAGAAGCCCTGAAGCTTGCGATGGACAACGAATACGGCAACGGCACCGCGATCTTCACCCGTGACGGCGACGCAGCCCGCGATTTCGCGGCACGCGTGAACGTGGGCATGGTGGGTATCAACGTCCCGATCCCGGTGCCTTTGGCCTATCACACCTTTGGCGGCTGGAAAAAATCGGCCTTTGGCGATCTGAACCAGCACGGGCCCGATGCGTTCCGCTTTTACACCAAGACCAAGACGGTCACGGCGCGCTGGCCCTCGGGCATCAAGGAAGGCGGCGAATTCACCATCCCCGTGATGGAGTGATCCTGTTCTGAAATCCGGACAACGGGCGGCCTCGGGCCGCCCGTATTCGTTTGGCGGTATTGAAACTCCGCTTGGCTGATCTTGCCGGTTCATTTTGCGGGCTGTGGTATCGACGCCGCAACGTTCCTGCATTTGCGCAACACGGCAATGCATGGTTGCAACGCGCCACCCGCGAGTATACCATTTGGTTAAATTTGGGTTAACGAAAATCAGGGTCTTCGATGAAGGTGCGTTTGCAGAGCCAAATACAAACCTTTTGGCCAAAAATCATATTGGCCTTTCGACAATACGAACCCTGACAGGATTCCTTTTGGTAGACGTTTTTATCCTTGGTAGTGAATAATGCCCGCAAGTTTCCAGATCTCCAGAGACTTAAACCTGGTCTATGTAAAGTTCAGCGATGCAGTCACGGTAAGCGACCTTGTCAGCACGTTCAAAGCCTATACCAGTCATCCTGATTTCGACCTTGGGCAGCGCCATGTGATCGACCTGTCCACCATCACGTCATTCGAGAAAGACGTGGTCGGCGCGATGGCATTTCAGGCAATCAAGGCGGAATTGCTGGTAAACTACCATAGCCCCACGATGTTGATTTATCTTGCACCGACGCGCCTTGCCCTCGGCATTGCGCGTCAGCTTGAACGCGCATGGGATGGAGTGGACGGCATTATTGTCCGCATCGTTTCGGAAGAAGTGGCAGTGCGCGATATCATCGGCCAACCTTCCTTGCGACTCAGCGCATTGGGCAACAAATTTGCGAACAACCCGTTTGTTGCCATGTCGACTGGATTGCCCGACTTCTCGAAGCGGACCGGCCTGGCCTGAGTGACCGCCGACGCGGTGTAAGGGCCGGACATCACGCTCCTGTTCCGACTTGGCTTTTGCGACCGCGTGCGGTTTGCTGTCTGCGCGCGGTAACCCCGGAGGCCCAGTAACGTGGATGACGCCCCCCCTCTGACACTTGGCATCGAAGAAGAATACCTGCTGGTCGATCGGGCCTCGGGCGATCTGCAGCAGGCGCCCGATGGCCTGATGGAGGCCTGCGCGGCCGAACTGCAAGGCCAGGTGAGCCCCGAATTCCTGCAATGCCAGATCGAGATCGGCACGCGGGTCTGTGCGAATATGGACGACGCCCGCAAGGATCTGCGCCGTTTGCGCAGCACTGTCGCGCGCGAGGCTGCGAAATTCGGCCTGGCCCCCATCGCGGTGTCCTGCCACCCCTTCGCCGACTGGAAAGACCAGCACCACACGGACAAGGACCGCTACAATCAACTGGCGGCGGACCTGGGCGGCGTGGTGCGGCGCATGCTGATCTGCGGGATGCACATCCATGTGGGGCTGCCCGATGACGAAGTCCGCATCGATCTGATGAGCCAGCTCAGCTATTTCCTTCCGCATATGCTGGCGCTGTCCGCCTCATCCCCCTACTGGCAGGGCGACGAAACCGGGCTGGCGTCCTACCGGCTGACGGTGTTCGACAACCTGCCGCGCACCGGATTGCCGCCCAGGTTCAACTCCTACGCGGAATACGAACGGACAACCGGGGCGCTGATCGATATTGGCCTGATCGAGGACACCACGAAAATCTGGTGGGATCTGCGACCGTCCCATCGGTTTCCAACCCTCGAGGCGCGCATTTGCGATGTCTGTCCCCGCATGGAAGACGCGCTGTCGCTGGCAGCCCTGGTGCAATGCCTGACGCGGATGTTCCTGCGCCTGCGCCAATCGAACCAGCGGTGGCGCATCTACGACCGGTTCCTGATCAACGAAAACCGCTGGCGCGCGCAACGCTATGGCACCTCCGAGGGATTGATCGATTTCGGGCGTCGCGCCATCCTGCCGATGCCCCAGGCGGTCAGCGAGATCCAGGATCTCATCGCCGAAGACGCGGACGCGCTCGGCTGCCAGGCCGAGATTGCACGCCTGACCCAAATGGCCGAGGGCGGCACCAGCAGCGACCGCCAGCGCGGTGTCTACGCAGGCGCGCGCACGGTTGGCAAAGACCATGATGCTGCCATGCGCGATGTCGTGATGCATCTGATCGAGGAATATCACGCGGATCTTTGAGAGCACCGGATGACCCGCGATTGCAACTGCGCGAGCGCTTGCAAAACCGCTGCAACACCCGTTAATTAAACAAGCGTTCAATTCTTCGAGCATCGCAAGGGAGGCAGGCACGATGGATTTTGCACTCAGCGAAGAGGCCCAGGCCGTTTTCGACATGGCCCACGCCTTCGGCCAGGACGAAATCGCGCCCCATGCGCAGACCTGGGAACGGGACGGGACGATCCCCAAGGACCTGTGGCCCAAACTGGCGGCCCTTGGCTTTGGCGGGCTTTACGTGTCCGAGGACAACGGCGGATCGGGCCTGTCACGGCTTGAGGCGACCCTGGTGTTCGAAGCATTGTCGATGGCCTGCCCGTCGGTCGCGGCGTTCTTGTCGATCCACAACATGTGCGCCAAGATGATCGAGAATTTCGGCTCCGACGATCTGAAGGACCGATACCTTGCCCGCGCGCTCAGCATGGAAACCTTCTTTTCCTATTGCCTCACCGAACCCGGATCGGGCTCGGACGCGGGCGCGCTGAAAACACGGGCCGTGCGGTCGAACGACGGCTATACCCTTGACGGGACCAAGGCCTTTATCTCGGGCGGGGGATATTCGGACGCCTATATCGTGATGTGCCGCACCGGCGAGGACGGACCGCGCGGCGTGTCCTCCGTCATCGTGGATGACGGTGCCCAGGGGCTCAGTTTCGGCGGCCTCGAGGACAAGATGGGCTGGCGCAGCCAGCCGACCCGGCAGGTGCAGTTCGACGCCTGCAAGGTGCCGTCCGCGAACCTCCTGGGCGAAGAGGGCCACGGGTTCCGCTACGCCATGAAGGGGCTGGATGGCGGACGGCTCAACATCGCGGCCTGCTCGCTCGGCGCGGCACAGACAGCCCTGAATGCGACGCTGGCCTATATGGGCGAGCGCAAGGCGTTCGGGCAGCCCATCGATCAGTTTCAGGCGCTGCAATTCCGGCTGGCCGACATGGAGATCGAATTGCAGGCCGCCCGCATCTTCTTGCGGCAGGCCGCCTGGAAACTGGATCAAGGCGCACCCGACGCGACCAAATTCTGCGCCATGGCAAAGAAATTCGTCACCGAAGCCGGCAGCAAGATCACCGATCAGTGCCTGCAGCTGCATGGCGGCTATGGATACCTGGCCGATTACGGGATTGAAAAGCTGGTCCGTGACTTGCGGGTGCACCAGATCCTTGAAGGCACGAACGAAATCATGCGCGTGATCGTTGCACGCCAGATGCTGGCCGATCGCGGGTCGTGGGCCTTGTGATGGGCTTTGGGGGAAAAACAATGCGGAACGGGACGGCTCATGGACGATGACATTCACATCCGGATCGAGGGCCGCGCGGGTCGGATCACGCTGAACCGGCCTGCCGCCTTGAATGCGCTGACCTATCCCATGTGCAGCCAGATCGAGGCCGCGCTTGATGCCTGGGCCACGGATGATGCCGTGGCGCTGGTGGTGATCGATGCAGCGGGCGACAAGGCGTTTTGCGCCGGTGGCGATATCGCAAAGATGTATGCCACGGGAATGGCGGGTGATTTCGCCTATGGTCGTCAGTTCTGGGCCGACGAGTATCGGACGAACTCCAAGATGTTCACCTTTCCCAAGCCGGTGGTCAGCTTCCTGCAGGGCTTTACCATGGGGGGTGGCGTCGGCGTGGGCTGTCACGGATCGCACCGGATCGTGTGCGAAAGCAGCCAGATCGCCATGCCCGAATGCGGCATCGGCCTGGTGCCGGATGTGGGCGGCTCGCTCTTGCTGGCGCGTGCGCCGGGGCGCCTGGGCGAATACCTGGGTGTGACGTCGGCCCGCATGGGGCCGGGCGATGCGATTTATGCCGGGTTTGCCGACTACTACATCCCACGCGACGATTGGCCCGCCCTGATCGCCACCTTGTGCGAAACCGGCGACTGGGAGGCCGTGGACCGGGCCGCCGCCCCTGCCCCCGAAAGCGCGCTGGCCGCCGATCAGGCCGAGATCGACAAGATGTTTTCCGGCGAGGCCTTGCGCGATGTGCTGAACATGCTGCGCGCCTTCGACACGCCGCTGACCGCACGCGCGCTCAAGGCCATGGGCCGCAACAGCCCCTTGTCGGTCGCCTGCACGATCGAACTGGTGCACCGTGCGCGCATGCGCGATGCGATCGAACACGCGCTTGGCCAGGAATACCGGTTCACCTACCGCGCGATGGAACAGGGCGATTTCCTGGAAGGCATCCGCGCCGCCATCATCGACAAGGACCGCAACCCCAAGTGGAAACACACCAGCCTCGACGCCGTCACACCGATGGATGTCAGCACGATGCTGTTGCCGCTCGGGAAGGACGCATTGAAACTCTGAGGGAGGGTGAAGGCCATGAAGATCGGGTTTATCGGGCTAGGCAACATGGGCGCGCCGATGGCGGCCAATCTTGTCGCGGCCGGCCATGAGGTGACCGGGTTCGACCTGGCCGCCCCTGCGCCTGACGGGGTGGCCATGGCGGCCAGTGCGCGCGAGGCGGCCACGGGCGCAGAGGTGGTCATCACCATGCTGCCCAATGGCGCGATCCTGAAAGCGGTCGCCGCCGACGTGATCCCGGCCATGGCCCCCGCCGCCGTGCTGCTGGATTGCTCCACCGTCGACGTCGCATCGGCGCGCGAGGTCGCGGCCATGGCCGAAGCCGCCGGTCTGGGCGCACTGGATGCGCCGGTATCGGGCGGTGTGGGCGGGGCGGCGGCGGGCACGCTGACCTTCATGGTGGGTGGCGGTGACGCGGCCTTTGCCATTGCCAAGCCGCTGTTCGACGTCATGGGCCAAAAGGCCGTGCATTGCGGCCCCGCAGGCAACGGGCAGGCCGCCAAGATCTGCAACAACATGATCCTCGGTGTCACCATGATCGCCACCTGCGAGGCGTTTGCGCTGGCCGACAAGCTGGGCCTCGACCGGCAGAAGATGTTCGACGTGGTCTCCACCTCCTCGGGCTACAGCTGGACGATGAACGCCTATTGCCCCGCCCCCGGAATCG
>CAYWTM010000073.1:0-17734 GCA_964460185.1 uncultured Roseicyclus sp. | reverse complement strand
TCGCTGCCCAACATCATGAAGGCCAAGAAGAAGCCGCTGGATGAAAAGACCGCCGCCGATTACGGCGTCGATGTCACGCCGCGCCTGACGGTTGTGAAAACGACCGAGCCGGAAACGCGCAAGGCGGGTGTGAAAGTGGGCTCGGTTGACGAGCTGATCGCGAAACTCAAAGACGAAGCGGGGGTGATCTGATGGCGGTTCTTCTTCTGGCGGACGTGACCAATGGGCAATTGTCCACCGACGCGGTGGCAAAGACGCTGAGTGCCGTCGCCCCCCTGGGCGATGTGCATGTGCTGGTCGCAGGCAAGGGCGGCGATGAGGCGGCGGCCGAGGCCGCGACCCTGCAAGGCGTCGCAAAGGTGATCTTTGCCGAGGATCACGGGTTCTGCCACACCTTGGCGGAGCCGGTGGCCGACCTGATCGTATCGATGGCCGGTGACTATACCCATATCGTGGCCCCGGCGACGTCGGACGCCAAGAACGTGCTGCCCCGTGTCGCGGCGCTTCTGGATGTGATGATCGTCTCGGACGCCACCGCGGTCATCGACGCCGACACGTTCGAGCGTCCGATCTACGCGGGCAACGCGATCCAGACGGTGACGTCGACCGACGCCAAGAAGGTCGTCACCATCCGCACCGCGGGCTTTGATGCTGCTGCGGCGGGCGGCTCCGCCCCGGTCGAGAAACTGGGCACCGCCGCCACCGGCGGTCTGAGCGAATGGATCGAAGACAAGGTCGCGGCCTCGGACCGGCCCGAGTTGACGAGCGCGGGCATTGTCGTGTCCGGCGGTCGCGGCGTGGGCAGCCAGGATCAGTTCGCGCTGATCGAGGGGCTTGCCGACAAGCTGGGCGCGGCCGTGGGCGCGTCCCGCGCGGCGGTTGATTCGGGATATGCGCCGAATGACTGGCAGGTTGGACAGACCGGAAAGGTCGTGGCGCCCGAATTGTATGTGGCCGTCGGCATCTCGGGTGCGATCCAGCACCTCGCGGGCATGAAGGACAGCAAGGTCATCGTCGCCATCAACAAGGATGAAGAGGCGCCGATCTTCCAGGTCGCCGATTATGGCCTTGTCGCCGACCTGTTCGATGCCGTGCCGGAGCTGACATCGAAACTGTGATCGCAGTGCTCGATGGGTGACGTTTCCAACGCCTCGCGCCGGTTCGGGCGCGGGGCGTTTTCATGTTCGCTTGCCTGTCAAATGGGGCAACAGCGCCGTTGCGGCGGCGGCATGGGCATCGGGTCCGGGCAGGGCCCGGGCGGCACGTTCTTCCAAATGGGAAAAGAACATGCCCTTTGTTGGGGGCGTCGCCCGGGATCCCGGCATCGCCGCGATGCATATCGATGCGGCAAAGGCTGCCACGTCCTCTACCATGCGATGGTCGACGAAAAGGGGATCGAAACCCAGATCCCGTCCCTTGGCCCCGTCATCCGGGGTGCGGCGGGACAGCCACAGAAGGTGGACCGGCACCCTGGATTGCGCCAGCAGGGATTTCATCCGCGCCACCCAGGCCATGCGCAATTCGGTTTCCACGAGGTGAAAGCGATCCTGCGACACGTCCCTGAGACGCCCGAGCATGTGCCGGACAAAGTGGAACTCGGTAAAATCGACGTCGCGATATAGCCGCCGCAACGTCGCGGAGGCTTCCACAAAACGGTCGTTGCGGCGCGGGTGGACGGTATAGTAGCGGTTGTTCATGTTCTGGGCGCCCACGATTTGCAGGACCACGGCGCTTGCACGGGCGGTTGCGGCGGTCAGGACCGGGTCGTGCATCAGCACCTCGAGCCCCGCGTTGCGAACGCCCATATTGATGACCTTCACGGGCAGGGCGGTGTTCAACTGAGCGGCAAAAGGGGCATGAATGAAACGGCCGAATGTCTCCGAGCCGCCGAGGCACAGGATATATGGCTCATCAAGATCCTGTTCCGGGCCCCGGAATTGCAGCACGGACCCCGGATAGGCCACGGCCTGATAATCCAGGAGCATCTGGCCCCGTCGTGCGTAGCTCATTTCGCAAACTCCCACCAAAGTTACGACTCACCCGGTGGCAAGGGTGCGCGGGACAGGTTTACAAGGCGCTAAACATCTAATTTAATTACGTTTTTATGGTAATCGAAAATGTTGCCCGCGCGCATCGGCCACGGAGCGGTTGGGCTTGTAAGGACCAAGGACAGAGGCCTATTGTGCCCACGCAAGCAAAGCTTCGGAAGGGCGGTCATGGAAATCAAGAGCATCGGTGTCGTGGGTGCGGGACAGATGGGCAACGGCATTGCCCATGTCTGTGCACTGGCCGGCTATGACATCGTCATGACCGATATCAGCCACGATGCCCTGACGTCGGCCGTGGATCTGATCAGCCGCAATCTTGGCCGGCAGGTGGGACGCGGCAAGATTTCAGAGGCGGAGATGACGACCGCCATGGACCGCATCACCACCACCACACGGTTGCAGGATCTGGGGGCCACCGATCTGGTGATCGAGGCGGCGACCGAACGTGAGACGGTCAAGCAGGCCATCTTCGAAGACCTGCTGCCGCATCTGAAGCCCACGACGATCCTGACGTCGAACACGTCGTCCATCTCGATCACGCGCCTTGCCAGCCGGACCGACCGGCCCGAGAAATTCATGGGGTTCCACTTCATGAACCCGGTGCCCGTGATGCAGTTGGTGGAACTGATCCGGGGCATCGCCACCGATGAAGAAACCTTTGCAGCCTGCAAATCCGTGGTGGACCGCCTGGGCAAGACGGCCGCCACCGCCGAGGATTTTCCGGCCTTTATCGTCAACCGTATCCTGATGCCGATGATCAACGAAGCGGTCTATACCCTGTATGAAGGGGTCGGAAACGTCACATCCATCGACATGGCGATGAAGCTGGGAACCAATCACCCGATGGGTCCGTTGGAACTTGCGGATTTCATCGGGCTCGATACCTGCCTGGCGATCATGAACGTGTTGCATGACGGGTTGGCCGATACGAAATACCGCCCCTGTCCGCTGCTGACCAAATATGTCGAAGCCGGATGGCTCGGCCGGAAAACCGACCGCGGTTTCTACGATTATCGCGGCGAGGTGCCTGTTCCCACGCGATAGGCGAATTCCTTGCAAGGAATTCGCCAGTCTTTTGCAAAAGACTGACGGCGATCAGGTCTGATCGGGGTCGTTCTTCAGCGTGAGCGTGCGCGCGCGCAGCCAGGCCATGAACTCGCGTGGTTTGCTTATCCGGTCCGCCCACATGTCCGGTGTGATCGGTTTGCCGATGATCGGCGCTTGCGGTTTGTCGAATGCATGCACCACTTCGTGCAACAACAGGCCCTGGCGCAGGATCGGTGAAATCCGGTTGGCGATCTGGTAGGCGCGTGAATTCGATCCGGTGAAATGGCACGGCACGATCGTGGCCCCGGATTTGCGGATCATCTTGGCGGTGAAGACGTTCCATTCCCCTTCGATGGCAGGCCCCAGCATCGTATCGGCGGCTGCAACCGCGCCAGACGGGAACAGCGCGATCAGCCCCTTGTCGTCGAGATGCGCCATCGCGGCAGACCGCATCTGGAGCATTTTTTCCTGTGCATCGGGTTCATGGGGGAACGGGACCGAGATCATGTAGCCGGCCGCGGATTCGTCGATACCTGTCAGCAGGGCACGGGTCAGGATGCGGTAGTCGGCCCGCCGGCGCCCGATCAGATCCGCCAGGATCATCCCGTCGACAAGGCCATGGGGGTGGTTGGCCACGAAGACGACCGGCCCATCCGCCGGGATCCTCTCGAGCTGATGATCCGGGGTGCGCAGATCGATGCCCATCACCTTCATGGTCGCAGGCCAGAAGGATTGGCCGGTGAATTCGCCCAGTTCCTCGAACTGACGCACGCGGCGGATGATCCGTGGCTTGGCGGTCAACCATTCGATGCCCTTGATCACCGTCCGGGTCCAGGGGCTGTCGAAGCTGTTTGCATAGGTCAGGCTACGCCGGTCATAGACCCTGTCATTGGCCGGTCTCAGCGCGGGGCGCGATGTGGAAATATTTCGGGAACTGGTGTCGCTCACACGCCTTCTACCCATTCAGCCGACCATCTTGCCGACGTGCGGCGGTCAGCTTTCTTCGCCGAAGCGATCGGCCACCAACGCTTGCAAAGCATCGGCGAGCTTTTCCGCCTCGGGGCCGTCGGTTTCGACCTCAATAGAGGTTCCCATGGATGCTGCCAACATCAAAAGCCCCATGATGCTGTCACCAGCGGCGCTTAGCCCATCGCGCCGGACGGTGGCATGGGCGTCATGATCTTCGACAACTTCAACGAACCGGGCCGATGCCCGGGCGTGCAGGCCCTTTACGTTGATGATCGGGAAATTGCGGGTCACCGGGGTCTCTGACATGTCAGGGGGCTCCGTCGAAACTGTTGATGTAGCGGCGGCCAGCCTCGGCCGCGCGCGAAACGGCCTCGTCCACACTGAGGTCGCGGGACTTGGCGAGCTTGATCAGCATGGGCAGGTTGACACCCGTAAGGATCTTGCGGTCTTGCGGGCGACAGGCGCGCAGGGACAGGTTCGAGGGGGATCCGCCGAACATGTCGGTCACGACGACAACGCCGGATCCGTCATCTACGGCATCTGCCGCATCGCAGATTTCGCGGGTGCGTTCGCTACGGTCATCCTCGGGACCGATCGAGATGGCCACCATCGCAGGCTGGGGTCCGACCACGTGTTCCGTCGCCCGTTTCAACTCGGAGGCAAGCCCCCCATGGGCGACGATCACTATGCCGATCACGTGCGTCTTTCGCCTCTGAATTAAATCTGGGCGTCGGTTGGCCTCTGGCTGGTGCGACGCTGTTCCACTTCCCTGTGCCTTTTAGACACCTGCCATCCGGCCTCTGCAAGGTGGGTTTCAAGGATTTCGGCCATTGCAACGGATCGGTGTTGCCCTCCGGTGCATCCGAAAGCCAGCGTCAGGTGGCTTTTCCCTTCTTCGAGGAAAGCAGGCAAGAGCAGGTCCGCCATCTCGAAAACCTGCCTGCGGAAGGCATCGAATCGCGGATCTTGCGCAATATAGCGCTGCACATCGGGGTTACGTCCGTCCTCGGCCCTGAGCGCGGGATCCCAGTGGGGATTTTTCAGGAAACGGCAATCAAACACCAGGTCGGCCCCGGTCGGCAGGCCGCGGCGATAGGAAAATGAGGTGACGGTCACAACCAGCCGCCCGGCGGAGTCGGGGGCGAAAAGCCGCGTGATCTCGGCCCGCAGATCGTGCGGGGTCAGCGTCGATGTATCGATCAGGATCGATGCCCGGGCCCGAACCGGACCCAAGAGCGCCAGTTCCGTTGCAATGCCGTTGGCGGGGTCCGCGTCAGGGGCCAGCGGATGGCGGCGGCGTGTTTCCGAGTAGCGACGTTGCAACACATCCGGGGCGCAATCCAGGTACAGGAGATCCGGGGCGTAACCTCCGGCTTGCGACAGCCCTTCGACCGCGCCGACAAGGGCGTTGGCGGAATAGTCGCGATTGCGCGCATCCGTGCCAAGCGCCATGGGCCTTTCGGGCGGCGGCCCTTCCAGCAGGCGCGGCAGCAAGCTGAGCGGGAGGTTGTCGATGGCCTCGAACCCCAGGTCCTCCAGCGCGTTGATGGCGGTGCTGCGCCCGGCCCCCGAAGGTCCGGTCACGAAGACCACGCGGACCGGCGCGGCGCGGGGATCGGGGGTATCGGTGGACATGGCGGGGCCTTTTCAGGGGCGGGTCAAGGCACGGCCCGACCAACACGGACCATCTGGAGAACGACGGGCGCAAGCGTCGGATGCCCGGCGCCGCGGATCAACGGAAAGCTGACCCCGTCGATCGCGGCCATGCGTCGCGGTGGAAGGCGGTCAGCCTCTGCATGATCAAGGTCAACGATCAATTCCAGCGGTGCGCAAGGCGCAATCTGCCCCGCGTGCAAAAGACCGACACCGCGCGCCTCGATCAGGTCGGTCGCACCGTCGGGGCGGTGCAGAACCGGTTTGCCGCCCGTGTCCGAGACGGTCACCCGGATGCCGTCATCCGCGATCAGGGCGGCGCCAAAGGCCATCAGGGACAATGCCAGGGTCGATTTGCCGGCACCGGCCGCGCCCAGGATCAATATGCCTTTTCCGTCGATCGCGACAGCACTCCCGTGGACCTGGATCGAAGACCCGTCCTGCGACAGGGCGCGATCCTGGAGGAGTTCCGGCAATTCGGGTCGCCACGCACCCGTCATGGATCAGATCGGCAGGCCGACGACGAACCGGGCGCCAAGCGGTTCCGATGTTGCATCAGCGTCGGTCGGACGAATGTTTTCGGCCCAGATCACACCGCCATGGGCCTCGACGATCTGCTTGGAGATCGCAAGGCCAAGGCCGGAATGGTTGCCGAACTGCTGCACCGGACGTTCGGAATAGAAGCGGTTGAAGACCTTGGTCAGCGCCGCTTCGGGGATGCCGGGGCCGGTATCTTCGACAACGACAAGAACGCGGTTCTCACGGCGGCGGGTCCACAGGCGCACCGCGTCCCCTTCTTCGCAGAACGAGATCGCGTTGCCGACAAGGTTTACGAAAACCTGCGCCAGCCGCCCTTCAAGGCCCGAGATCAGGATCGGATCGTTGGGCAGATCGGTGATGAAATCGACGCCTTTCTGCTCCGCTTCCTCGCTGTGGTAATTCGAGATGTTGTCGAGCGTGCGGACCAGGTTGAACTCTTCCTCTTCCTCTTTGACGAGTTCACTGTCGAGGCGCGAGGCGTTCGAGATGTCGCTGACCAGTCGGTCAAGCCGCTGAACGTCATGTTCGATGACTTCCAGCAGGCGCCCGCGCTGGTCGTCGGTCTTGGCAAGCCGCATGGTGCCCACCGCCGAGCGCAGGGATGCCAGCGGGTTCTTGATCTCGTGACTGACGTCGGCGGCGAATTGTTCGTTGCTGTCGATCCGGTCGTACAGAGCGGCGACCATGCCGCGCAACGCGCCGGACAGACGGCCGATTTCGTCGGGGCGCCCCGTCAGATCCGGAATACGCACCCGTGTCGGGCTCATCTTGCGGGCGTTCTTGTCGCGGCCAAGCTCCGCCGCGGCGGCCAGATCGGACAGCGGGTTTGCAATGGTCGAGGCCAGAACGAGGCTCAGCCCGATGGACACCAGAAGAGCCACGACAAACATTTGCAGCAACTGTTCGCGTTCCACCCGTACAAGCTGGTCGATTTCGCCCGCTGCGGTCGTGACAACGATGGTGCCGATGGTGCCGGTTGCGCCGAATATCGGTGTGGCCGCTGCATACAGCGTACCGGAGTTCGCAGACCCGCGACGCAAGACCGTGACGCCTTCCTGCACCGGATCAAGCAGGGATTGCGCCAGTTCTTGTGTGTTCTGTTGTGGCGGTTCCTGGCGTCCGCCGGTCAGCGCCGTGGAAAGCCCCGTCCAGATTCCGTTCAGGAAATCCGTGATCAGAAGCGTGTCGTCGCGACGGCTTTCGAGCCCCCGCACAGGGCGCGCCGGTGAACGGCCCACGGTTTCCGTCGACGCGACAAGGACCCCGGACGAGGCGTAGACAAAGACATCCACCCCGTCGGCAAGGCTGATCCGGCTCAAGACCTCTTCGGGGTCGATCCCGTCACCGGTCAAAAGGTTCGCGGGCGCGTTTTGCGGAAGACTTGCCTCGATCACCTCGGCGATCAGTTGCGCCTCGATGGCCAGACCGCGTTCGCGTTGCACGACAAGGCTGTCGCGGAACGGGTTGAGATACATCACGCCCGCCACCAGCACGACCATGGCCAGCAGGTTGAACAAGATGATCTTTCGCGCCAGCGGCGACCGGTTCAGAGAGATCAGTCCACGCCGCTGACGGGCCGCGTGAAGCTCGGTGTCGGCGGAACCCTGCGGCCGATCCCAATCCTCGCCCAGCACAATGTCTGCGCGGTCGCGGGCGCGGCGGTTGGTCATCGACAGGTCGGCGGGCACTCGTACTGCTCCCTATTCTTCGTTGTAACGATAACCGATCCCGTACAGAGTTTCGATCGCCGAGAAATCATCATCGACCGAGCGCATCTTCTTGCGCAGACGCTTGATGTGGCTGTCGATGGTGCGGTCATCGACATAGACCTGTTCGTCATAGGCCACGTCCATCAGTTGATCGCGGCTTTTCACGAAACCCGGACGTTGTGCCAGGGCCTGCAGCAGCAGGAATTCCGTGACGGTCAGCGACACGTCGCGTCCCTTCCATTTCACGGCGTGACGAAGCGGATCCATCGTCAACTCCCCGCGGAGCATGACGTTGCTTTCTTCCGGCGTGCCGGCTGCGTCCGATGCAATCGCTTCCTGGCGGCGCAGGATCGAACGGATGCGTTCGACCAGAAGACGCTGCGAAAACGGTTTCTTCACATAGTCGTCGGCCCCCATGCGCAGGCCCATGAGTTCGTCGATTTCATCGTCTTTGGACGTCAGGAAAATCACCGGTACGGCGCTTTTCTGGCGTACGCGCTGGAGCAGGTCCATGCCATCCATTCGGGGCATCTTGATATCGAACACACCCAGATCCGGCGGGCGACGTGTAATCGCCTCCAACGCGGTTTGCCCGTCATTGTAGGTTTCGACTTCGAATCCCTCTGCCTCGAGTGTCATCGCAACAGACGTCAGAATATTCCTGTCGTCGTCGACAAGGGCGATCCTTACCATGGCGTGATCCTTATGCTGCTCGGCTGCCTATTTTTTCGGGTACTCTCCAGAATTAGGGGGGTGGAATCAATCTCAAACTGCGAATCACCCGCTGAACACCCAAACAAACTAAGTCATTAAACGTTAATCGTGGATGAATGTGGCACAAACCCCACGCTATGGGGAGACCAGCGTTTTCCGGGTTGCGAAAGAAAATTGCGCGATGGTTGCGCTAACTGTGCGAAAGCGTCCTGTTCAGCCCTAAATTCGTCATGGTATAGCGACACGCACATACAGACGTACCTCGTTGTGGCTTTCTGGATCGGTCAAGGAGACCAAATCATGACCCCCCTTCGCGTGAATCCCTCTCAGACAGTGGAAACCCAAGGCATGACGGGGCTTGGGGCGGTGCATTACAACCTGCTCGAGCCGGCCTTGATGGAGGCCGCGGTCAAGCGCGGCGAAGGTCGTATCGGGCAGGGCGGAACCTTCCTTGTGACCACCGGGAAATTCACCGGCCGCTCGCCCAAGGACAAGGCGATCGTAAAGACAGCCGGTGTGGTCGACACCATATGGTGGGAAAACAACGCCGCCATGACGCCCGACGCTTTTGACCGTCTGCATGCCGACATGCTGGACCATATGAAAGGCGGCGAATACTTCGTGCAGGATCTGTATGGCGGCGCCGATCCGGCGCACCGGCTGGACGTGCGGATCGTCAGCGAGCTGGCCTGGCACAACCTGTTCATTCGCCACCTGCTGCGCCGGCCTGACGCCGAGGAACTGGCCGGGTTCGTGCCCGAGTTCACGATCATCAACTGCCCCAGCTTCAAGGCCGATCCCGAACGTCATGGCTGCCGCAGCGAAACGGTGATTGCGCTGAACTTCGAAAAGAAGCTGATCCTGATCGGCAACACCGAATATGCCGGTGAGAACAAGAAGGCCGTTTTCACCCTGTTGAACTACATCCTGCCCGGTGACGGCGTGATGGCGATGCATTGTTCGGCCAACCACGCGATTGGCGACCCCGAGGACGCAGCGGTGTTCTTCGGCCTGTCGGGAACCGGAAAGACCACCCTGTCCGCAGATCCCGGCCGGACCCTCATCGGTGATGACGAACACGGCTGGTCGGACAAGGGCTCCTTCAACTTCGAGGGCGGGTGCTACGCCAAGACAATCAACCTGCGCGAAGAGGCCGAGCCCGAGATCTATGCCACGACCCGGAAATTCGGCACCGTGATCGAGAACATGGTTTTCGACCCCGACACGCTGGAACTGGATTTCGACGATGACAGCCTGACGGCCAACATGCGCTGCGCCTATCCGCTGGAAATGATCTCGAACGCGTCCGGTACCGGGCTTGCGGGCCATCCCAGGAACATCGTGATGCTGACGTGTGATGCCTTTGGTGTCCTGCCGCCGATCGCGCGGCTGACGCCAAGCCAGGCCATGTATCACTTCCTGTCGGGGTTCACGTCAAAGGTGGCGGGCACCGAACGCGGCGTGACCGAGCCCGAGCCCACGTTTTCCACCTGTTTCGGCGCCCCCTTCATGCCGCGTCGCCCCGAGGTCTATGGAAAGCTGCTGCAGGCAAAGATCCATCAGCATGGGGCAACCTGCTGGCTGGTGAACACGGGCTGGACCGGCGGCGCCTATGGCACCGGCAGCCGGATGCCCATCAAGGCGACCCGGGCGCTTTTGTCGGCCGCGCTGGACGGGACCCTGAATGGCGGCCAGTTCCGCAAGGATCCGAACTTCGGCTTTGAAGTGCCGGTGACGTGCCATGGCGTCGATGATGGCCTGCTGGATCCGCGCCAGACCTGGGCCGACAGAACCGCCTATGACCGTCAGGCGGCCAAGCTGGTGCAGATGTTCGCGGATAACTTCGCGCAATACGTCCCGTTCATTGATGATGACGTGAAGGCGGCTGCGATTTCCTGACCTGATTGATCGGGTGCGCCGGCCGGGTCCGTTGGCCCGGCGGCGTTGCGTGCTGGTCAGACAGGCCTATGTAAATGGCATAGTCCCCATGACGTGAGCCACCGCCATGCCCCCGATCCTGCGCGCCACCCTTTTGTGTGCGTTCCTGCCTCTGGGCCCTGTCCTGGGGCAGGATGCCAATACGGACGTGCTGCAGGGGCAGGGGGTCGAGACCCTGATCTACGGGATCTATTGCGCCGAGGCGCCCATCGACCTGGAAGAGGCCCCCGGAACAGCGGCCGGCGTGGTCAATCTGGTCTCTGACCTGCCCGAGATGCGCGCCATCACGACGCGCGTTCCGGCACGGCTGGGGATCGGGTTTGGACTGCTGGTCGAGCTGAAGGACGGTCTGATCCATGATCCCCTGTCGATCACACTGACCCACCCGCCCTATCCCGATAGCGGGATCGAGGTGGAAACCTGGCAAAGCGCGGTCGACGGGATCAGCCCAGGTCTGATCGGTTTCAGTTTCGAACAGCCATCGGAGCTGGTTGTCGGGGCATGGACGTTCGAAGCCGTCCATGACGGAGAGGTGGTTTTCCGCGTCACCTTCGACGTCGTGCCCCCCGCGCTGGCGCCGGACCTGGCCGGATCGTGCGAGGGCGCCTTTCTGTCCTAGATGGGCAATCGGGGTCCCGGCGCGCGGCATTGCCCCAGGAACCAAACGTCTCAGCCCATCAGCCCGCGGCGCACCAGATTGGCCCCGGTGATCACCAGGACGATCAGCGTCACCTTGCGGAACATGTCGGGGTTCAGGCGATCCAACATCCAGAACCCCATCCGCATCCCGATGAAACCGGGGATCAGCAGCGCCGCGGAAAACGGGGCTGTCACCAGGTTCAGGACGCCCGATTGCAGGTGCCCCGCCAGCAGGCTGACGGCCCCCAGGCTATAGACCACGCCTTGCACGAGGATCAGCTTGGCCTTCGGTGTGTCCAGCGCGATCAGGTACAGCACGGTTGGCGGACCCCACGTGCCCGTCAGCCCGCCGAGGGACCCGGTAAAAAGCCCCACGCCCCATTCCGCCGCCCTGCGGTATCGGGGCGGGATGCTGAACCGGACGCCAACCAACTGGATCAGTGACAGGATCACCACGGGAATCCCGATGATGAGGTAAAACACCTGCGTCGGGATCACGGTGATGAACTGCGCGACGATCAAGATCATCACGCAGACGATCAGGATGAAACGCCAGTATTCGCGGAAGGCCTGGATGATCTCGGCACGGGAAAAGCGCAGCACCTGCAACAGGTTCGACATCACGATCGGCAGAACCACACCAGCAACAGCGAGAAGGGGGTCGAGAAACAGCGTCAGGCCCGAGATCATCACCAGTGGCATGGCGAACCCGATCGCGCCCTTGACGAAACCCGCCACAAGCGTGACGCCGCAGGCCGCGACGAAAGCCCAGAGGGGCATCAATTGAAGAGTTTCTTGCAGCATGATCCGCCTTTCGCCTCCCTCTTCTAGATGAGCCGTCCGGTCGCTGCACCGCAAAAAGTTGCGCGACATTTTCGTGCGTTTGGGAATAAATCTTGGTATTTTTGTTGCGCTGCACCTGCGAAGGCTCTACATCGCACTAGACCGGGCCGATGGCCCAAGCGCGTACAGAAGCAGGAGTGTTCCCATGCCCGATGATGGACAGCCGATCCAGACAAACCCGACCCTGTTGCCGGACCTTCTGGCGCTGACGGGTGCTGCCGTGGCCCCCGCCGAAACGCTGTTGTCGGCAGCCACGCAGCGAGTGCGCGACCTGGTCAGCGACGGCGGCCGGGTTTCGGCCGCAGCGCTCGAGGCCAACCAGACGGCGGTTCACGGGCTGGCCTGGGTTGCGACCTATGTGGAATCGTTGCGGCAGATGCATGGATGGGCCGAAAAGCTCGAGTCCGAGGGCAGGTTCGGCGAGGTCGAGCAATTGATCTTGCAGATCTCGTTCGGGGAATACCTCTGGCAGCTTTACGGCGGCATCCAGATGAACCAGGGCGAGATTGTCCGCCCCCAGGATCTGGGCCTTGGCCAGGAAGACCAGCGCGCCCTGATGGCGCCCGCGGTCATGACGTTGACCCAGTCGGGCAACACCCAGGCTGCGCGCCTGCGGCTGGTTGCGCTCATGCGTGAACGCTCGGCGGAAATCACCGTGGGGATCTCCGGTCTCGACGACGAGCTCGAGATGATCCGCGAACAGTTCCGCCGCTATGCCGTGGATAAGGTCGAACCCTTTGCCCATGAATGGCACCTGAACGATCAACTGATCCCGATGGAGGTGGTCGGGGACCTGGCAGAGATGGGCGTTTTCGGCCTGACCATCCCCGAGGAATTCGGCGGCTTCGGTCTGTCCAAGGCATCCATGTGCGTCGTGTCCGAGGAATTGAGCCGCGGCTATATCGGTGTGGGCTCCCTCGGGACCCGGTCCGAGATCGCGGCCGAACTGATCATCGCCGGCGGCACCGATGCGCAAAAGCAGAAATGGCTGCCAAGCATCGCATCGGGTGAAACGCTGCCCACGGCGGTGTTCACCGAACCCAATACCGGGTCCGACCTGGGCGCGCTGCGCACGCGCGCGGTGCAGGATGACGCAGGCGATTGGGTGCTGAACGGCAACAAGACCTGGATCACCCACGCCGCGCGCGCCCATGTCATGACGGTGCTGGCCCGCACGATTCCCGACACGACAGACTACAAGGGGCTGTCCATGTTCCTTGCGGAAAAGACGCCCGGCACCGATGACGCCCCCTGGCAGGATCCCGGTATTTCCGGGGGCGAGATCGAGGTGCTCGGGTATCGCGGCATGAAGGAATACACGGTCAATTTCGACGATTTCAAGGTCGACGCTGACAACCTGTTGGGTGGGGTCGAAGGGCAGGGCTTCAAGCAGCTGATGCAGACCTTTGAATCGGCCCGCATCCAGACGGCGGCGCGGGCCATCGGTGTGGCGCAGGCCGCGATGGACGAAGGCATGAAATATGCCGAGGATCGCAAACAGTTCGGCAAATCGCTGGTGGAATTCCCCCGCGTGGCGTCGAAACTGGCGATGATGGCCGTGGAAATCATGGTGGCGCGCCAGCTGACCTATTTCTCTGCCCGCGAAAAGGACAACGATCGCCGCTGCGACCTGGAGGCCGGCATGGCCAAGCTGTTGGGTGCGCGGGTCGCCTGGGCGGCAGCGGACAACGCGCTGCAGATCCACGGCGGCAACGGGTTCGCGCTGGAATACAAGATCAGCCGAATCTTGTGTGACGCACGCATCCTGAACATTTTCGAGGGTGCTGCCGAAATTCAGGCGCAGGTCATCGCGCGGCGTTTGCTGGGCTGATCCATCCGCTTCAGGTCTCTAGAGCACGCCCGGCCCTGTCATCAGGGCCGGGCTTGACGTTTGCGGCTTCCGCCTTAAAGTTAGCGACACTTACTTTATTGTCCAGGGGGAGCACCCGACATGCCCAAGACCGTCTTGTTGACCGGAATCAGCGGCTTTATCGCCAAGCGCATCGCGCTTGATCTTCTCAATGCAGGACACACTGTGCGCGGCTCCGTGCGTTCGGATGGCCGCGCCGACGAAGTGCGTGCCGCGATCCGGCCGCTTCTTGACGATCCCGCGGTTCTGGACCGGCTCGGTTTCGTGGTGCTGGACCTGACGCAGGATGGCGGCTGGTCCGATGCCATGGCGGGTGTCGATGTGCTGATGCATACGGCTTCGCCGTTCCCGATGACGCAGCCGAGCGATGAAGACCAGATCATCCGCCCCGCGGTGGACGGCACGTTGCGCGCCTTGCAAGCCGCGCAATCCGCCGGTGTCACGAGGGTGATCCTGACCTCATCGGTTGTCGCGATCGAGGCCAAGGACAAGGCCGGCCCCTATACCGAGGCTGACTGGTCCGACACCACCCACCCCAAATCAAGCGCCTATTACAAATCCAAGACGCTGGCGGAACGGGCCGCCTGGGATTTCGTCGAGGCCCATCCCGAGATGAAGCTCACCACCATCAACCCGGCGCTGGTTCTGGGGATGCCGCTGGATCAGCATTATGGAACGTCGCTGTCCCTGATCGAACGCATCCTTGGCGGCAAGGATCCGATGATGCCCGATATCGGGTTCGGCGTCGTCGATGTGGCCGACATCTCTGCCATGCATATCGCCGCCATGGACAGGGACGAGGCCATCGGGAAACGTTTCATAGGCTCAAACGGCACCATGACCATGCCGCGCATCGCACAGCATCTGGCGGCCCGGTTTCCGGATCGCAAGATCGCCACCAGGATCGCACCGAAATTCATGCTGCGCGTGCTGTCCCTGTTCGATCCGTCGATCAAGACCGTTCTGCCCGCCATCGGTCGCACCCCGCATTTCGACAACAGCCGGGCGCGCGATATACTTGGCATTACCTTCACCGCGCCGCTTGAGGCTATTGACCGTGCCGCGTCGGCCGTGATGTCCCAAAGGTGATCCGATCCCCAAGGTCCTATGCGCAGCTTTCTTGCCCTTACCCTGCCCGATCCCGTCCGTGCGGCCCTGTTGCGCGCGCAGGGCACCCTGCCCACAGGCCGCCCGGTGCCGGAAGAAAACCTGCACCTGACGCTGGCCTTTCTGGGGGATGTGCCCGACGCGGTGCTCGAAGAAATCGACGTCGTTTTGTCCTCTACCCGCCTGGCCGCGCCGCGCATCTCCTTCGGTGGTCTTGGAACCTTTGCCGAGATGGAACAGGGGTTGGTCTTTGCCGAGGTTCTGGCCGATGACACGCTGGTGCACCTGCAGGCCAAGGTGACCCGGATCGCGCGGGCTGCGGGCGCCGACCTGCCCCGTCGCAGGTTCCGCCCCCATGTGACGCTGATGCGGGCCAACCGGCAGCCCAAGGGGCCGGCGCGCGACAGGCTTGCCACGACACTGGGCTTGCGCCCCGACATTCCCGGTTTCACGGCGACCCGGCTTGCCTTGTACCAATCCCGATTGGGCCCGCGCGGGGCGCAGCACACGATCCTGGCCGACTACGCTCTGGGCTGATGGGGGCTGACTGGCAGTGCGCCAGCCCTCAGGGGGACCGGCGTTCCAGAAGGTCCACCAGCCTGCCGCGCGCGGCGGGCAGGGGTCTGGATCCAAGGGCAGGGGCCAGATGCTCTTGCAGGAAATGCCCGGTCACCCGAAGACCCGACAGGATATCGCCCGGCGCGTCCGAAAGCCCTGCCAGGGCCGGCGAAAGTGGCAGCAGCCGATCCTTGAACTGGCCCGCGCCGGCCTCGGTCACGGCGCGGCCCGTTTTGGGCGACACATAAGCCAGGCTCTGCGTGGCCCCCGTCACGGCGCATCGGCTCAAATCAAGGCCAAACCCCGTTTCCTCAAGCAGGGCCAGTTCCCACCCCAGATAGGCCGACGCCCACCGGTCCGCCCCGATCCCGTCCAGCAGGGCCAGGCTGCGGGCATAAAGCGCCGGATAGGCCAGGCGTTCCGGTAGTGAAAACGACAAGAGCCCGCAAACCGCGTTCAGCCCCGCAAGCGACAGGCGATCGCCCATCGCGTCCGCCGCGCGCCCCCGGATGAGCTCGACCGTGTAGCTGCCCAGATGATCCTCGAGCCTTGCGCGCCAAGCGGCATCCAGCTGCGCGCCAGGCTGCAGCAAAGGCGCCATCTTGCGCGATGCACCGCCGCGCACGACGCCCAGATGCCGCCCGCGTTCGGCGGTAAACAGGTCCGCGATCGCGGCATGTTCCCCATGCCTTCGCACGCCCAACAAGATGCCGTCCGCTCGCCAATCCATACCGCTCACATAAGCGCGCGCCTCGCCGCTTGTCCACGCGCATCACCCGTGGCAGATTCCGCCACATGTTTCCGGCGCTCTCCAGACCCGCCCGCCGTACCGCCGCCATGATCGCCTGTCTGGCGGCCATCTCGGTGGTGGCGCAATTCCTGCATCTGAACGCCGTCAGCCAGGAACCCTATTCCGATACCGCGTTGTCCATGGCGCGCTACTTCACCATTCTGACGTCGGGCTTCGTGATCGTGACCTTCGCGGTCGCGGCCACGCGGCGGCAAGGGGTATCGCCCCCATGGCTGGCGGCGCTGACCGTCTCGACGATCATGGTCGGCGCGGTCTATCACATACTCCTGTCCGGCCTCGTGACCTTCACCGGCCTCGGCGTCTGGGCCGATCATGGGCTGCACACGGTGCTGCCGCTGGCGTGTCTTGCCTGGTGGCTTGTCTTTGCGCCCAAACGCGAGCTGGAATTCGTCGACCTGCCGATCTTCGTTCTGTGGCCATCCATCTACACGGCCTATGCGCTTTGGCGCGGGGCGGTGGACGGCATCTACCCCTACCCGTTCATGGATCTGAACACATCCGCGCCCGCAGCCGTCGCGACCAACCTGGCGATCTTGATGGTATGCGTGCTTCTGGCGGGCGTCATGGCGGTGTCGATCGGCCGCTTTGCCGATCGCTAGGGGCTGTCCCCGGCCAGCCCGTCCTGCTCCAGCAAGGTCCGGCCAGCGCGGTCTTCCACCTCGATCACCCAAAGATCCGGGTCAAAGGACCGCTGCCTTGCGATGGCCGCGTCGACATCCGCCTCGGGCCCGTCTTCCAGAACCATCCATGCCGATGCGCCGCTCGACAGGTCCGTGCGCCGCTGATAGGACACGGCCCGGCCGTCCAGCGTGTTGGACTTCACCAGCACCGCACCCGCCGTCGCATCGCCGCGCGCCACGACGAAGGCCGGAATATCCGCCAGCCTGAGCCGCGTCAGGTAGGCCTGAACCCAGAAATCCGCAGTCAGCCTGGTCACGTGATCCTCAGCTTTCCCAAGCCTCGATGGCGCCGGGGCCGCTCAGGCGCCATCCTTGAAATCCAGGCCCATCTCCGAATACCGTTCGGCCTCATCCAGCCAGCCCGGACGCACCTTGACCTGCACGAACAGATGCACGCGCCGGCCCAGAAACGCCTCCAGCTCTTCGCGCGCCGCCTTCGACACTGCCTTCACCGTCTCGCCCTTGTGGCCAAGCAAGATACCCTTGTGCCCGTCGCGGGTGACATAGATGATCTGGTCGATCCGGGCCGAGCCGTCCTTGCGCTCTTCCCAGTTCTCGGTCTCGACGGTCAGCTGATAGGGCAATTCCTGATGCAGCCGCAGGGTCAG
>CAYWTM010000072.1:0-18032 GCA_964460185.1 uncultured Roseicyclus sp. | reverse complement strand
AGGCGGAACGCAACCCAGAATGCCGCCCGCGCGGTCCGGTCGACCAGCCAGTCAAGCCAGAGGCGGCGGGGATGTGACATGGAATTCTCGCGTATGTCCCAGGGTCAGTGCGGGCGGATCAGGGTGCAGCCTTCAGGGCGCTGGCGCGCGCCTGCGTTTCGCGGTGCCACACATAGACGCCAGCCCCGACGATCACAAGCGCACCGACAAGTGTCCAGATATCGGGAACCTCGCCAAACACGGCCAGCCCCCAGATCGTGGCAAAGACAACGCCCAGGTAGCCAAAGGGCGCAACGGCGCCGGCCTCGGCCATGGTCAGCGAGCGGATCAGCAGGAATTGCCCGACCGCGCCGACCGTTCCCAGGATCAGCAAAAGCGCCGCATCGCCCGCGGTGGGTGTCTGCCAGTGCGGGATCACCAGCAAACTGGCCCCGATCGTGCCGATCAGCGCCGTGTAAAGGAAAGACGTCAGGATCGACTCGTCACGCCCCAGAAACCGGGTCGTCAGCGCGTAGGACGAATAGAAGATGCCCGCCAGCAGGGGCAGCACTGCCGCGAACGAAAACACCTCGCCCCCCGGCCGGATCACGATAAGCGCGCCCACCAGCGCCGCGGCGATGCCGAATATGCGCCGCGGTCCAAGCGCCTCGCGCAAGATCAGGGCTGCGCCAAGGGTCAGGATGACCGGGTGGATGTTCATCACCGCCGTGGCCGCCGCAATCTCCATCTGCGACAGCGCCGTGAAAAAGCAGAAGGTCGCCGCGAACAAGAAACCCGAGCGCAGCAATTGCAGGCCCAGGTGCCGGGTGCGCAAAAGCGGACCCAGGCGCGGAGCAAGGATCACGGATGTCACCAGCATCTGTCCCGCATACCGCGCCCAGACGACCTGCGTCACCGGATTTCTTTGTGCCAGCAGCTTGGCAAGCGCGTCCATCGTGGAAAAGCACAGGACCGCGCAGATCATCAGGATGATGCCTTGCGCCGTCGGCGAAAGCCGGGTCATCCCCGTTTGGCCGCGATGGCCTCCAGGTGCGGGCGCAGCCCTTCGAAGGGATAGCCGTATTTCGCCGCCGCTTCCATGATCTGGGTGACCGGAACCTCGCCTGCTGCACCAAAGGCCCAGACCACGGTGGAACGGTTGCCCGATGCGCAATACGCCACGACCGGCCCCTCGGACGCGGCAATCGCGTCGGCCTGTTCCTCGACATTGGCCTCGGTCAGGGCGCCACCCACCACCGGGTTGAACACGAAATTCAGGCCGGCCGCCTCGGCAGCGGCCTGCATCGCGGCGGCCTGCAACGGCGCCGGGATTTCCGCGTCGGGCCGGTTGCAGATCACCGTGCTGACCCCCTGAGCGGCCAGGGCCTTCATATCTTCGGGCTGAAGCTGCGGGGCAACGGTGTAGCCGTCTATGATCGGGCGCAAATCCATTCAAGGTCTCCTTTTTCGCGTTGGCCGTATCCTGCCGCAAGGCGCCTGGAAGGGAAAGGGATGTTGATCGACATCAAGGGCCGAGAGCGGCCCGGTTGATAAGCTCGTTGTCGGAGAGGTGGCGACACAACCGCCACCAGGAGAAACCGGAGGATCACTGCTCATGACCACCTTGCTTGAACGACGTGTTCAACTCGAACAGCGCCTACGCGATCTTGATGGCCGCCTGCATCAGATCGAGGCCGAGCTGGAAAGCCATCAGACCAGGGATTGGGACGATCTGGCCACCGAACGCGAAGGTGACGAGGTGCTGGAAGGTCTGGGTCTGAGCGGCCAGGCGGAAATCCAGCAGATCAGGGCCGCCCTTCAGCGGATCGAGGCCGGGGAATACGGCATCTGCACCACCTGCGGCACGGCCATTTCCGACGCCCGGCTGGACCTGTTGCCATTCACACCGTTCTGCAAGTCCTGTGCCGCGCTCGCGCAGGGGGGGCGGCCCGCGTCTTCGTCCACCTAGGTCGGGGCCAGGAAAAGGGGCCGACATCCGGGCGCTTGCCCCGCCCCAAAGACCTGCGCCACGTGCCAGGGATCATGTGACCAACCCAAAAGGAGATCACCTGAGATGATCGAGAAACCCAAGTCCAAGCCCGTCCTGCCCGCCGACCGCGCGGATGCAGCCAGCCCGAATCCAAAGACGGGCGATGCCGCCAGACGACAAAAGACCGAGACACCGGACAAGGCGACCCAAGGTCCGGCGGACGATGACGGCATCGAGGATCTGTTCAACGATATGCCGGTCTGAGCGCTAAGGCGCGCGGTGCGCCCCGCCCGGCAGGTCGCGGACCCGCGCCAAAAGATCGACGCCCATCTGGTGGGCCATGCCCAGAATGTCGAAGGGCAGCCAGTTTTCGGTGATCAGGCCCGCCTCGTCGAAATGGTAGAAATCCATCACGTCCAGATGCACGGACCTGCCGGTGGAGGGGATGCCAAGGTACTCGCCCTGATGGGTCGCATAGATCCGCCCGCCCGTCAGGGCAAAGCGGCCATCCCCGATCCGCACGAAATGGCCGCGGCTCGACCTGTCCGGAAACGCCACGCGGAACGGCACCTGATGATCTCGGCGAAAGCCTTCGACAGCGCGACAGATCCCGATGCCACCTGCCGCATAATACATGAAATCCGGCGTCCAGTGATGCATGGTCAATGTCCGCACATCCTGCCCAGGATGCGTGTTCAGCGCATGGTGCATGTCCAGAACCCGGCCCATGGCCGCGTCGCCCGCCTGCGCGTCGGTCTCGTGCAGGCGCACACCCCTGCCACCCTTGGGACCGGGCCACATGCCGCGTGCGCCCATCATGGGCGGCAGGGGATAGACCTGCGCCTGATCCATGAGGTCCAGCAGGTCGGGCAAGATCCAGCTGCGCCGGATCTGCCCCGCCTCGTTCAGGTGATGCACCTGCGAAATCCGCAGGTGCACGGCGCCGTCAGTGGGCGGGATGCCCAGGATCGGGCGGCGAAAGGTCCCCTGCAAATGGCCCCATGAGCCCACCAGTGGCGAAAACCGCTGCACGCTCGACCGCTCGTCGGGGTGGTTTTCGCCGCCGATCAGGATCTCGGGCCGCCATTCCATATCCGGCAGGCCGGCGCGCAGGTCGGCGTAAAAGGCCCCGATCGCCGCGGGTCCTTCGCAGCGGCCCCAGGGGTGGGCAATCTCGGCCACCGCATCCGGTGCAAAGATGGTGGCGGGATCCGCGCCGTCTGCCAAAGCCGCCAGATGTGCCGCCACCGCCCGCTTTTGTCCCGCCACATCGCGCATACCGCAGCCTTTCCCAGCCATTTTGCAAACCTATGCAAATTTTTCTTGCCCCACGTTTCCATGCCTGTCTAGATGGGTCAAGCCAATCCGGGGAGCGCGCGCCATGGCCCAGATCCGCCTGAACCACGTCAGCAAGAAATGGGGCGGTTTCGTCGGGGTCGACGACTTCCATCTCGACATTGCCGATCAGGAATTCCTGGTTCTGCTGGGCCCCTCGGGCTGCGGCAAGACCACGACCATGCGCATGATCGCGGGGCTCGAGGATCCGTCGGGCGGCGAAATCTGGATCGGCGATCGCGAGGTCACGCATCTCGACCCCAAGGACCGCGACGTCGCCATGGTGTTCCAGTCCTATGGCCTGTACCCCAACATGGACGTCTACCAGAACATTCGCTTTCCCCTGAAGGTGCGCAAGGTCCCCGAGGCCGAACACCATGACAGGGTGATGAAGGCTGCCGCGATGGTCGAGCTCGAGGATTTCCTGCACCGCAAACCTGCCGCGCTCTCGGGCGGTCAGCGCCAGCGCGTTGCGCTGGCACGCGCCATCGTGCGCGAGCCGCAGGTGTTCTTGATGGACGAACCCTTGTCGAACCTGGATGCCAAGTTGCGCGTCTCCACGCGGGCGCAGATCAAGAACCTCAGCCATGAACTGAAGGTCACGACGATCTACGTCACCCACGACCAGGTCGAGGCGATGACACTGGCCGACCGTGTGGTGGTTATGAAACAGGGCATCGTCCAGCAGGTGGGCACCCCCACCGATATCTATGACAATCCCGCCAATACCTTCGTGGCCAGCTTCATCGGCAGCCCGGCCATGAACCTGATGGATGGTGACGTGGTGGACGGCACATTCAACGGCCAGAACGTCCAGATCGACGGGCTGACGGGCGCGTCGGGCGCTGTCACGCTGGGGTTCCGCGCCGAAGATGCCACCGTGACCGAACCCGGCCAGGGCCAGATCAACGCGCCCGTCTACACGGTCGAGCTGCTGGGTGACGCCACCATGGTCACGGTGCGCGCGGGCGGCCAGCTTGTGGCGGTCAAGGCGGCCAAGGATTACCGGGTCGAAATCGGGGAAACGGTCGGCATCACGGTGCCTGCATCGATCTGCCATGTGTTCGACCGTTCCACCGGTCAGCGCGTGGTGTGACGCATAAGGACGGGCCTGGCTGACGACCCTTGGGGCGTGAAGGCCCCCGGCAGCATCACCTTGGGGGAAAGCATGTCTTCAACGGCGGAGGTCATCATCATGGGCGCAGGCTCGGCGGGCCGGCACCGCCTGCCACCGTGCCGGCGCGATCGCCATGGGTCACGGGGGCAGCGCGGCGCTCACACCAAAGGGTGCGGTGCCGGGCATCGACGGTCTTCGGGTTGCCGATGCCCCGGTCACGCAGGTCGTCACATCGGCCGACACCAACGCCCCCTCCATGACGATCGGTCACCATCTCCGCGACCGGATCACCCGATCCGCAACACAGGAACATCGCCATGAAAGGCAGCCGCCCCGAACAAGCCGTCCTGACCCGCGACACCGACATGACCAGGACCGACGCCACCCGCGCCGTGATCGAGGGGATGGTCGATGGCCTGAACGATCACAGGATCGGCGATATCGGCGAATTCTTCGCGCAGTCCTTCCGCTGGATGGGCAATCGTGGCTGCGGCACCAAGACGGGCCTGCGCGCATTTCAGGACAATTGGCAAAAACCCTTTCAGGCCGCCTTTTCCGACAAGGTCTGCATCGACGAGGCCCGCCTTTACATGGGCGAATGGGCCGCAGCCTTCGGCCGGCAGGAGGCCGTTCATTCCGGTCCCTTCATGGGGCTGGCGCCCACCGGCAAGCGCGTCACCATCCGCTACATGGATTTCTGGAAAGTCGAGGATGGCCGCATCACCGACAATTACGTGATGGTCGATTTTCCCGATGTCCTCGCCCAATTGGGGGTCGATGTCTTCAACGGCGAAGGATGGGAAGCCTTCGATACCGGCGCGCGCGTGCCACCGGCGCCCTAGGCCCTGCTTCTTCTTGTTGAAAATACGGGAAAGATATCCCGACCCTTCCTCCGGGTGCCGTTCGGTCGACACCTGCCACACCCGCACCGCGCAGCGGTGCCACCGCGCTCGTGGAGCAGGCCGAAGGCCGAGCCACGGCGCAAGCCCCCCGTCAGCTTCCCCGCGACGCCGCCATGTCACGCGCCAGTTTCAGGGCCGCGATCAAGCTTGTCGGATCGGCCCGGTCCCGGCCCGCGATGTCAAAGGCGGTGCCATGATCGGGCGAGGTGCGGATGAACGGCAGGCCAAGCGTCACGTTCACACCACCCGCGAAATCCAGCGTCTTGATCGGGATCAGGGCCTGATCGTGATACATCGCGACCGCCGCATCATAGCCCGCGCGCGCGCCGGCGTGAAACATCGTATCGGCGGAATGCGGGCCGCTCAGCGCCAGGCCTTCGGCCCGCAGCGCCTCCAGAACGGGGGTGATCAGATCGATATCCTCGCGCCCCATCGCGCCCCCTTCGCCGGCATGCGGGTTCAGGCCCGCGACCGCGATGCGGGGCGCCTGCACCCCGAAATCCCGGATCAGGGCGGCATGGGTGATCCGGATCGTATCCGACAACAGATCCGACGTCAGCGCGCCCGGCACCTCGGAAATCGGGATATGGATGGTGGCGGGCACCACCCGCAGCTCGGGACAGGCCAACATCATCACCACCCGGTCGACGCCCGCCAGGTGGGCCAGGTATTCCGTATGACCGGGAAACCGGAACCCCGCGCCATCATGCAGTGCCTTCTTGTGGATGGGTGCGGTGCACAGAGCCGCGGCCTCGCCCTGCATCACCAGGTCGACCCCGCGCGCGATCACGTCGATCACGGCGGCTGCATTCTCGGGCGCAGGCAGGCCGGGCCGGGCAGGGGCGGGGAAAGGATGGTTCAGCACGGGCAGCCCATGGGCGCTGGCCGACACCGCGTCGGCCGCCCTGGCGATGGTCTGCACCGGCACACCCAGCCCGGACAGGTGGCCCGCGTCGCCGATCACGAAGAACGGCAGCGTCGATCCAAGCCGGGACCACGCCTTGGCGGCAATCTCGGGGCCAATGCCGGCCGGTTCTCCGATGCTCAGCGCAATCGGGCGCGCGCCGGTCATGGGGTGTAGGTGATCATCGCGTCCGCGCGCAGCTCTTCCAGAAGGCCATCGGCATAGCCCGACATGCGTTCCGTGAACAATTGCTGGCGCACCGCTTCGCGGCCAGCCTCGGGGTCCGCGACGTTGCGCGCGCACATCATGACGGCCAGTTGCACGGTGCCCTCGTTGCGGGTGACGTTGAAGGCGATTTCACCCGCATCCAGCGTGGCCAGTGCCATGGCGATATCCGCGGGGATTGCCCCCGGGGCCTGATCGAAGATCTCGAACGCGCCCGGGCGTTGTCCATACAGATCGTTGCACACATCGATATCGGCGCGCAGTGCGGTCGCGGCGGCCACGCCCTCTTCGGTTGCGCGCGACGGCAGCGGGATCGTGGCATATTGAACCGAGGTGATCGGGGGTTGTCCGCGCGGACCATCGGCCAGGCCACGCATCTGGAAGATCGCGACCGCGGGCCCAAGCGAGACGGGGCCCCAGGTTTCGCCCGGCGCAAGCGGAACGAGGTTTTCGCGCAGGGCCGGCGGCACCTCGGCCAGGGGGCGCCAGCCTGTGACACCTCCGTTTTCGCGGGTGCCGGCGGCGGAAAACCGACCGGCGGCCTCGGAGAAGCGATCGATCTGGCCATTCAGATCCCCGGCCAGGCGGGCCATTTCGCTGCGCAGCACATCCTGGTTCTGAGGTGTGAACGGAACCACGATCTCGGCCAGCAGGATCCGTGCGGACTCCAGCCGGGGCGCCAGCAACAGGGCGTCGTCGATCTCGGCGGGGGTTATGACGGCGCGGTTGGCAAAGCGCCCGCGCACCACGTTCCGCCAGGAAATGCCGTTGGCCACGAAATCGCGGATGGTTTCGGCGGCCACCCCTTCTTCGGCCATGGCGCGAATGAACTCACCGGGCTCGAGCTCGGCGCGGGCGGCGAATTCCCGCACGCCCGCCTCGATCTCTTCGGGGCCGGCCACGACACCCATCCGCACGGCCTCCGCGACCTGAAGGCGTTCGTTGACCAGATCTTCCAGCGCCTGTTCTTGCAGGTTGCCGGGGGCCCGGATGACCTCCAGGAACAGGGCGCGCTGTTCGATCTCGTAATAGGTCACGACGCTGTCGTTCACCGACACGGCCGCCGAGAACGGCGATTGCGCCATGGCCGGTGCGGTCATCAATGCCAACGGCACGCACAGCAAAGTGGCGTGGCCCAAACGGCGGAGCGGGGAAAGGAGGGTATGGATCATCACATTTGTCGTCCGGTATGCTCGTCTCGCGTCACGGGTCTCTTTTGGACCGCCTGCCTAGCGTATGCAACTGCGGGCCTGGCTGCGCCCTGACCGTCCTGCGCCAAATCCGTTGAGAGAAATGGTCAGGCCGAATTCCGTTGCCGGGGTCAAGGTAGCCGAAGTGGTGTAGCGACGCGAGACGGAAAACTCCACATCCACGCATTCATTCACATAAGCCAGCCCCAAACCGGCCCGCGTCGGTGTATTTTCGACGAAATCATAGCGCCAATCGACATTTGCCTGCCATCCCCGGTCAAGGGCGTATTCCGCATCCAGCGCCCATTCCGCCATGTCCAGCGGCCGTCCTTCGCTGATATCGGCCAGCAGCCACGTGTAGGAGGTCTCAAGCGCATGGTTGTCGCCTTGCCACGCCAGCGACAATTCGTTCGACGTGAAGGTCAGGCCTGAATCGAACAACGCCCGGTTCACGACGCGCCACCTGTCGTCCATCGCGAAATGGGTGCTGACCAGGAAATCCGATTGCAGCCCGTCCAGACCCGATCCTGCCGTGAATTGCCCCTCGTCGGTGTCGCGCAAAACGACCCCCGCAACCACGCCGAGCGACCAGCCCAGTGGATCGGTGCGCGTGTAGCCAATGCCGATATTGGTGCGAAATCCGGTTTCGCGCTGGTCCTGACCGGGGAACCGGTCAAGCTGGAACAGGTTCGCCTCGTCGAATTCGACGATGCGGCTGTCCTCGATCGGGACGTCACCCCCCGACACATCCGACCAGGCCAGTTGCATGACGGGTTCGATCAGGTGGGTGACGCCTGTGGCGGTGGTGCGGCTCAGCGGATAGCGCAACTCGACCCCGGCAAAGGGGGCAAGGCGGGTTTCCGTCCCCGTCAGAATGCCGCCCTGTTGCGTGTTGTAGATATCGGCGTAAAGCGCTGTCTCGAACGCCAGCAGTAGCCCCCCCGGCAACACGGTATCGCGCCGCCAATCGGCAAAAGCGGTCAGACGCGCCACATCGCGCCCGTCGACGCCATCGGTATCCGACAGCCGGTAATAGCCAAAGCCCTGCAGACCCGTGGTCGCGATCCCACCGATGACGCCGGGCACGAAGCGGCGGGTGATCTCGGCATTCAGAACCCGCGTTGGAAGGGTGTTGTTGTCAGCGCCTTCCTGCAAGGATGTATAGGAGGACGCCCCGACTTCGATGTATTCGTCACGGCTGGCCCGGCTGACGCGCACAAAGCTTTCCAGCAGATCGGTGTCCGGAAACCCGTAGGTGGTCAGGTAGCCACGATCAGTGACCCCTTCGATGGCGAAATCCAGCACGTAATCGCGGCGCAGATCGAACTGGCCTTCGGCAAAAACATAACCGCGCTGGTCTTCGGTGGTCAGGTCGTCCGAGGACAGGGCACCGTTCACCTCGATCTGGCCGGTTCGGAACGCCTGCCGGTAACGCAATTCGACCGTCTGGGACCGGCCGATTCCGATCCAGGGTGTCACGGTGAGGTCGGCGGAATCGCCGATCGCGATGAAATATGGCATGCGCAGTTGCGTGCCGGTTTCGTCATTCACCCGCAGGGACGGTGTCAGGAAACCGGTGGCGCGCGCCAGCGTGGGATCGGGCAGGCGCAGCCGGGGGATATAGGCGATCGGCACACCCATCACCCGGAACGTGGCATTGTCAAAGTAAAGCTGGCGTTCCAACTGGTCGTGCACGATCCGCCGCGCGCGGATTTCCCAAAGCGGGGTAGGGTTGTCAAAGCAGACTTCGCAAGACGAGGCGACGGTCTGATAGAGCTGCGTGTAGCGGCCCTCGCTGCGCTCGATTTCCGTGGCGGCGATCTGCAATTGCCGGTCCAGAACCATCCGCGCCGATCGCAGGACGCCGGTTTGCAGATCCGTCGACAGGTCCGCGAAATCGGCAAGGATCACGGTCCGTCCGTCCGCTTCGGTCAGGGTGATGGGGCCTTGGACCTGCACCTGGTTCGACGCGCCGTCATAGGTCACCGAAGACGCGCGCAGGCGGGCACCCTGGTAGAAGATCTCGACGCTGCCGCGCGCGGTGATGACCTCGCTGCCCTGATCGAAACGGATATTGTCCGCGATCAGGGTCGCGGGGGCGACACTGTCCTGCGCCGCACTTGGCAACGCAAGGCCAAGGGCCAGCAGCCCGATGGCGATATGGCGGAGCAGGTACCTCATCCGTCCTCAGTATGCAGCAAAAGACCAAGCGCCAAAAGGATTGCCGCCGCAGGGGGTGTCCAGGCCACCAGAACGGCGGGCAACTGGCCGGTTTCGCCCAAGACCTGCGCGAAGGAGCGAAGGAAAAATATACCGAATCCCAACAAGATGGCCGACAACACCATGATCCCGGTCTTGCCGAACCGGGTATGGCGCATGGTGAAGCCCGCGCCGATCAGTACCATGGCGATCAGCATCAGCGGCGAGGACAGTTCCATCTGCAGCCAGACCCGGTGCTGAAGGGCCGCAAACCCGGCCTGGTTGAGTTGGTCTATGAAACTGGGCAATTCGTAAATCGGTACGGTTTCGGGTTTTCCGAAGCTGTCGCGGATCTGTTCGCGCGTCAGCGTTGAGGGCAGGTCGAGGATGTCAAAGCTTTCGGCCTGTGCCTCGGGGTTGCCTGTGCCGGCCAGCGGCCAGCGCCGCGCCTGCGTCAGGGTCCATGCGCCCTCCGTCAGCAGGGCTTCGCGGGCATTCGTCCGCTGGGTCAGGAACCCATCCGCGTCGAAGGTGAAAAAGCTGGCGTCGAACAGGTGCGTGCCGTCCGAGTTGGTCGCGCCGGCGCGGATCACCGTTTGCTGCGTGGCGCTGCCCTGGCGCAGCCACAAGCCTTCTGAGGTGATGGATACCGTGCGTTCCTCGGCCCCCAGGTAGCGGGCCGTTCGCAAATCGAATTGCTGTTCGGTGGCCGCCACGATCGGGTTCAGGACCGCAACGCTTGCCGCGCCGATCACGAAGGCGGTGATCACCGGCGAGATCGTGGAACGCAGGGCAGACCGGCCCGATGCGCGCACGACGACCAGTTCCGACGTGCGCGCCAAACCCAGAAACAAGAGCAACGTGGCCAGCAAGACGAACAGCGGGATCATTTCATACAGCGTGCCGGGCAGGTTCAGCAGCGCCAGTTCGAACACCGGCCCCAGGCCCTGCGTCGGGCCGATATTGCGCAGCTGTTCGGCCAGATCGATGGGCAGCAGCACCCCGATAAACACCGCCGTCACGATGCCGATCGATTTCATGAACCGACGCGCGATGTATAGATGCAAGATCATGCGGCGGCCCACCTGCGCCTGATGCGCCCTCGTTTGCGCATCGCCATCCAGGTCAGCACGCCCGCCAGCATCGCGGCCGCCGCCGGCTGCAGATAGGCCAGGTATTGCAGGTCCACGTTGCGGATCGCCGTGGTTTCCGCCGCGTTCCAGATCATCTGAAGCGGGATGACCATCGCCACCGCCGCCATGATCTGCGGCCAGACCCCGAAACGAGAGAAACTGCCAAGCATCAACGTCGCGGCGGCGATGATCGGCGGAAAGATCACGAACAGCGCGCGCGCGATCCGGTCATGGCCGACGAACCGCATCTGCGCCAGCGGCAGGTCCAGCTGGTCCGCCACCTGGGCATCTGCCGTGATCAGGACACGCGTCGGCAATTCCCGCATGTCGCGGCTGCGAAACCCCCCGCTTTCGATCAGCGCGCCCAGATCGTAGGTGAAATCCTGAAAACGCACCGTCGAAAGCCGGCCCGATCGCGCATCAAGGGTTTGCGCCATTCCGTCGAACATCACCAGGCGCGGGCCGTTGTCGGATCGCACCAGCAGGGCGCGCGTCGCATTATACGTCGTCTCGGCTCCGGGGTCGGAGCGGTCTTGCAAGAAAAGGTCCCTGAACTCGCCCAAGTCGGTGATATCGCGGATGTAGACCGTCAGTCCATCGGTTGGATGAATGAACTGGCCTTCGCGCAGGAACCGGCCGGTCAGGTCTTCTTGCACCTCCTGGCTGCGGTCGATGAACTGGCTTCGCGCCGCCGGTGCGAGGAAATTGGCAAGCACCCCGATCAGCAGCCCCACGATCAGTCCGAACAACATGACCGGCCTGAGAAGGCGCATCGCCGACAACCCGGCGGTCTGCAAAACCACCAGTTCGCTTTCGCCAATGAGACGGTTGAATATGTAAAGCGTCGCCACGAAGGCCGAGACCGGCAAGACCAGCGTCATGATCTGCGGCAAGGTCAGCGCGGTGAATTCCAGGAACACCGAAAGGGTCTGTCCGTCCGCGATCAGCGAATCGAACAGGTCCACAGCTTCGTTCACCCAATAGACCGAAATCAGCACAAGACTGAAAAAGCCGAACAAAACGATCAACTGGGACAGGATATAGCGGTCGTACCGCCCCAAAACGCGTATTCCCCCAACATATGCCAATCCGGATGGCGGCCCGGATCCTGTCGTGATGTTTAAGACAATCCGAACCCGCGTGCGAGCGTGATCTGGTCAATCCCGGTCTCGAGCCCTAGTCTCCGCTGCAAACGGGCCACGCATTCGCGCGCCCGGACCAGTTTCAAGAGGACACCCATGACCGACGCAACCGCCATCTCCTTTGTCGAAACCGATCTTGACGCCCTGGCGACCGCGCCCGGAAAGCTGGCGATTTTCGTCACCCCCGAGGGCAAGCTTGACCCTGCCGGGCGGCGCGTGAACCGCCTGAGCAAGGGGGCGGTGCAGCGTCTTCTGGACAGCGACAAATGGGCCAAGATCAAGGTCGGGCAGGGCTTCGTGATGGGCTTTCCGGTGGGGGTTGAGGCCACGGCCCTTTCGGTCGTCAAGCTCGACCGCCGCCCAACCATCGAAGAGGCCCGGAAAGCCGGCGCCGAGCTTGCCAAATTCAAGGGCAATGATGCGATCTGCGTGGCCGCGGGCAGCCTCAACAAGGCCGCTGATGTATCATTCGGCCTGGCCATGCGCGGCTATGCCTTCACCGATCACCAGACGCCGACAACCGACGAGACCAACGGCGCGGCGACCATCATGGCCACCAATCCCGAGGCTGTCGCGGCAGCCGCAACGCCGATGATGGCCGTCACCGAGGGCGCGTTCTTTACCCGCGACCTGATCAACGAGCCCGCAAATATCCTGACAACCGACGATTTCGCCGCGCGGCTGGCCGCGATGCAGGATCTGGGGCTCGATGTGGAAATTCTCGAGGAAGACGAGCTGGAAAAGCTTGGTATGGGCGCGCTTCTGGGGGTCGGGCAGGGGTCGTCCAGCCCGTCCAAGGTCGTGGTCATGCAATGGAAGGGCGGCGCCGACGAGCCGCCGCTTGCGCTGATCGGCAAGGGCGTCGTGTTCGACACCGGCGGCATCAGCCTGAAACCCGCCGCAGGCATGGAAGACATGACGATGGACATGGGCGGGGCCGGCGTGGTGGCCGGCGTCATGCGCACGCTGGCGCTGAGAAAGGCCAAGGCCAATGTCGTGGGCGTGGTGGGGCTGGTAGAAAACATGCCCTCGCACAATGCGCAGCGTCCGGGCGACGTGGTCAAATCCATGAAGGGCGATACGATCGAGGTCATCAATACAGATGCCGAGGGGCGTTTGGTTCTGGCCGATGTGATGTGGTACGCGCAGGATCGGTTCAAACCCTCGGCCATGGTGGATCTGGCGACACTGACCGGTGCCATCATCATCGGCCTCGGCCATGAAAATGCGGGCGTGTTCTCCAACAACGACGTCTTTTGCGATGCGTTCCTGAAGGCCGCCAAGGCCGAGGGCGAAGGCGCGTGGCGCATGCCGTTGGGTCAGGCCTATGACGACATGCTGAAATCGCGGATCGCCGATATGAAAAACGTGGGCGGCCGGCCGGCGGGTTCGATCACGGCGGCGCAGTTCCTGGGGCGTTTCGTCAAGGATGACACGCCGTGGATCCATCTCGATATCGCGGGGGTGGCCTCGGTCAAGACCGACACCATGCTTGCCCCCAAGGGCGCGACCGGGTGGGGCGTCATGGCGCTCGACCGGTTGGTGCGCGACAATTACGAAGGCTGATCCGGACCGATGGGCGAGGTCTTTTTCTACCACCTGACGCAACGGCCGCTTGAGGTGACGCTGCGGATCTTGTTGGAGAAATGCCGCGCCCAGGGGTGGCGCGTGGCCGTCCGGGGGCGGACCGACGCGATGCTGCAACGGCTGGACGACCATCTTTGGCTTCACCCCGAGGATGGGTTCTTGCCCCATGGCCTCGCGAATGGGCCCCATGATGGCGACCAGCCGATCTTGCTGACCACAGCGCGCGAGGCCCCGAACCGGCCCGATTGCCTGATCAGCGTCGAAGGCGCCGACCTGGCCGCCGATGAAATCGGCCCGCTGGCGCGCGCGATGGTGCTGTTCGACGGCCATGACCCGATGGCGGAGGAAACCGCGCGTGCCCAGTGGAAGGCCCTGACCGGGGCCGGTGTCGCCGCGAAATACTGGTCGGAACAGTCCGGCAAGTGGGAGATGAAGGCCGAAAAGGGCGGTTGAGGGCGCCGGTCGGGCGGCGCCCTAGCGTTCCAGGATCAGTTTGTTGCCCGAGATTTCCAGCCTTTGGAACCGGCGAAGGTAGGTCATTCCCAAAAGGCTGTCGGTCATCTCGCCGCCGTTCACCACGGCAAGCACCCCTTCGTCGACCACGCCTTCCAGTGATACGCTCGCCAGCCGCACGGGGGCGGTTTCGACCATGCCGTTCGCGGTGGCGGCGCGGCCGGTGAACACCAGTGTGTCGCGTGGAATGCCGATCCGGTCCGCATCCTGCGCGCTCAACACGATCTCGCTGGCACCGGTATCGACCGCGAACCGCACCGGCGTGCCGTTGACCTCGAGCACGAGGTAGAAATGCCCGTCCTGCGCCATCGGCACTTCGATGCGGGCGCCGTCCATCATGCTGGATTGCCGGGGCACGATGTCGTCGCGGATATCCCCCCACAGCCCGGCGGTGACCACCGCGCCCAGGAAGATGAACACCCAGATCGACGCATTTTGCGCCATCTTGCCGATCTGGCGGCGGTTGGACACGAAATACCACCCGGCCAGCACCGTGCCCAACAGGGCGAGATATAGAAGCGAAGCGGTCTGATCGCCGGTCATTTGCAGTTTCCGTTATCGTCGGTCATGCCAGGGATATAGGGATGCGGTGCGATCAAATCACCTGCAGATCGCGCATGCCATCGATCACGAACTGCACCGACAGGGCCGCCAGCAGCATCCCCAGAAGCCGCGTGACCACGTTGATCCCCGTAGGCCCCAGCAGGCGTTCCAGCGGCGCGGCCATCAAGAACAGCACAAAGACGCACGCCAGCACGGCCACCATGACAACATGGATCATCGCCACATGCGCCAGATCGGCATCGGCCTGTCCGGTCAGCAGGATCATCGTGGCGATGGACCCGGGCCCGGCGATCAACGGGATCGCCAGCGGAAACACGGAAGGGTCCTCGGCATGGGGCTGGTCGGCTTGCCCCTGCCGGCGTTGGCCGCGCCGCTCGAACAGCATGTCGAGCGCGGTCAGAAACAGCAGCACACCGCCCGCGATACGGAAGGCGGGCATCGAAATGCCAAGGAAATTCAGCACCGCCTCACCCGCCACCCCGAACAGAAGCAACAGCGCCAGCGCCACCAGGCAGGCCCGGATGCCCACGCCGCGCCGTTGCCGGGGCGTCATGCCCTGCGTCATGGCGACGAAGATCGGGGCCAGCCCGATGGGGTCGATGATCACGAAGAGCGTCACGAAGGCAGGGATGTAATCGGCGAGGCTCATGCCAATTCCTGTGCCTGCTCCAGCTTTTGGGCGGCCGCCATCCAAAGCGCCTCGGCCTTGTCCAGCCCCTCCATCACCTCGGCATACTTCTTTTGCCAGGTGGCGAGTTCGCCTGTGCGACCGTCCTCGTAAAGCGCCGGATCGGCCAGTTTCTTGGCCAGTTTCTCGCGCATCTCCTCGATCTTGGCGACCCGCGCCTCGCAGCGGCGAACCTCGCTGCGCAGATCTTTCATCGCCTCAAGGCTAAGAGGTTTTTTCTTTTCCTTGGTTTGCTTTACGGGGCGATCTTCATTCTTTGCATCACCTTTCAAGAGCGCGTTGCGATAGCTGTCCAGGTCCCCCTCGTACGGGGCCACGCGGCCGTCTTTGACCAGCCACAGCCGGTCCGCCACGAGGCTCAGCAGGTGCATGTCGTGGCTCACAAGGATCACCGCGCCCGAATAGGCGGTCAGCGCCTCGACCAGCGCCTCGCGGCTTTCGATATCAAGGTGGTTCGTCGGCTCGTCCAGGATCAGCATATGGGGGGCGTCCAACGTGGCCAGCAACAGCGACAGCCGTGCCTTTTGCCCGCCCGACAGCTTGGCCACCACGGTTTCCGCCTGATCGGCACCCAACCCGAAGCCCGCCAGTTTCGCGCGCAGCTTGGGCGGCGCTTCGCCTGGGCGTTCGCGCAAAAGATGCTGCAGCGGCGTTTCGTCGATGCGCAACTCGTCGACCTGGTGTTGCGCGAAATAGCCGACCCGCAATTTCGACGACGCGGTCATCCGGCCCTCCATCGGGGCCAGCTTGGCCGCCAACAGCTTGGACAGCGTCGATTTCCCCTCGCCGTTGCGCCCCAGAAGCGCGATCCGGTCATCCTGGTCGATGCGCAGCGACAGGCGTTGCAGAACCGGCGGCCCGTCATATCCGACCGCCGCCCCATCCAGCGCCAGGATCGGCGGCGACAGCTGATCGGGTTCCGGGAAGGAAAACACCGTGCGCGCGGCATCTTCGGGCATGCGGATGGGTTCCATGCGTTCCAGCATCTTCAGGCGGGATTGCGCCTGTTTTGCCTTGCTGGCCTTGGCGCGGAAGCGATCGACGAAACTTTGCAGATGCGCGCGCTGTCCGGCCTGTTTCTTGGCCGCGGCCACTTGCAGGGCGCGCGCTTCGGCGCGGGCGCGGGCGAAATCATCATAGCCACCCGCATAAAGCGTGAGGTTTCGGCCCTCCAAGTGAAGGATATGACCGACCGCCCGGTTCAGCAGGCCCCGGTCGTGCGAAATGATCAAAACGGTATGGGGGTAGCGCGCCAGATAGGTTTCCAGCCACAGCGCACCTTCCAGATCCAGGTAGTTGGTCGGTTCGTCCAGCAAAAGCAGGTCGGGCGCGGAAAACAGAACCCCGGCCAGGGCGACCCGCATCCGCCAGCCGCCCGAAAAGGCCGAACAGGGCATGAGCTGTTCGGCATCGGTGAACCCGAGCCCCTTGAGAATCGAGGCCGCGCGCGCCTCGGCCGACCAGGCGTCGATGTCGACCAACCGCGTCTGGATATCGGCCATGCGTTCGCCCGTGGCGCCTTCTGCCTCGGCCATGAGGGCCGCGCGTTCCTCGTCGGCGGCCAGAACCGTGTCGAGCAGCGACACCTCCGATCCCGGCACCTCCTGGGCGACGCCACCGATGCGCGCGCGCGATGGCAACTCGATCTTGCCCTGGTCCAGCGTCAGTTCGCCCCGGATCAGCCGGAACAGCGTTGTCTTGCCCGTGCCGTTGCGGCCCACGATCCCGACCTTGTGGCCGGTGGGAATGGTCACGCTCGCCCCCTCAAGCAAAGGGCGGCCCGCGACGGAATAGGAGATGTCTTCGATGCGCAACATGGACTGCCGCCTAGCAGAGGCCGCAGTCCGAGACCAGAGGGCTAGCGCGCCAAAACCTGCTGCAGCAGCGCGCGGGCGTCATCGGGCGGTCGTTGCTCGATGCGCCGGTTGACCCGGCCGTCCGTGCTGCGGTGGATCAGCTTGTGATCGACAAGCGACCGACGCAGCAAGGCATGATCGCCAAAGCTGTGCCAAGCCTTCAAGATCGCGTTCAGCTCGGGCTCGGTCATATCCTCGCGCGGGGGCAGGTGGTGCCAGATCACCCACAGGCACAAGGCCTGAATCGTGGTCTGCTGCGGCCAGCGCGCCATGCGCCCGTCTGCATCGAAGACGCGCATGGCGCGCGCCACCCTGTCACCGGGCTCGGCCGGGGCAGGGGTGGCGGCCTTGCGGTGCTGCTGGTTGCGAAACCCGGCGGCGCGCGCGACCAGCCCCATCAACCGCTGATGGCCGGGGGGACTGGGTTCCGCGGCCAGAGCGGCGCGCAGGGATTTGGTGAATTGACTGACATCCGCGATATAAAGCGGTTCCGGCTCTCGGGTCATCCGGGCTCTCCTGATCTGACATGCCGTCCCGTGCCGGGATCGAGTGTTGCCCTTGTCGGTGGCATGTGACGGGGATCGCCGCAAACCGTGATCTCGAACAGGTGCAGCATGGGCACTTGCCCGGCAACGACTGGGTGAACTGGCGACCCGACCGGTGTGATACCGCGCGGATCGCGACCGGTAAAGCCGGTCTTTGGGGCCG
>CAYWTM010000071.1:0-18077 GCA_964460185.1 uncultured Roseicyclus sp. | reverse complement strand
TTTCGACCTGTCGGTCCAATTCGAGACGCCGGGCGGGCTGACGGCGCTGATCGGCCGGTCCGGCGCGGGCAAGACCACGGTGGCCAATGTGGTCGCGGGCCTGCTGAGGCCCGATAGCGCGCGGGTCAGCGTCGACGCGAACATCCTGGCCGATACCGATCGCGGGGTCTGGGTGTCGCCCCAGGCCCGCCGCATCGGCTATGTCTTTCAGGAAGCACGGCTTTTCCCCCACATGTCGGTGCGGGCAAACCTGCTGTACGGGGCGCGGCGGCGAGGACACCAGGTGCGGGCGAAAGCAGACCTTCCTCATGTTCTGGACCTGCTCGACATCGCCCCGCTGCTCGACCGCCGGCCTGGCGCGTTGTCGGGCGGCGAACGGCAGCGCGTGGCCATCGGCCGGGCGTTGTTGTCCGACCCCCAGATGCTGCTGCTCGATGAGCCTCTGGCCGCGCTCGATCCAGCCCGCAAGGCCGAGATACTGCCCTATCTCGAACGCCTGAGGGATGACGCGGACATGCCCATTCTCTATGTCTCGCACGCCATGGAAGAGGTCGCGCGCCTTGCCAATTCCGTCGTGGTGCTGGAGGCGGGACAGGTGCTGGCCAGCGGGCCGGCGGCCGAAGTCCTCTCGGATCCCGCTGCCATCCCGGTGATGGACCCCGCCGCTGCCGGCGCGATCCTCGAAGCGCGGCTGGCAGGTCATGACGATGACGGACTCAGCCGCCTGTCCGTGTCGGGTGGCAGCCTGTTTCTGCCCCATATCGACGGGGTTCCGGGCGACCGGTTGCGGCTCCGGATCGAGGCGCAGGACGTGATGCTGTCGCGCACGCGACCCGTGGACATCTCGGCGCTCAACATCGTGCAGGGCAAGGTGATGTCGGTCTATCCCGGAAAGGGGCCGGGCGCGCTGGTGCGTATCCGGACCGGGGAGGATGTCATTCTCGCACGGGTCACCCAACGCTCGGTCGCGGCCCTTGGCCTCGCGCCGGGCGAAGACGTTTTCGCCATCATCAAATCGCTTGCCGTCACAAGCGGCAACATCGGACGCGCCCACCGCTGAGCCATCGGCCGATGGGGCGCGCGCTCATCCCATCTTTATCCCCCATAAATGGCCGCCGGAGGCTCCCGCCGCCTGCCCCTGGGGGATAGGGTCCACGGCCTGGCGACACAATGGCCGCCACCGCCGGAAAACAGGGTCTTCCAGCGCTGGCAGTGGCGCGATCCCGGCGGGCTATTGGTCGGCGTGGATGGTGATGACCGGATCCATCTGGTCAAGCTCTTCGCTGGCCAGGTGGCATTTGATCTGGTGGCCGGCCGCCAGGGTCCGCATCGGCGGTACTTCCTTTTCGCACAACCCGCCCGGCACCTTGGATTTCCAGCGGCACCGTGTCTGAAACGGACAGCCCGATGGCGGGTTCATCGCCGACGGAATGTCGCCTTCCAGCACGATATGCTTTTTCTTGACCGACGTATCCGCGATGGGCACAGCCGACAAAAGCGCCTCGGTGTAGGGGTGATAGGGGGGCGAGAACACCTGGTCGGTGTCGCCGATTTCGACCACATGGCCCAGGTACATCACCATCACCCGGTCCGACAGGTACCGCACGATGCTGAGGTCATGGGAGATGAACAACAGCGTGGTCTTTTCGGTCCGCTGAATTTCCATCAGCAGGTCCGTGACCGCCGCCTGCACGGACACGTCGAGCGCCGAGACCGGTTCGTCGGCCACAACGATCCGGGCGCCACCGGCAAAGGCGCGCGCAATGCCCACGCGCTGCTTTTGGCCGCCCGACAATTGCCGTGGCATGCGTTCCGCGAAGGCACGGGGCAGTTTGACCAGGTCCAGCAGTTCCAGCATGCGTTGCCGGCGTGCATCGTCATTGGCGCCAATGCCGAAGACTTCCAGCGCCCGGATGATCTGCCTGCCCACCGACATGGACGGGTTCAGCGTGTCGAACGGGTTCTGGAACACCATCTGGATTGACGAGATGGTTGCCGTCGTCCGGTTCTGGATCTCCGTGTCCTCGATGTTCAGATTGCCAAGCAGCACTTCGCCCTCGGTTGCCGTCTCCAGCCCCATCAAGACCTTGGCGAGCGTGGACTTGCCGCAGCCAGATTCCCCCACGATGGCCAGCGTCTCGGATTCGCGAGCTTCGAAACTGACGGTCTCGTTGGCTTTCACGACCTTCGTGCCACCGCCTCCGAACATCGAATTCGCCGAGACCTCGTAATACTTCTTGAGGTTGTCGACCTTCAGCACGACATCGCCGATTTCGGCCTTTTCCTGTTTGATCGCAGCGGCAAGCGGTGCGTGCCAGTCGATTTCCTCGAACCGCAAGCAGCGTGTGGCGTGTCGGTCATTGCCTGCCACATCGGCCATGCTGATCGGGCCTGCATCGCAGCGTCCGGCTTCGAAATAATCGCAGCGCGGGCCGAAGTTGCAGCCATTGGGCCGCTCATGGGGCAGGGGAAAGTTTCCGGGAATGGCCACCAAAGGCCGCGCGTTCTTGTCGGCGCCGGGCAGCGGGATCGACCGGAACAGCGCCTGGGTGTAGGGATGCTGCATCTTGTCGAAGACATCCTCGATGGAGCCACGTTCGACCGCTTCGCCGGAATACATCACGCAGATCCGGTCGCAGGTTTCCAGGACCAGACCCAGGTTGTGCGAGATGAACAGCATCGAGGTGCCGTATTTCTTGCCCAGGTCCTTGACCAACGCCACGATCGAGGCTTCGACCGTCACGTCGAGCGCGGTGGTCGGTTCATCGAGGATCAGGAGCGACGGCTTTGACATCAGCGCCATCGCGATCACGATGCGCTGCTGCTGGCCGCCGGACAACTGGTGCGGATAGGCCTTGAGGATGCGGTCCGGATCCGGGAGCTTGACGTCTTCGACGACCTGGCGCGCGCGCTTGTAGGCCTCGGTCTCGCCGATGCCCTCATGGATCATCGGCACTTCCATCAGCTGCTTGCCGATCTTCATCGCCGGGTTCAGGGACGCCATGGGTTCTTGATAGATCATCGCGATCTGGGATCCGCGGATATCGCGCAATTCCTCGTCGGACATGGTCCCCAGATCGCGGCCCTTGAACTTGATCGAGCCCCCGACCACGCGACCGTTGACGCCAAGATCCTGCATGACGCCAAGCGCCACGGTGGATTTGCCGCAACCCGATTCCCCCACCAGCCCGACGGCTTCGCCGGGCTGCACCGCGACCGAGAAATCCATCACGGCCGGAATTTCCCGCAAGCGGGTGAAGAACGAGATCGACAGTTTGTCGATCTCGAGGATCGGACCGTCATAGCTGGACGGGACGGACGCGGTGTTTTCTGCGTTTGTGTCAAGCATGGATCAATCCTTCAGGCTCTCTTCGCGCAGGCCGTCGGCCAGCAGGTTCAGACCAAGCACGAGGCTCATCAAGGCAAGCGCAGGCGGCAGGGCGGGGTGCGGGTAGATGGTCAACAGACGCCGACCCTCGTTGATCGTCGACCCCCAGTCCGGGCTTTCCGGTGACACGCCAAGCCCGAAGAAGCCAAGCGTTCCCAAAAGGATCGTGGTGTAGCCGATGCGAAGGCAGAAATCGACGATCAGCGGGCCACGGGCGTTGGGCAGGATTTCCCACAACATGATGTACCAGGGACCTTCGCCGCGCGTCTGTGCCGCCGCCACGTAGTCGCGCGTCTTGATGTCCAGCACGATGCCACGCACGATCCGGAAGACCGTGGGCGAGTTCACGAAGACCACCGAAACGAACACGATCAGCAGGTTGCCCGGAATGTCGAACAGATCCACCGCTTCCGGCCAGAACCGGAAAGGTGCATCGGGGTCCGAGCGATCCGAAATCAGCGAGAAATACGAAATGCTGCCGATCGCCAGCACGATGCTCAGCAGGAGCGCCCTCTTGGGGGGTTGCGTGTGGAAACGCGAGTTGAACAAGATCACGAGAAAGATGATGGGGAATATGAACAGAACCATCGACATGTATTGCGGAACGCCCGCCAGAACGATCTCTGGCGTCACCAGCAGGTAGAACAACAAGATGACCGGAAAGGCGAGCACGAGGTTCGCGATGAAGGTGATGATCGTGTCCAGCTTGCCGCCGAAATAACCCGCCGGAAGCCCCAGGGTCACGCCGACCATGAACGCGAACAGCGTCGCCAGCGGCGCGATCGACAACACGTCGCGCGCGCCCATGACCATGCGTGAAAAGACGTCGCGCCCCAGGTTGTCGCCGCCCAGCAGGTAGTAGGCATAAACCCCGTCACCCGGCGAGGGCAGGGGCGAGCCGGGCACCTCGTTGCGCATTTGCGAGATCACGTCGATCGGCCCGTGCGTGGCGACCATTCCCGCGAAAACAGCGGTGAATACCCAGAACATCACGAGCCCGAAGCCCACCATGCCGATCAGGCTGTCAAAGAGCTTGCCGTACAGCCCGAGCCGGCGCTTGAAGGTGATCGACAGCGCAAAGACAGCGACCAGCGCGATCCAGACCGGCACGAAACGCGCGGCCATGCCTGCGATGATGCCGCGTTGTTCGATCGAAGGCAGAACCAGCCCTGCAACGATGTAGCCGACACAGCAGGCCAGGAACAAAAGCACGGCGTATTTCATCGACATGAGCGCATAGTCGATCGGCGTCTTTTGCAAGGTCAGGGTGTGGTCGGCATTGACGACCATTTCACCCGCCCGCAAGCCCGCCAGCGTCATGACGAAGTTGGACAGAAACCCGAGGACGAAGACGACAAGCGCCGCCAGCATCAGGGGGTTGAGGAAGGCGCCAAATGCGCCGGACCATGTGAGAGGTTCCATTGCGACGGCTCCTTAAGAGATGCGAATACGCGGGTTCAGGAACACGTACCCGATATCGGATATGAGTTGCGTCACCAGCACGACGAACACGGCCACGATCGAACAGGCCAGCAGCAGCTCGATATCGTTGTTCGAGGCCGCCTGTACCAGGGTCCAGCCAAAGCCGTTGTAGTTGAACAGGGTCTCCACGATCACAACACCGGTCAGCAGCCAGGGAAATTGCAGCATGATCACGGTGAACGGTGCGATCAACGCGTTGCGCAAGGCATGTTTGAGAACGATGTTGGGGAAACTCACGCCCTTCAGGCGCGCGGTCCGGATATATTGGGCGGTCATCACCTCGGCCATCGACGCACGCGTCATCCGCGCGATGTAGCCCATGCCGTACAGGGCAATGGTCATGACGGGCAGGGTGAAATTCCAGAAATTCACCCCGTCATCCATCGCCGAGCGTGCCGATCCGAGGAACAGCGTGCGCCCTTCTATCCATCCGTTCGCCGCCAGCCATGGCGATATGCCCGTCGTCGACGACGCCAGGACAACGATAAAGATCACACCGGACACGTATTCCGGCGTGGCGGTCGATCCGATGGCGAATGTCGACAGCGACCGGTCCATGCGCGAGCCCTCCCGCATGCCGGCCAGGACCCCGACAATCAGCGCCGATGGCACCATGACCGCGAAGGCCCAGAACATCAGGACACCCGTCAGTTGCAACCGTCCCCCGATGATGTTGGAAACCTCGTCATCCGAAACGGTGGAAAAGCCCATGTCGCCCTGCAACAGGCCGCAGAACCGGGGCGCATCTGCGGGGTCGGTGCCTGGGTCGATGCATCTGCCCGTGATCTCACCGTCGCGCGAATCCTCGCGGGTCCAGCCCGGAACAACGCCCAACCATTCGCCGTAGCGCATGATCATCGGTCCGCCATAGCCGTTGCGGTCCAGCCAGGACACGACTTCCGCGTCGGTCATGCGCGCGTTGCCTTGCGTCTTGGCGAGTTTTTCGAGGTTCGGGAAAAGATTGGTCAGGAAGAAGACCACAAAGGTCAGGCAGAGTGCCGTCAATATCATCACGCCCAGTCGGCGCAGGATGAAAAGTGCCATGATGTCCCCTGTCGGTTGGCGTGCCTTGTCAGGCTGGCGAGTACCGGGCCCGTGATATTTTTTTTGACTTGTTCACGGTCTTCGGGCGGCATGAACAGCATGCCTGAGATGAAACCGCCCGGACCTCTTTGAAGACAGGGCCGGGCGGCTTCTTTGATCTTTAGGCTTCGATCCCGAGATAGTGGACGTTGATCTCGAACTTGGGATGCATGCTGGCGTTGATCACGCCCTGCTTGTAGTGCCGGAACAGCGACCGCCAGTAGGGCTGAAGCGTCACGCCTTCTTCCTGCATGATCTCCTGCAGGCGGGCCATGATCACACGACGCTCGTCGGCGTCAGCGATACCGTTGGCCTGATCGAGAAGCGTATCGAATTCCGCGTTCGAGAAAGCCGCCTCGTTCCAGGCCACGCCGGAGCGATAGGCGAGGTTGAGGATGATCACGCCCAGCTCACGATGGTTCCAGTTGGTCGAGCTGAACGGATAGGTCGTCCAGTCGTTCCAGAAGGTCGAGCCGGGGATCACGGTGCGCGTCACGTTGAAGCCGGCGTCGCGCAGCTGCGCGGCGACAGCGTCGGTGGTGTTGCGGCGGTAGTCGTCATCGATCGACGTGATTTCGAACTCGAAATCCGCATGACCGCTATCGACCAGCATCTGGTACGCAGCGTCCTTGTCGATCGTGATCGGGGGCAGTTCCGCATATTCCGGGTGGATCGGCGCAACATGGTGGTTTTCGCCCAACACGCCCTGGCCGTTGATGCCCAGATCAAGACAGACCTGCGGGTCGACCGCCATCGCGATGGCGCGGCGCACCATGACGTTGTCGTAAGGGGCGTTGTTCTGGTTGGGCCGGATCACGACCGTCGCGGCGGTCACAACCTCGGACTGTTCCCAGCCGACGGCGCTGAACAGGTCCACGAATTCACCCACGGTTTCGTAGGTCATGTCGAATTCGCCGGCCTCGGCGCCCGCAAACCATGCAGCGGGGTCCTGGCCAAGGTCGATGAAGAACACTTCGTCCAGGTAGGTTTCACCCCAATACGTGTGATCAGGGTTCTTTTCGAGCCGTGCCTGAACACCGACTTCATAGTCGGTGATGCGGTAGGCGCCGGTGCCCACGCCATGATCCAGCGGGTTGGTCCCGATCAGGTCGCGGTGCTGAACGGCAGACGGATAATCGGCGATGCCCGGCACCAGCGTGATATCAGGCGCGGGGTAGGTGATCAGCACGGTCATGTCGTCGACAACCTGGATCGCCCCATCGCGCGCAACGCCCGTCTCGGAATCGACCAGCGCGCCCATGCGGGCGGCCATCGAGTTGCCCTCGACCGTGCTGTCGCACCAGCCGATGAAGTTCGCGGCAACGTCTTCTGCGGTGAAGGGGTCGCCGTTGTTCCAGGTTATGCCCGGCCGAACGTTGAGCGTGTACTGGGTTGCGTCGTCATTGGCCTGCCACGATTCCAGCAGCACCCCCGAGAACGACCCATCGGGGTTGTTTTCGATCAGGTATTCCAGAATGCCGCGCGACACGTTCGCCATCTGCGACCAGTCGTAGGTCCGAGGATCCTTGAGCGCGCGCACTTCCATCTGAATGCGAAGCGTGCCGCCCATTGGCGGGGTTGCGCGGTGGCCTCCGGCTTGGGCCGGGTTCAGGCCGATCAGCGAATAGGCGGCCGCGGCCGACACACCAAGTGCGGTCGAACGCACAAGAAACTCGCGGCGGTCCATTTTGCCCGCCTTGTGTTCCTCGGCATACATCTCGGCGACCGGATGGGTCTCCAGATGCTTCGGGGTAGTATCCAACATGTCTCGTTTCTCCCTGTGACGTGTCTTTTTTGTGTTTTCAAAGCCTGATGAACCATCCGGCTTGCTGTCGTTTCTGTCATTGCAGCACGCCTGCATTGCGCCCGCATTTCACTGCGCCGTCAATTCTCAGAAGCGCCGAATGTATGTCTGTTTGCGACATCGTCCTTAATGGAAAACGACATGACCGGGTTTTGCAACCCGAAATCCCGCCGGGTCTCAACGCATGGGTTCATACCGGCCTCTTGCTTCTGCGGTAATCCGACGGTGCGTGCCCGGTCGACTGCTGAAACGCCCTTGTAAAATATGCGGCTGATGAAAACCCGAGTTGCTCGGCGACCTCCTTCGCGGGCATGTCCGTATCCAACAGAAGGCGCCTTGCCTCGTGCATGATGCGTTCGGTCAGCAAAGCGTGTGCGGGCCTGCCGGCGGCTTCCTTGCACACGCGGCTGAGATGCGTGGGCGTAACCTGCAGGGCTTGGGCGTAGTCCGCAACCCCCTTGCCGCTTCGAAACTGCAATTCGACCGTTTCGCCGAACAATTCCGCAAGGCGGTGCGTGCGTTCGCGCAAGATGGCGCCTTCCTGACGGGTCAGTTCGCGGGTCATCCAGGCCGAAACCAGCAGCGCATAGCCCGCCAGCGCCCTGTCCATGGCGGGCGCCACGGCGGCGATTTCGCGTTCGATCTTTTCCAGGTGGCTGGTCAGGCTGGCCTGTGCCTCGATATTCGAAATCCGCAGGTGGAACGCGCCCTGAGGCAACCCGAGCGCCTCGAGCGCGGGCATGCAAAGTTCCAATCCCTGTGCTTGCGATGACAACTCCAACGCCAATTGCCCGCCGGCCGGCACGAAGATCGCCGTATTGGGGCCGTACCCGCGCGTGATGCAGTTCACCGTTACGCGACCCTGTCCGCGGGTGATCCAGTACAGCCTGTGGCGTGGCACACTGTGCAGCAGCTCCAGGCGCCAGGGCTCGCGCATGCGAAGCTTCCCGAGGGAATACACCGTGTAGCCGTGACGTGGCGCGCGCGAGTCGAACATCGCGAAAGGTTGCCTCCGGGGGGGTAAAAGCGCAACCCGCCGCGAGGCCGATCAATTAAAAAGGATCGGAGTGGCCAATTTCCGGAAATGGGGATTTGAAATCAGGGCGTCAGGGCAAACGGATTTGCGTCCATTCCCCCATCCGTGCGCGAAACCACGTGCGTTGCCGCTTGGCATATTGGCGCGATGCGATGATGGCGGCGTCGCGGGCGGCGGCCAATGACATCTCGCCGCGCAGATGGGCGATCAGTTCCGGCGCGCCGATTGCCTTGGCGGCACCGCCGGCGCGTGACCAGCGGGGCAGGTTGGCGCGGGCCTCGTCCAGCGCGCCGTGTTCCAGCATGTGATCAAAGCGGCGGGTGATCCTGTCGTTGAGCCAGTCGCGATCGGCATCCAGCACAAGCGCCGTGGCGTCGCGCAGCGGCAAGGCCGGCGGGGCGGTTTCTGCCTGCCAGGTGCTTAACGGTTTTCCGGTGCCGCGCAGCACCTCCCATGCGCGACGGACGCGGGCCGGGTTCTGGCGGTCGATCCGGGCCGCGATGACGGGATCTTCACGGATGAGATCGCACAACAGATCGTCGGGATCGCGCGCATCGGCCTGCGCGCGGATGTCTTGCGGGACCGGCGGAATATCCGCCAACCCTTCGGTGAGCGCCCTGAAATACAGGCCCGTGCCGCCGACGATGATTGGCCGCTGCGGACCGTTGAGCAGGGGCGCCACGGCGCGCAACCAATCCCCGACCGAATACTCCGCCTCGAACGGGACATGGCCATAAAGGGCGTGGGGGGCCTGCATCTCGTCCTCGGGACCGGGCCGCGCGGTCAGCACGCGCCAGCCGTCATAGACCTGCAAGGCATCGGCATTCACGATGATGCCCCCGCCGGCTGCGGCGATGCGAAGCGCCAGCGCCGTTTTACCCGACGCGGTCGGGCCTGCGATGAGCACAGGTTTGGTTTCGGGAATGGTCTGTATGTTTATCAACGTCTTGAAGCGCGATCTTTATATTTTCTGCGGCGGGTTCACCGGCCGTTGCGTGCGGATTGCACGCGAGGATCGGGCGTTGAACCCCGAACCGTTTTAGCCCATGGTGCGCCGCGCGCAATCCTGCCCGTCCTTCCAGCTACAGGAGCCCCCCCATGCCGGACGCAACCGCCCCTTCGGTCGAGCCCCTCTATGATCGTGTCATGCTCAAGATCTCGGGCGAGGCCTTGATGGGCGATCAGGGGTTCGGACTGCATCCGCCAACGGTGGAGCGCATCGCGCGCGAGGTTAAGACGGTTCATGATCTGGGCGTGGAAATCTGCATGGTGATCGGCGGCGGCAACATCTTTCGCGGGCTGCAGGGCAGCGCGCAGGGGATGGAGCGCACAACGGCCGACTACATGGGAATGCTGGCAACGGTGATGAACGCGCTGGCGATGCAGTCGGCGCTGGAATCCATCGGCGTGTTCACGCGTGTGATTTCGGCCATCACCATGAACGAGGTGGCCGAGCCGTATATCCGCCGCCGCGCCATCCGGCACCTCGAGAAAAAGCGTGTGGTGATTTTTGCCGCCGGCACCGGGAACCCTTATTTCACGACCGACACCGCCGCCACGCTGCGTGCGAACGAAATGGATTGCGAGGCCATCTTCAAGGGCACCAAGGTGGACGGCGTCTATGACAAGGACCCGGTCAAGTTCGTGGATGCCAAACGGTATGAAACCATCACCTATGACGAGGTTCTGGCACAGCACCTGGGCGTCATGGATGCATCCGCCATTGCGCTGGCCCGCGAAAACGATCTGCCCATCATTGTCTTCAGCCTGGACGAGCCGGGCGGCTTCCGGACGATCCTGGCCGGGCAAGGCACCTATACAAAAGTGGCCTGAGCCCCTAAAACCTTTCAAACAAACGACCAACCTGACGGAGAGACGGGGTATGTCCGAGGACGACATCGAGATCGATACCGATGATTTGCAGCGCCGCATGGAAGGTGCGATCGCATCTTTGCGCACGGAATTCGCATCGCTGAGAACCGGCCGCGGGTCGGCCTCGATGCTGGATCCGGTGATGGTTGACGCCTATGGCAGCCCGACACCGATCAACCAGGTCGGCACCGTGAACGTGCCGGATTCGCGCATGGTCACGGTGAACGTCTGGGACAAGTCGCTGGTCGGCAAGGTGGAAAAAGCCATCCGCGAGTCGGGCCTTGGCATCAACCCGCAGCTCAACGGCACCATCATCATGCTGCCGATCCCCGAACTGAACGAGGAACGGCGCCGCGAGTTGACCAAGGTGGCCGCGCAATATGCCGAAAGCGCCCGTGTCGCGGTGCGCAACGTCCGCAGGGACGGGATGGATCAGATCAAGAAGGCCAAGGCCGCAGGCATGTCCGAAGACGACCAGAAACTCTGGGAAGCCGAGGTTCAGGATCTCACGGACACCCATATCGGCAAGATCGACGCGGCGCTTGAAAACAAGCAATCCGAAATCATGCAGGTGTAGGCGGCGGATCAGGGCCCTTGTGCGTCATAATATTCGTAATGTTGCCATGGTGTGATGTTACCGGGCGCCTTTGAGCACCCAAATTTCGAATAACCAGTAGGCAAAGGCCATTACCGATGAAAAGCCACACCAAGCCACCACATCATGTCGCGATCATCATGGATGGAAACGGACGGTGGGCGCAGAACCGGAACCGCCCACGCCTGGTGGGGCATCATGCCGGCGCCAAGAGGGTGCAGGAAATCGTCCGGGCCTGCCCGGAACTGGACGTGAAATACCTGACGATCTTCGCGTTCTCGACCGAGAACTGGAAACGCACCCAGACCGAGGTCGCGGGCCTGATGAAGCTGTTCAAGCGGTATATCCGCCGCGAGGCGCAAAGCCTGTTCGACGCGAATGTCTGCGTCCGTTTCATCGGGGACCGTGTGAAACTCGAACCGTCGCTGGTCGACCTGATGGATGGGCTGGAATTGATGACGGCCAACAACACCGGAACCAACCTGACCATCGCGCTGAACTATGGCGGTCGCGACGAGGTGGCCCGCGCCGCGCGACGGCTGGCGCATGCGGTCAAGGCCGGCGACCTGGACCCGCGTTCCATCACCGATGAAACATTCCCGCGCTACCTGGATACGCATGTGCTGCCCGACCCCGACCTGGTGATCCGCACCTCGGGCGAGGCGCGCATCTCGAATTTCCTGCTGTGGCAGTCCGCCTATGCGGAATACGAGTTCATCGACACGCTGTGGCCCGATTTCACCGCCGAGGTTTTCGCCGATGTGCTGAGCCGCTTCGGCATGCGCGAGCGCCGCTTTGGCGCCGTGATGGCCTGAGGCGCCCTTGGCACTGACCCGGGACAGTTTCTCGGACCTCGCGGTCCGTGTCGCGACCGGGGCGGCCATCGCGGTCGTCGGCCTGTTGGCCGTGTGGCTTGGGGGCTGGTGGTTCACCGGGCTTGTGGTGGCCGTGGCCGCGTCGCTGATCTGGGAACTCGTCCGGATGATCGGCGGCGGGCCCAAACGCGCGCTGTGGCTTGGTGCGCTGGCTGCGGCCGCGATCGTGTCCACCAAGATCCTTCCGCCCGGGCTGGCCTTGCCGTTGTTGATGGCGGTGCCGGTTGCCGGCGTGGGGATGCTCCCGCGGAACCGTTCGATCTACGGGGTGATGGCTTCGGTGATCATGCTTGCCAGTTTCGGGCTGTTGTTTCACCGCGATGAATTCGGACTGACCTGGATGCTGTGGCTGGTGCTGCTGGTCGCGGTGACCGATATCTTCGGCTATTTTGCGGGCCGCATCATCGGAGGGCCGAAATTCTGGCCTGCGGTCAGCCCCAAGAAGACGTGGTCCGGCACGATAGCGGGCTGGATCGGCGCGGCGTTGGTCGGGGCCGCGTTCATGGCGGCGACGGGGTCAGGGGTGGAATTGATCGGGATATCTGTGGCGCTCAGCATGGCGGGCCAGATGGGCGATATCGCCGAAAGCGCGGTCAAACGCAAAATGGGGGTCAAGGATTCCTCCAACCTTCTGCCCGGCCATGGCGGTGTGTTTGACCGGTTCGACGCCTTGTTGGGGGCGGCGCTGGTCTTGCTTCTGGTGGAAAGCGTCACCGCGTTTCCGCCGGCACCTCTGTAGGGGCAGCGGATGCGAAAGGTTTCCATATTCGGAGCGACGGGATCCATCGGGCAGAATACCGTCGATCTCATCGCGCGCGCGCCAGACGACTATGACGTGATCGCGCTGACCGGGGGCGGAAATATCGCGCAACTGGCCGAGGATGCAAAACGCCTTGGGGCCGAGATCGCGGTGACCGCCTATGATGACCGGCTCGAAGATCTGCGTGCCGCCCTTCAGGGCACCGGCATCGCGGTGGCGGCCGGGCAGGGCGCGCTGATCGAGGCGGCAGGGCGGCCCGCCGACTGGGTGATGTCGGCCATCGTCGGGGCCGCGGGACTGGCCCCCGGTTTCGAAGCGCTGCGCCACGGCACGACACTGGCGCTTGCCAACAAGGAAAGCCTGGTGACGGCCGGCCCCTTGCTGCTGGCAGAGGCTGCATCGCACGGCGCCACCATCCTGCCCGTGGACAGCGAACATTCCGCCGTGTTCCAGGGGCTTGTGGGCGAGGATATCGCGCATGTGGAAAAGGTGATCATCACGGCCTCGGGCGGTGGTTTGCGCGACTGGCCGATCGAGGCGCTGCCGCAAGCGCGGGTCACCGATGCTGGTGCGCATCCGAACTGGGACATGGGACAGCGGATCACCATCGATTCAGCATCCATGTTCAACAAGGGCATGGAACTGATCGAGACCAAGGAATTCTTTGGTGTCCCCCCCGAAAAGATCGAGGCCGTCATTCACCCGCAATCCATCGTGCATGCGCTGGTCGGGTTCTGCGACGGTGCGCTGATGGCGCATCTGGGTGCGCCCGACATGCGCCACGCCATCGGCTATGCGCTCCACTGGCCCGACCGCCGCCACCTGCCGGTGGCCCGGATCGACCTGGCGCAGATCGCCACGCTGGAATTCCATGCGCCCGACCTCAACCGCTACCCGGCCCTGCGCATCGCGCGCGCCGTGATGGAAACCGGCGGCAGATCCGGCGCGGTTTTCAACGCGGCCAAGGAAATCGCCCTGGACGGGTTCATCGCGGGCCGCATCGGCTTCATGGACATGTCCGGGGTGGTTGAGTCGACGCTTGACGCGATATCGTCGCAAATCCGCCTTACTTCTCCCATGTCAAGCCTTGAGGACGTGCTGGAGACAGACCACATGGCACGTCAGACGGCCTGGGCAATCATCGGGCAGATGGAGAAAAAGTAACCTCATGGAATTCCTACCGCAGTTTGGCAGCTTTGCCTTCACGATCTTCGCGTTTGTCGCGGCCCTGTCGATCATCGTGGCGATCCACGAATACGGCCATTACATCGTGGGCCGCTGGTCGGGCATCCATGCGGATGTGTTTTCGATCGGCTTTGGCCCGGTGCTGGCCAGCCGGGTCGACAAGCGCGGCACCCGCTGGCAGATCGCCGCCCTTCCTTTTGGCGGATACGTGAAATTCAAGGGTGATGCCGATGCCTCCAGCGGCAAGGATGCCGCTGCCATCGACGCGATGGACGTGGAAGAACGGCGTCGGTCGATGCATGGCGCACCGCTTTGGGCGCGGGCCGCGACGGTCGCGGCGGGCCCCGTCTTCAATTTCATCCTGTCGATCCTGGTGTTCAGCCTGTTCTTGTTCTTTACCGGGCGGCCGGTGGACGAACCCCGCATCGGGGCGCAAGCGGCGCTTCCGGCCGATATCCAGCAACTGGAAGCGGGCGATCTGATCCTGGCCATGGCGGGCGAGCCGGTGACCGGGTTCGGCGACCTGTTCGACATCGCGGCCGAATTGGAGCCTTCGGCGACAGCGACCTACGTTGTTGAACGCGACGGCGCCCGGATCGAGACCGAAGCCGCGTTTCCGCTGATCCCGCTGGTGCAGTCCGTCGCCCCGCAATCCGCGGCCATCGCGGCCGGAATGGAAGAAGGCGACGTGATCCGGTCCGTGAACGGAATGCCGATTTATGCCTTCAGCCAGCTGCGCGACGCCGTCGAAGCGGCGGGGGGATCACCCATTGACCTGACCGTTTGGCGATCCGGTGAAACATTGGACATGACGCTGACACCGCGGCGCACCGATCTGCCTTCGGCGGATGGCGGGTTCGAGACGCGCTGGCTTATCGGCGTGACCGGTGGCCTGAGTTTCGAGCCTGTCCGCGAGGGCGTGGGCGCGGGGGCGGCTCTTGGCTACGGGGTCGAGCAGACCGGGTTCATCATCCAAAGCTCGCTGTCGGGGCTTTGGCACATGATCACGGGCGCCATTTCGTCGTGCAATCTCCAGGGTCCCATCGGGATCGCCGAAACATCCGGGGCTGCGGCCAGTCAGGGGTTCGACAATTTCGTCTGGTTCATCGCGGTCCTGTCAACGGCCGTCGGGCTGCTGAACCTGTTCCCGATCCCGGTGCTGGATGGCGGCCACCTGATGTTCCACGCCTACGAGGCGGTTTCGGGCAAGCCACCTTCGGACAAGGCGCTGCGCATCTTCATGACCGTGGGTCTGACGCTGTTGTTGTCGCTGATGCTGTTTGCGCTGACCAACGACCTTTTCTGCCCCTGAAACTGCAAGCTCAGCCTGAGCAAGGCGGGGGGAAAGCCTTAACCTCTCCCCGTCTTTGACGCATTGGTGCCACAAAGCCAGTGGATAAATGTCCCACGGCAGGGTCTTACAACCCCGGTGATGGAGCATGACATGAAACTATTAGCTGAAAGCACGCGTGGCGTTTCGCTGTTTCTGGTCCTGAACATGGACCGCTTCCTCGTGCCGCTTCTGATCGTCGCTGCCCTGACACTGGCTGGCATGATCTTTGGTTACGCGACCACGAACTGACAATTCTGCCACTGCATGTTGCGCGCGGGACGGTGTCTCGCGCGTTGTCTTATGGCGAAAATGTGGCACTGGTGAATTGATTACCCCCAAGACCTAGCGATCGTTTTGACAAGTTTGAGACCCTCGGTTAGGCAAGTTGCATCTGCTTGGGAACATGGGGTTGGATTCGATGCTGATGCGTGTGTGTGCGTCCAGAAATCTGCTATCGCAGCAGTCGAAAGCCAACCGGTTCGTTTCGGGCGCACATTTGGCGATTGCCCTTGTAATCGTTGCGTTCCTGTCGGCCGTGACACCGGCGCAGGCACAGGATTTCCGGTTCTCGAATTTTGACGTGCAGGGCAACCAGCGGATATCGGATTCGGCGATTCTCACCTATGTCGGCATCGCACCGGGAACTGCCGTCAGTGGCGGTCAGATCAACGACGGCCTGCAGCGGTTGCAGGACTCGGGCCTGTTCGAAGAGGTCGAACTGACCCCGCGCGGCGCAACGCTGGTGGTTGTCGTGCGCGAATACCCAACCATCAACCTGATCAATATCGAGGGCAACCAGCGTCTGGATGACGAAGTGCTGATCGGGCTGGCCCAGTCGGTGCCGCGCCGTACCTACTCGCCCTCGGTGGCCGAGCAGGACGCGAACGCGATGGCCGAGGCATATCGCGTTTCGGGCCGCCTGACGGCAACGGTGACCCCGCGCATCATTCGACTGGACGACAACCGCGTGAACCTGGTGTTCGAGGTGTCCGAGGGGCGCGTGATCGAAACGGAACGCATCGCGTTTGTGGGCAATCGCGCCTATTCCGATCGCCGGTTGCGCCGCGTCCTTGAAAGCACGCAGGCGGGCCTGTTCCGCCAGATCATCAGCCGTGACACGTTCATCGCGGACCGGATCGCGCTCGATCGCCAATTGCTGACCGATTTCTACCTTGACCGGGGCTATGTCGATTTCACCATCCTCAGCGTGACGCCGGAACTGGCGCGCTCGCGCGATGCCTATTTCGTCACCTTCAACATTCGCGAAGGCCAGACCTTCGACATCGGCGCCATCACAACGGTCAGCGAAATCCCCGAGGCGGATGCCGTCGAGTATCAATCCATCATCCGCATGCGGTCGGGGGAAACCTACAGCCCGCGCCTGATCGACAATACGATCAGCCGGATGGAAAACCTCGCCACGCAACAGGGGTTGCGGTTCGTCAGGATCGAACCGCGCATCACCCGCAACGATGCGGCCCGCACCCTGGACGTCGAGTTCGTCATATCGCGCGGCGATCGGGTCTTCGTGGAACGCATCGATATCGAAGGCAACGCAACCACGCTGGACCGTGTGATCCGCCGGCAGTTCGATCAGGTCGAGGGGGATCCCTTCGATCCGCGCGCAATTCGTCAAGCGGCCGAACGCATCCGGGCGACCGGGTTCTTCGCCGACGTGCAGCTGGACGCGCGTTCGGGAACCGCCAGCGATCAGGTCATCGTGGATGTCGACGTCGAGGAACAACCGACGGGTTCGCTCGGGTTTTCGGCCAGTTTCTCAAGCGACACGGGCGTCGGTCTTGCCGTCACGTTCGCCGAACAGAATTTCCTCGGACGCGGGCAGGCCGTCGAATTCGGCTTCAATACCACCGAAGGCAGCCAGTCGCTGAACTTCAGCTTCACCGAACCCTCCTTCCTGCGGCGCGACCTCAGCTTTCAGACGCGGTTTTTCTACACCGAGACCGAGGACCAGAACCAGAACTTCGACACGCTCGATTACGGCGTCCGTTTCGGCTTTGGATTTCCCATCAGCGAAAACGGTCGTCTGAACGTGTATTACGGGATTGAACGGAACGAACTGGCCGGGATCGACCCGCTTCAGACATCGCCGATCATCGCGGCGGACAATGGCGCGCGGCTTGCCTCGTACATCGGCGCGCAATACGCCTATGACACGCGGAATACCGGGCTCGATCCGACGCGCGGTGTGCGCCTGCAATTCGGCGCTGAATATGCCGGTCTTGGCGGCGATGCCGAATATGTCTCGACCACCTTCCTTGGGATCGCGGAGCGTCAGGTCATGCGCGAGGAAGTGACCTTGCGGGCAAGCTTCGAGGCAGGCGCGTTGCATACGCTGAATGGCAACAGCCGACAGAATGACCGTTTCTACCTGTCGAGCCGCCAGATGCGCGGGTTCGAACCGAACGGGCTTGGGCCGCGGGACACGACCGCGCCGAACCAGGACGCGCTTGGCGGGAACTATTTCGCCGTGGCGCGGTTCGAGGCTGCGTTCCCGATCGGATTGCCTGATGAATATGGAATATCGGGTGGCTTGTTCGCCGATATCGGGACAGTCTGGGGCCTCGATGATATAGCCGGCTTCGGAGGCACCGTGGACGACAGCCTGATCTGGCGGTCCTCGGTGGGTTTCTCGGTGTTCTGGGA
>CAYWTM010000070.1:0-18108 GCA_964460185.1 uncultured Roseicyclus sp. | reverse complement strand
AAGCGCAGGCCAACCTGCTGATCCATCCGGTCGTGGGCATGACCAAGCCGGGCGACGTCGATCACTTCACCCGCGTGCGCTGCTACGAGGCGGTGCTGGACCAGTACCCGGCGGCCACCACCTCGATGAGCCTGCTGAACCTGGCGATGCGCATGGCCGGCCCGCGCGAAGCGGTCTGGCACGGCCTGATCCGCAAGAATCACGGCTGCACCCATTTCATTGTCGGCCGCGACCATGCCGGCCCCGGCAAGAATTCGGCCGGTGACGATTTCTATGGCCCCTATGATGCGCAGGACCTGTTCCGCACCCACCAGGAGGAAATGGGCATCGAGATGGTCGACTTCAAACACATGGTCTATGTGCAGGAACGCGCCCAGTACGAGCCCGCCGACGAGATCGCCGACAAGGATGACGTCACGATCCTGAACATCTCGGGCACCGAGTTGCGCCGCCGACTGCGCGAGGGGCTGGAGATCCCGGAATGGTTCTCCTTCCCCGAAGTGGTCAAGGAGTTGCGCCGCACCTCGCCGCCACGCAGCCAGCAGGGGTTCACCGTGTTCTTCACCGGCCTGTCGGGCTCGGGCAAGTCGACCATCGCCAATGCGATCATGGTCAAGCTGATGGAACAGGGCGGGCGTCCGGTGACGCTTCTGGACGGGGACGTGGTGCGCAAGCATCTGTCGTCGGAACTCGGGTTCTCGAAAGAACACCGCGACATCAACATCCGCCGCATCGGCTATGTCGCCTCCGAGATCACCAAGAACGGCGGTATCGCGATCTGCGCGCCCATTGCGCCCTACACCGCCACCCGCCGCGCCGTGCGTGAAATGATCGAGGCCTTCGGCGCTTTTGTCGAAGTGCATGTCGCCACCTCGCTCGAAGAATGCGAACGCCGCGACCGCAAGGGGCTCTACAAATTGGCGCGCGAAGGCAAGATCAAGGAATTCACCGGGATTTCAGACCCCTACGAGGCACCCACCGCTGCCGAACTGGTGGTCGACACCGAAGGCATGGATGTCGATTACTGCGCGCAGCAGGTCTTGCTCAAGCTGGAATCGATGGGCCTGATCAAGGCCTGATCGCGCACCGCCGGCACATGTGACCGAAAAGGGCCCCGAGGGGCCCTTTTTTGCATGTGACGGCGGCGGGACGGCCTAGCCGCCGTCGGCCGTCGGCCCGGTCTCGCTGGTGTCTGGATCGGCTGCAGGCGCGGGGCCGTCCACCGCGGCCCCTTCGGTCGGCAAGCCGCCTTCCCATGTTCCGCGCAACACCTCGCCCGAGGCATAGCGCATCGTGCCCTCACCTTGCCGCCTTCCGTTCACGAACCGGCCCTCGTAGACATCACCATTGGCATAGGTCGCGATCCCGAATCCGTTGATCTCACCGCCCGCCCATTCGCCGATATAGCTGAAGCCATCGGGCATGTTCAGACGCCCCTGCCCTTCGCGCTGACCGGCCTCGAATCGTCCGTCGTAAACGGTGCCGTCGGTATAGGTGGCAATCCCCTGCCCGTGGCGCAGGCCGTCTTCCCACTGCCCCTCGTAACGGTAGCCATCCGGGTGGCTCATGACGCCTTGCCCGTGCTGGCGGGCGTCCAGGAACTGGCCGACATAGGTCAGTCCGTTGGCATAAGTCGCCGTGCCCTGCCCCTGGATCACGCCATCGACCCATTCGCCCTGGTAGGACGAGCCATCGGGATAGGTGATCGTGCCGGTGCCATTGGCGACATCATCGGCGAACTGGCCGATATAGACCGACCCGTCGGGGTAGGTGACCTGCCCCTGGCCGGAAATCCGCCCGGCTGACCATTCCCCCACATAGGTATAGCCATCGGTGGCGGTAAAGGTGCCGGTGCCGTCGCGACGATCATCGGCGAACTCGCCCTCGTAGACATCGCCGTTGCCGTAGCGGACCGTGCCGGTTCCCTGTCGCTGCCCGCCCACCAGGGTGCCCTCGTAGACATCGCCGTTGGGCTGCGTCAGGATGCCTTGCCCGTTGATCTGCCCGTCGGCCCATTCACCCTCGTAGATCACGCCGTCGGACATGACCAAACGGCCGGTCCCCTGCCGCTGGCCGGCCTCGAACTGCCCGGCATAGGTTGCGCCATCGGCATAGGTGATGGTGCCGGTGCCATGTTTCAGCCCGTTGAGCCATTGGCCCTCGTAGCGGTAGCCATTGGGCCCGGTCATGGTTCCGGTGCCCTGGTGCACCGCGTTTTCGAACTGCCCCTCGTAGGTGACGCCATTGGAATAGACCGCAATGCCAGAGCCGTGGATGCGCCCTTCGGCCCATTCTCCCTCGTAGGTGGAGCCGTCGGCAAAGGTGATCATGCCGATCCCTTCGGGACGTCCGGCCACGAACGCGCCCTCGTAGATGGAGCCATCGGGAAAGTCCGCCCGGCCCTGACCCCGGATCTCTCCGTCCACCCATTCGCCGGTGTATTGGTAGCCGTTCGGCAACCGGTAGGTCCCGGTGCCGTGCTGCACACCGTTGCGAAACTCACCCTCATAGATGCCGCCATTGTCGTATTGCTGGATGTCGACGCGTATCGTGTCGTCCTGTGCGCCCACGGGCGCGGCAAGCAACATCGCGGCGATGGTTGCGGCTTTGGCTATCTTGGTCACGGGTCGCGCCCCCCTGTTTCGGAGCAATTGTTGTTCATGGGCGGTAAGCTAGGGGGTGCAGCGCGGGCGCGCAACGGGTTTACATGCCTCTCGGCGCGGCACCGCTTGGCCTTGGCCGACATTCTGTTACATGTACCGCGAACATGAAGCCCAGTCCGAAAGGGACGATCATGGCCCAGACCTTCCGCCTTTGCATGGCGCAGCTGAACCCCACCGTGGGCGATCTGGACGGCAATGCCGCCATGGCCCGCGCCGCCTGGGCCGAAGCCAGGGACGCCGGCGCGGATCTTGTCGCCTTCCCCGAGATGTTCCTGACCGGCTACCAGCTGCAGGATCTGGTCAAGAAGCCCGCCTTCGCCGCCGATGTGCAACGCGTCTTGCACAAACTGGCCGGCGATTGCGCGGATGGCCCGGCCATCGGAATCGGCGGGCCGCTGCCCGGCGGTGCCAAGCCTTTCAACGCCTATTTCATCTTGCAAGACGGCAAGATCGCGGCGCAGGTGCTCAAACACCACCTGCCCAACTACAACGTCTTCGACGAAAAGCGCTACTACCACGCGGGTGACCCGGCCGGCCCCGTGCGCGTGGGGCCGCTGCGCATCGGCATCCCGATCTGCGAGGACGCATGGTTCGAGGATGTGTGCGAAACCCTGGCCGAAACCGGAGCAGAGATCCTGCTGGTGCCCAACGGATCCCCCTATCACCGGGGCAAGATGGATATCCGGCAATCGGTCACTGTCAGCCGGGTCTTGGAAACCGGGCTGCCGCTGGCCTACCTGAACCTGATTGGCGGGCAGGACGACCAGATCTTTGACGGCGCAAGTTTCGTCCTGAACCCCAAGGGCGTGCTGACCCACCAGATGCCCGCCTTCGAGCCGGGCCTGTTCCATGTCGATTTCGAACAGACCGACGAAGGCTGGCGCGCGCTGCCCGGCGACAAGGCATCGCTGCCCGATGCCTGGGAAAGCGATTACCGCGTCATGGTCGAGGCGTTGCGCGACTACATGGCCAAGACCGGGTTCAAACAGGTGGTGCTTGGCCTGTCGGGCGGCATCGACAGCGCGCTGGTGGCCGCCATCGCCGCCGATGCGCTTGGCCCCGAAAACGTGCGCTGCGTGATGCTGCCCTCGCGCTATACCTCGCAAACCTCGCTCGATGATGCCGCCGATGTGGCCCACAGGCTTGGCACGCGGCTCGATACCGTGCCCATCGGCGGCGCCCATCAGGCGGTGATCGACGCGCTGTCCCCGCTCATGGAGGGCACCCGGCCCGACGTGACCGAGGAAAACATCCAGTCCCGCCTGCGCGGCGTGATGCTGATGGCGCTCAGCAACAAGTTCGGGGAAATGCTGCTGACCACCGGCAACAAATCCGAGGTCGCTGTGGGTTATGCGACGATCTATGGTGACATGGCGGGCGGCTACAACCCGATCAAGGATCTCTACAAGACGCGGGTCTTTCAGACCTGCCGCTGGCGCAATGAGAACCACCGCGAGTGGATGATGGCCCCGGCGGGCGAGGTCATCCCCCCGCGGGTGATCGACAAGCCCCCCACCGCCGAATTGCGCGAGGATCAAAAGGACGAAGACAGCCTGCCGCCCTATTCCGATCTCGACGTGATGCTGGAAATGCTGATCGACAAGGAAGCCTCGGTCGCCGATGTCGTCGCCATGGGCTATGACCGCGCCACCGTGAAAAAGATCGAGCACCTGATCTACATCAGCGAATACAAACGCTTCCAGTCCGCGCCCGGCGCGCGCCTGACCGAACGGGCCTTCTGGCTCGACCGGCGTTACCCGATCGTGAACCGCTGGCGGGATAACACGCAAGGCTGACGGGACGGCATTCGCTGCGACATGAGCCAAAGTCCGCAACGCGGGACGAAGGGGACATGTGCTGCGTTCGCTCCGATGCCGGCGTATCCCCACCCGGGGAAGGGCAGCCTTTCCCATCGAGCGATGGTCGGAGCGGGAAATGAGGCCCTGCCCGAAGGACGTCCTGCCTTCAGCTTCGCATTCAAGGCGGGCCGGCAATCAAGACCGACGCCATCAACCGGATGGACGACATCGTCTCGCGGGCAGTCCGCTCTAGACCTTGCGCGCCACGATGTAGCGGGCGGGGGGTGGTCCCTTGGGATGGTTGCCGCTTTCAACTATTTCAAAACCCGCCGCGGTGACTGCGTGCTCCAGCTCATTCACTGAAAAACTGCGCACGTAGGGCGCTTTGCCAATCAATTGCATCACCGGAATGACGATGCGGATCGCCAGGGACTTCAGGGCACCGCCAACGCCTGCGCCAGGTTGCCCAAGGCAGGTGGTCTTGGTGATGAAGTGTCCGCCTTTGGGTAGCAATTCGTGAATCTGCGCAAAACGCTTTTCCATGTCCGGCACCAGGTGAAACAGGCTGTATCCCATGACAACATCGTATGGGCCTTGCTTCGGAACATCCGCGCCTTCCTCGAACGACACGTTTTCGACGCCCGTGTTGGCGGCTTTTTGTCTTGCGATGGCCAGCATGCCCGGCGACACATCGATTGCCGTGATCTGTTTCACATTCGGGGCCAACAGCAAGGCTGTCGAACCTGTGCCGCAGCCAAGTTCAAGGACCCTGTCTTGAGGCTTCAAATACGTGCGCGTCCGGCCAAGAGTGTATTCGTAAGCCTCCTGGTCGGCGATGGGGGACTTCGCGTATCTTGGCGCGACCTTGTCCCAAAATGCAGCTTGCTTGCTCATGTCTATCTCTTCGTGCTGAAAACCGATTGTGCCGATGCTACATTCATGCGCTTGTGTATGTAATTGACGATTTTCTCATAGTATCTATGATTTTTTGCATGAATAGACCGTTTGACTGGAACAGGATGCGCGCCTTCTTGGCGACCGCTGAAGAAGGATCGCTCACTGCGGCGGCCCGATCTCTTGGCTTGACCCAACCGACGTTGAGCCGTCAGATTTCTGCGCTCGAAGAAGAGCTCGGCCTGATGCTGTTTGAACGTGTTGGTCGGGGGCTGGAACTGACCGCCGCCGGCCGCGAGATGCAGCACCATGTGCGCGACATGGGAGCCGCCGCCGACAGGGTTGCCCTGGCTGCGCTTGGCCAGTCGCAATCAATCGAAGGTGAGGTTCGCATAACCGCAAGCGACCTGATGTCGGCCGTCTTGTTGCCGCGTGCGATAAGCAGGATAAAGACGCTTGCCCCCAACCTGGTCATAGATGTCATCGCGGCCAACGACGTTCGTGACTTGATGCGTCGAGAGGCGGACATCGCCGTGCGTCATGTGCGCCCGGAACACCCCGATCTGGTCGCACGATTGATATGCGAAGCGAACGGCTACTTTTATGCCTCGAAGGACTACCTGGCTGCACGTGGACACCCTCAATCGCCCAGGGACTTGGACCAGCACGATTTCATTTCCATGGGCGATGTGTCCCGCATGATAGATCACCTGAGCCATATCGGAATTGACCTGGACAGGCGGCAATTCCAAGTCGGCTCCGAAAACGGTGTGGTCGGATGGGCCTTGGCGCAAGCGGGCTTGGGGATCGTCCCGATGGATGAGGTTGTTGCTCAATACAGCCCGAACATGGTGAAGGTATTGCCCCAGACGCTGATCAGTTTTCCAGTTTGGCTTACGACCCACCGTGAAATTCACACCAGTCCCAAGATGCGGCTGGTGTTCGATGTCCTGGCAGAAGTCTTGGCGCAGCGTTGAACGCTCGCAGCAGATCGATTGCGTCGCAGACGCAGCAAGCAAACGGGCAGATATTCGGCTGTGAACATGGAACGGCTGCACGGTCCGCTCTGCCGACCGTCACCTTGCGAAAAGGCTACGCCATGGATGAATGGCCGGCCCCGTGACGCCGCCCCGCAGCGTGCGGCAAGGCACCGGGAATCCGGCAAGGGCCGAATGCGACGCCGTCACCAAGGGCGACAAGCAATCTTTCGCTGCGGTCGGGGCCAAGGTCGGCCGGGCGGACGAAACGAGCCGTCCACCACCTCGGGGCATGCCGATATCTTGAGACGCCATGGTGTTGTCACACAAGCGCGCCAAGACGACTTGTTGCCAAGACTTGAAAGGCGTCTGTGGAATGACGATTGCCGGATTTCTCAATATGCCATCGGCGAAATAGTCTGATGATCTGGTCTCATTTCCGCTGGCTCAGCAGGTTTGACTATCTGGTTGCGGCCGTTTTGACGGCGGCAATTCCCGTAGCCCTGGCGTATTCCATCTACGGATTCGCACCTTGGGGCTGTGACGCGAGCGCATGGTTGTGCCTGTTTCCGCTGTCGCTGATCGGGGTAGCCCCGATAGGGGCGTTTTGCCTGCCGATCGTGTTCCGCTTGAACCGGCAGAAGCGGGCAGCCCTTCCCGACGGCTGGCTGCCGGTCGTGGTATCGTTCGCCGTCGTCTCGCAGGTGGGGGTAGCCGGATACAGCCTTTGGTCGCTCGCAGATTACATGAGGCGGATCTACTTCTACGAAGTTCTTGTCTTTCCGCAGGGCTTGGCCGCCGGGGCCCTGACGGGAGCTGTCTTTTGGTGCGTGCTGTTCGTGCTGAACAGGCGACGCGCAAGGTCGCGCCGGGACAGCTGAGAGTGTCGGCTTTGGGTTCAGGGCCGCCCATCGCTGCGACAGTCACAAAGGTCGGCATTGCGCCGGACGTCGGCTGCGTGCCGCGCAATGCTTGCCAAAAGGTTAACGAAACGCCGGTTTTCCTTTCATTACACGTTCTTGCCCGCCACGCTCAAACCCGAGCACGGTCACCAAACGGGCTGCAACCAGATCGCCCGCTTGTCCGGGCGGCCATCTGCCCTCGTTCCCCCATTGACCTGGTTGCCCTTCCCACGTCTGCTGCCCGCACGTGCACAAGGGGCCGCCCATGACCGATTTCCTGCTTCTCGCCTTCATCTTCCTCGTCGCGGGTGTCGCGGCCGTTCCCGTGGCCAGCCGCCTCGGTCTGGGGTCCGTACTGGGTTACCTGATCGCGGGGATCGTCATCAGCCCCGTGCTTGCCCTTCTGGGGGTCGACGTGATCGCGATCCAGCATTTCGCGGAATTCGGCGTGGTGATGATGCTGTTCCTTGTCGGGCTGGAACTGGAGCCGAAAACCCTGTGGGACATGCGAATGCGGCTGCTTGGCCTGGGCGGCGGCCAGGTGATCCTGACGGCACTGGCGGTCATGGGCGTCTGCATGGCCCTGGGTCAAGCCTGGACCGTCGCACTGGCCATCGGGCTGGTGTTTTCCCTGTCATCGACGGCGATCGTCCTGCAGACCCTGAATGAAAAGGGATTGATGAAATCCGATGGCGGGCAATCGTCGTTTTCGGTGTTGCTGGCGCAGGACATCGCCGTCATCCCCATGCTGGCGCTCCTGCCGCTGATTGCCCTGCCCGACCTGGTGCATGGAACCGCCGCGCTTGCCGATCACGGCGGCGACGCGGATCATGGCAGAACGCTCAGCCTCGTCGACGGGCTCAATGGCTGGCAAACCGCCCTTGTGACCGTCGCGGCCATCGGCGCGGTGATCTTTATCGGCAACCGCCTGACCGGCCCCCTGTTCCGCTTTATCTCGGCCGCGAACCTGCGCGAACTGTTCACCGCGACCGCGCTGATGATCGTGATCGGCATCGCGCTGTTGATGTCGCTGGTGGGCCTGTCCCCCGCGCTTGGCACCTTTCTGGCCGGTGTGGTCCTGGCCACGTCCGCCTACCGGCACGAGCTGGAATCCGACATCGATCCGTTCCGTGGCCTGCTTTTGGGTCTGTTCTTCATGACCGTGGGGGCCAGCATCAACTTTGGCCTGCTGGCTGAAAACCTGCTGGTGGTGCTTGGCCTGACGCTTGGGCTGATTGCGCTCAAGGCGTTCGTGATGCTGGTGCTGGCTTTCCTGTTCAAGATCAAGGGCGCCGACAAATGGCTGTTCGCCCTGGGCCTGGCACAGGCGGGCGAATTCGGTTTTGTCCTGTTGTCCTTTACCGTGGCCAACAACGTGATCCCTGCTGATCTGTCACAGCTGTTGTTGCTGATCGTGGCGCTGTCGATGCTGCTGACGCCGGGGCTGTTCATCCTGTACGACCGCGTCATCGCCCCACGCTACACGGTCGCCGAAGACCGCGAGGCCGACGAGATGCCGCAAGGGCGCCGCGTGATCGTGGCGGGTGCGGGCCGCGTCGGTGGCCTGATCGACCGCATCTTGCGATCTGCCGACATCGAAACCACGGTGATCGATTACAGCTCCCGCAGGTTGGCGATCATGGAACAATTCGGCACCCGCCATTTCTTTGGCGATGCGACGCGCCCCGATCTGCTCCATGCGGCGGGTATCGCCGAGGCAGACGTGCTGATCGTTGCCATCGACGACCGCGACGGCATTTCGGAGATCGTGAAATACGCAACCGCCAACTGCCCGAACCTGCACGTCATCGCTCGCGCGTTGGATCGGGATCATGTCTATGACCTGTGGTTTTACGGGTGCCGTGACATCATCCGCGAAACCTATGACAGCACCCTGCGCATGGGGCGGTCGGGCTTCGAGGCGCTCGGCATCCCGCGCGACCGGGCCGAAGCGATGGTCGACGCCTTCAACGATGCCGACCGTGTTGCGATGATCAATGTGGCCGAAGTGCACGAGATGGGTGTGCCGCCCCACGAAAACCCGGCTTATGTCGAACGCGTCCTGACGATGCGCGGCGAATGGGAAACCGAGCTGCGCCGGCGCGTGGCCGCCATCCGCGATGGACATGCTCCAGATACCGACGACGGATGACGGATGACGACATGAAAAGGGCGCCCCAAGGCGCCCTAAACTGCAGCAGCCGGGGCCGCGTTCAGTGCACGCTGACCGGCTGCATATGGTTCTGGCGCGCCACAACGAAGGCCAGCTTGCGATCCTTGACCAGTGCCAGCTGTTGACCGTCTTCATTGCCGATCGCGTAGAGCGTCTGGGCAGATCCGACCTGCTGGCGCACCTCTTCGGGCAGATCCGCCACGGCCACCGGGCGGATGTAGACGATAGGCTGTGCGCCCGAATTGGGGGTCTGTGTCTCGTTGGTCATGATTTCACCCTCCTGCTCTGCCCGGTGTGATCTTGATCGTCTGCACCACGGCATCGGGGACCGCCCTGTGCAGATCGACATGCAACAACCCGTGCTCCATCGTGGCGCCGGCCACTTCGACGCCCTCGGCGAGAACGAAGCTCCGCTGGAATTGCCGCGCCGCGATCCCGCGATGCAGAAAGACGCGCGCACCATCATCCTCGGCCTGACGCCCCCGGATCACCAGTTGCCTGTTCTCAAGTGTAATGCTCAGATCGGTTTCGGCAAATCCGGCCACGGCCAGCGTGATGCGATAGGCGTTCTCGCTGTTTTGCTCGATATTGTAGGGGGGGTAACCGTCATTGCCGGTTTTCGCGGTCCGCTCGACCAGCCGTTCCAGCTGATCGAATCCCAACAAGAAGGGGTGCGAACCAAGCGTCAGTTTTGTCATCAGGCACATCCTTTGCTGAAAGCGATCTGCGCGGGCCCGCGCCCCGCATTCGGCAGCACGCCCCTGTTGAAAATATGGGTAGCTCTCCCGGCACTTGCAAGCCCCCGTAAGGCTTGGCGGAACCCGCGCGAGGCGCTAGAGTGCACCGTCACGCCCACCTGCACGAATGCCGGAGCCAACTGGCCATGAACGCCCCTCACGTGCCCCCGAGATGAGCCACGAAGATGTGCTGCGCATCAGACTGGCCGTTTTCAAGGAAGAACACCGCGATCTGGACGAGGCCATCGAGGCGCTGCACTTCGCGATCAACCCCGACCAGATCACGCTGCGCCGCCTCAAGAAGCGAAAGCTGGCCTTGAAAGACCAGATCGCCCGTATCGAGGACGAGCTCACCCCCGACATCATCGCCTGACCTGCGCATTGCGCCCGACACGCCGCTGGCTATAGTGCGGCGCTCAATTATGACCACGGGGTGGGATCATGGCAGACATCGAGGTGGGACTCATCATGGGCAGTCAATCGGACTGGCCCACGATGAAGGAGGCGGCCGATATCCTCGACGCGCTTGGCGTGCCCTATGAGGCGCGCATCGTCTCGGCCCATCGCACGCCCGACAGGTTATGGGACTATGGCCGCACAGCCGCCGGTCGCGGGTTGAAGGCGATCATCGCGGGCGCGGGCGGGGCCGCCCATCTGCCGGGCATGATGGCCTCCAAGACCCGCGTGCCGGTAATCGGCGTGCCGGTGCAGACCAAGGCGCTGTCCGGCGTCGACAGTCTGTATTCAATCGTGCAGATGCCAAGGGGGTATCCCGTCGCGACCATGGCGATCGGGGCTGCCGGTGCGGCCAATGCGGGCCTGATGGCGGCCGCGATCCTTGCGACAACAGATCCGGACCTTGCGCGACGCCTCGACGCGTGGCGCGCAGCCTTGTCTGCTTCCATTCCCGAGACCCCGACCGATGACTGAGCCGCTGCACCCGGGCGCGACCATCGGCATCCTGGGGGGCGGTCAACTGGGCCGCATGCTGGCCATGGCAGCCGCCCGGCTTGGATACCGCGCCCATATCTTCGAACCGGGCGCAGCCCCCGCCGCCGACGTGGCCCACGCCTGGACACAAGCCCCCTATGATGATCTGGACGCGCTAGGCCGGTTCGCGCAGAGCTGCGACCTGATCACCTTCGAGTTCGAAAACATCCCCGCTCCCGCGCTTGATGTGCTGTCGCAGACCACGCCGCTGTTCCCTGACCGCCGCGCGCTCGAGGTCAGCCAGGACCGGTTGACGGAAAAACGCTTTCTCGCCGATCTGGGTCTGTCCACCGCCCCTTTTGCCGCGGTCGATGGTCCCGATGATCTGCCCCTGGCCCTTGCGCAGACGGGCACACCCGCGATCCTCAAGACCCGCCGCTTCGGCTATGACGGCAAGGGACAGGCCCGGGTGAAGACACCCGCGGACGCGCCCGGGGCCCTGTCCGGTCTGGCCGGCGCGCCTGCCATCGCGGAAGGTTTCGTGCCCTTCAGCGTCGAGATCAGCGTCATTGCCGCGCGTGGCCGGGACGGCTCCGTGGCCGTGTTCGATCCCGGTGAGAACGTCCATGTGGACGGCATCCTCGCGACCACCACCGTGCCGGCCGCACTTCCTGCGGCGCTCAAGACCGACGCGGTGCTGATCGCATCGCGGGTTCTCAACGCACTCGAGTACACGGGGGTCATGGGGGTCGAGCTCTTCGTGACGCGCGCAGGCCTGGTGGTCAACGAAATCGCACCACGCGTGCATAATTCAGGTCACTGGACCCAGGCCGGCTGCGCCGTCGATCAGTTCGAACAACATATCCGCGCCATTGCGGGCTGGCCTCTTGGCAACGGCGCGCGCCACGCCAACGTCGTCATGGAAAACCTGATCGGCGACGATGTCGACCGCCTCGCGACCCTTGCCGCCGAACCGGGCGTGCAGATCCATCTTTACGGAAAATCCGAAACCCGGCCCGGTCGCAAGATGGCCCATATCAACCGCGTGACCGGTCCGGCCTGAGGCAAGGGGGCTGTCTGCCCCCTCGGCTTCGCCTCACCCCCGAGGATACTTGAAAAACAGAGAATTCGGGCGCGCACGTCCATGCTTCTCTGTTTCAAAAGTATCCCCGCCGGAGGCACCCGCGATCGGCCATGCCCGCAGGCGTCGACCGGGTGCGCGTCCCCTGGCACCATGACCGTGGAAACGCGGCCCAAGGAGGGCGCCAGCGGCGCCTGACGCGGGCCGCCGCCCCTTTATTCGACGATCACCTCGATGGCGCCGATCAGCCCCATGTCATGGTCAAACACGCCATGGCGCAAGAACGCGATGGTTTCCCCGATCACGATCGGGTTGTTCATCATGAATGTATGGGTCACCGGCAGCACGATGTGGTCCGTCATCCCCGCGACACGGGTGCTGTCCACGGCGACCTTTCCGTCATCAGGGCCGGGGATCAAGGCCGAGTAGATCGGGTTCAGGGTCTGGTTGCCGGCGATGACACCAAGCGGAAAATCAACAGGCGGCAATCGGCTCGGCAGATCCTCGGGCCCGGTGCCCAGTTGCATGCCCGCCGGGCCGTTCACCCATTCGAAAGCCTCCAGCCGGCCCAGCACGTCGACCAGTTCCGATCCCCCGTTCGGCGGCGCCAGCATGACCACCCTGCCCATGTTCGCGGGCGGATGGGCCGCCAGCCAGAACCGCAGCAGGATACCTCCCATCGAGTGCGTGACGAAATTGACCCGGTCCGTGCCGCATTCGGCGACGGCCGGGGCCAGCGTGTCCGTGGCCAGTTCCGAAATCGGGGCCCGCGTCGACCGGTACCCCTGGTTGATCACGCGGAAGCCGTCGGCCTCCAGCGCCTCTTCGATCACCCGCAGAGAAGCCTGGCTGCGCGCCAGTCCGTGCAGCAAGATCACGCAATCGGCTGCGCGCGCCGGGGCGGCGGGCAGCACGAACAGGATCGTTGCAAGAAGGGCTGTCAGGACACGCATATCCCCTAGATAGGGGATGCGCTGCGGCGCGGCGAGAGGGATTGCGGGATTGTCGTGAAATCGTCACTCTGGCCGCATGCCCCTGAGACCTCCCCGCCTGGCCGTGCGTGGCCTCTTGCTGATCGATGACCGGCTGTTGCTGGTGAATGCCTGGGGCGGGGGAAAAAGCGATCTGCTGTGCGCGCCCGGCGGCGGGGTGGAGCCGCACAGCTCCCTGCCCGACAACCTGATCCGCGAATTTCGCGAAGAGACCGGCTTGCAAATCGCCGTCGGAGCGCCTTGCCTCGTCAATGAATTCCACGCCCCGGATCACGATTTTCACCAGGTCGACATCTATTTCCGTGTCTCGCTGATCGCGGGCGACCCCCTGGCGCCGTGGACCGATCCCGAAGGCATCGTCACCGAACGCCGCCTCGTCACGCGCGATCAGATGGCATATCTGCGCTACAAGCCCGACAGCCTGCCCGATGTCGCCTGGGGCGACGCCATCTTCTATGATTCCCTGGAACCCCTGGTGCGCTGACCTGCGCCAAGGCCGTATGCGATGCCGCCGATCACCAGCGCCGCGGCCCCGATCAGCCGCAGGCTCAAACCTTCGGACAGCAACACCACACCGCCCAGGGCGGCGATCACCGGCACCGACAACTGCACCAACCCCGCGACCGAGGCCCGCAGCCGTGGCAGAACCGCATACCACAGGGCATAGCCGAGCCCGGATGTCACCGCGCCCGACAGCACCGCAAGGGCCATGCCATTCAGGCTTGCGGCCCCGGCTTCGGGGGACGCGGGCAGAACCAGCAGCACCACGATGCAGACAGGCACCGCCCAGATGAAATTCGCGCCGGTTTCGGCCAGTGGATCGCCCGCGCCACGGCCCGCCAGCGAATAAAGGCCCCAACCGATCCCAGCCGACAGCATCGCCCCCGCCGCCAGCACGGGCACCTGCACTGCACCCGCGGGCCAGATCAGCCAGACCAGCCCGGCCATCGCCACGCCCGCGCCGACCCAACGCTGAATCGGGGGGCGTTCCCCGCCCACAAGTCCGCCCGCGAACATCGTCACCTGCACGGCGCCGAACAAGATCAGCGCACCAAGACCCGCATCGATCTGCACATAGGCAACGGAAAACCCCAGCAGGTACACCGCCAAAGACCCCGCGCCGATCATGCGCCCTGTCTGCAGCAACGGCAATCGCCGCCCTCGCAGCACCACCAGCAGCGTCAGCATGACCGCGCCAGCCGAGGCCCGGATCATCGCAAAGGTCAGCGCATCGATTTCCCCCGCCCCCACGGCCGCGCGGTTCAGCACCGAATTGGCGGCGAACGCCACCATCACCAGCGTGGTCAGCGCGATCAGTCTCATGCAAGCGCCCCCAGAAACCGCGCCGCCAAGGGCCCGTTCAAGTGGCTGATCTGTCCGGCCGAAATGGTGCCGCGAATGGTCTGCGTGGCCGTCTCGATCATCACCAGATCGGCCCGGACGCCCGGTTCGATGCGTCCCCTGTCGTGCCAGCCCATGACGGAGGCGGGGCCGGTGGAGATCAGGGTCCAGGCCTCGGACAGGGGCAGACCGTCCGCCACAAGCGCAAACGCGGCCCTGGCGAGCGCGGGATAATGGTAGTCGCTCACCAGCGCATCGACGAGGCCCGCGCCGATCAGGTCGCGCGCCGATACCTTGCCTGCGTGCGACCCGCCCCGAACGACGTTGGGCGCGCCCATGATGATCTTGTCACCGGCGGCGCGCGCGGCCTCGGCCGTGCTGAGGGTCTCGGGAAATTCGGCGATATCGGCCCCAAGCCGGCGCAAGCCCGTGCGGCGTTCCGGGCTGGCGTCATCATGACTGCCCAACCGGACCGCCCGGTCGCGCAACGCAGCGGCGAGATCTGACAGGGCGTCAGGCACCTCGGGGCCGCGCGCATGCAGCGCATGGAGAAAGGCCAGATGCGCCTCGGGGGAGCGCCCCGATTTGAGCGCCTGCCCGGTCAGGCGGGGCGGGCGTTTGCCGGCGGCCAGCGCGTCATGGGGCAGATGGTCGTTGAAGACCACGTAGCCGATGCCGGCGCGATCGATCAGCCGCAGAACCCGGTCGTAGTCATCGATCAGATGCGTTTCCAGCCGCAATTGCACGCGCAGGTCGGTCAGGGCGTCGAAACCCGCCACCGCGTCGGCAACCGCTTCGGCAAAGTCGCCGCCGCGCATGCCGCCTTCCCAACTGAAAAACTGCGCAAGAACGGCCGTCGTGATGCCGCAGGCGGCAAGTTCGGCGTCGAGGCTGGTCAGTCCAATGCCGGGGCTCTGGATCGCGCCGCGCCGGGGGGCAAGGTGGCGTTCGAACCCGTCCCCGTGCAGGTCGATGATGCCCGGCACGATCAGATAGCCGGACAGGTCCACCGGCCGGCCCGGCCGGTCCCCGATGATCGCGCCGTCCAGATGGACCGGCACGCGCCGCAACCCGTCCGGCATCAAGACCTCGGCCTGTGTCAGGGAAAGCGGCGCCAGGGTCACCATGGGTCAGGCATTGCGATAAGCGGCAGCAAAGATCGATGCGAGGTCGGCCCCGGCCAGCCCGTCCGCCAGGGCCTCACGTTCCATCGCCTCGGCAGCACGCAAGGTCGGGGTGTCGACGTCGAACTCGGCGGCTACCTTCTGAAACACGGCGTTGTCCTTGTGCAGCGCCTCGACCGTGAAGCCGATCTCGGGGTCGTGGCCCAGAATTTTCGGGATGCGGCCGGTGATCATCGGCAGCCCGGCCGGTCCGGTGCCCAGGATGCGCAGAACCGTCTCCAGCGGCAAACCGGCCCGCTTGGCAAGGCGCAGCACTTCCACAAGGCTCGCGAAGTAGGATTGCGCGATTCCGTTGTTGATCGTTTTCATGACCACCCCGGTGCCCAGGGGACCGACATGGAATTTGCGCTCGGTCAACGGCTCCAGCGCCGTCATCGCCCGGTCTGCAGCCTGATCCGTGCCACCGATGAACAACCCGCATTTCCCGGCCTCGACAAGCTCGGGACCGCCCGAGATCGGAGCATCGACCGCCTCAGCCCCCCCGGCCGTCAGCGCGTCGATACGCGTGGTCAGGCACGACGGGGTCACCGTGCTGGTCTCGATGATCAGCTTGCCCGCCAGGTCGCAATCCAGGATCTGGTCCAGAACCGCGCTGACGGCAACGTCATCGAACAGGCTGCTCAGCAAGACATCCGAACGCGCAACAAGAGCCGGCAGATCGGGGCAGGAGGGGATTCCGTCCAGAACGCCGCCCGAGCGCGTCCAGGTGGCGACATCCGCGCCCTGGGCCGCGTAGCGTCTTGCCAGCGCGCTGCCCATGCGGCCAAGGCCTATTATACCGAATTTCATCACGTCTGCCCCCGAGCCTTTCGGTTTGCCGGACGATGCCACGCGGAGTGCGGGAAAGGAAAGGGCGACCCGGGCCTGAAACCCGCGTGATCCGCTTTCGATCCTGTTGGCCATACAAGCAAAGGCCGCCACGAAGGACGGCCTTTGCCAAGTCACAAGGCGGGGCGGCCATGGGCGTCTCTTGCAAGCAAAAGAGCCCGTCGCCGGCACCACAGGTCGCGATACGACCGGTGATTACATCATGCCGCCCATGCCGCCCATGTCGGGCATGCCGCCGCCGGCGGCTGCGCCTTCTTTGGCGGGTTTGTCGGCGATCATCGCTTCGGTGGTGATCAGCAGACCGGCAACCGAGGCTGCGTCCTGCAGAGCGGTCCGAACGACCTTGGCCGGGTCGATCACGCCGAACTTGAACATGTCGCCATATTCTTCGGTCTGCGCGTTGAAGCCAAAGGCTTTGTCCGAGGATTCACGGATCTTGCCGGCAACGACCGATCCGTCAACGCCCGAGTTCTGGGCGATCTGGCGAAGCGGTGCCTCCAGCGCGCGGCGCACGATGGCGATACCCGCGTTCTGGTCGGAATTGGCACCGGTCAGACCTTCGAGCGTTTTCGCGCCCTGCACCAGAGCCACGCCGCCGCCGACGACGATGCCTTCCTGAACAGCCGCGCGCGTTGCGTTCAGGGCGTCATCGACGCGGTCCTTACGCTCTTTCACTTCGACTTCGGTCATGCCGCCGACGCGGATCACGGCAACACCGCCTGCCAGTTTGGCAACGCGTTCCTGCAGCTTTTCGCGGTCGTAGTCCGAGGTGGTTTCCTCGATCTGCTGGCGGATCTGGGCGACACGCGCTTCGATCTCGGCCTTCTCGCCATGGCCGTCGATGACGGTGGTCTCGTCCTTGGTGATGGTGATGCGCTTGGCAGTGCCGAGCATATCCATGGTCACCGACTCGAGCTTCATGCCCAGGTCTTCCGAGATCACCTGGCCACCGGTCAGGATCGCGATGTCCTGCAGCATGGCCTTGCGGCGATCACCAAAGCCGGGGGCTTTGACGGCCGCGATCTTCAGGCCGCCGCGCAGCTTGTTGACCACGAGGGTCGCCAGCGCTTCGCCTTCGACGTCTTCCGCGATGATCAGCAGGGGTTTCTGCGACTGGATCACCTGCTCGAGCAGCGGCACCATCGGCTGAAGGCTCGACAGTTTCTTCTCGTGCAGCAGGATGAGGCAGTCATCGAGCTCGGCGATCATCTTGTCGGAGTTGGTCACGAAATAGGGGCTCAGGTAGCCACGGTCGAACTGCATGCCCTCGACCACGTCGGTCTCGGTCTCGAGGCCCTTGTTCTCTTCGACGGTGATGACACCCTCGTTGCCGACCTTCTGCATCGCGTCGGCGATCTGACGGCCGATTTCGGCTTCGCCATTGGCCGAGATGGTGCCGACCTGTGCGACTTCTTCGGAATTTTCGACCTTGCGGGCGGCGGCCTTGATATGGGCCACGACCTTGGAGGTGGCGAGGTCGATGCCGCGCTTGAGATCCATCGGGTTCATGCCCGCGGACACGGCCTTGACGCCCTCTTTCACGATGGCCTGGGCCAGCACGGTGGCGGTGGTGGTGCCGTCGCCGGCCTCGTCATTGGTGCGGCTGG